>NZ_BAXL01000017.1:0-118347 GCF_000698185.1 Geomicrobium sp. JCM 19055
CAACAGGGTAGCCTGGTGCAGCGAGTGGATCAAAAGGAATAACGCCGTCGAGTCCGATGCCCGTAGCCCCGGTTGGTCCAGTGACACCAGTAACCCCCGCACCCGCAATCAACGTGTAATCTGGTGAAGTACCAGGAGTACCCGTAGGAGGAGCAGTGTTCACAAAATAGGTGCTGCCTTCAAACGTAACGATCTGTCCAACAGGATAGCCTGGTGCAGCAATAGGGTCAAAAGGAACGGCGCCATCGAGCCCGATTCCAGTTGCGCCGGTCGGTCCAGTTGGTCCAGTAGGACCGGTTACGCCAGTTGCGCCGTCTGATGGTCCAGTTGGGCCTGTAGGACCCGTTGGTCCAGTAGGACCTGGTAAATCAATGGTAATGCCTGTTGGTGGGCTTGTCGGTTGAGTTGGGGAAGTGGGAGTAGTTGGGGAAGTAGGGATTCCCGTTGGAAATGAGCCGGTACCACCAACAATACCGGGACCATTTATGAGATTGTTGTTAATGGAAACCCCATTTCGATTTTGTCGATTGGCGTTCCATAAGTGATCTGGTGGATTCAATCTAATACCTCCGTCTAATCGTTGAATTTCATGCACATCAATTGATTGCTGTGTATGAGCTAAAAGTCATAACAGTATATGTACGGAGTGATGAACGTGTTTATAGAAAAAGCCCTGAATTGCATTAACAATTCAGGGCTTGGTTATTACGCTGGATTTTTGGTGTTTTTACTTCGAATAAAAAGTGCAATTAGCAGTGCTATGATTGCAAAGATCAGTCCGAACGAGAAGCTTTGTTGAGCGCCAATCGTTACGGCTTCGATTTGTTGTTCTGCACTAGGGTTTTGAATTCCAGAAAGTGCATTTGTGCGGCCGGTTTCCATAATTGAGATGAAGATGGCTGCACCGATTGCACCTGAGACTTGCATGAGTGTGTTGAAAATTGCAGTCCCGTGTGGATAAAGTTCTTTTGGCAGTTGATTCAAACCGTTAGTTTGCGCGGGCATCATAATCATTGCGACGGATACCATCACGAATACATGTTGTAACGCAAGTACCCATTCGTCAACACCAGGTGTTGAAAAACGATACGTAAAGACAGTAATCACAAGCATAATAGCTCCTGGAATTAAAATTGGGCGTGGTCCAACTTTATCAAACAAGCGGCCCATAATTGGAGACATGGCACCGTTAATAATTCCTCCAGGAAGCATAATCAATCCAGTTGCGACAGCCGTAAAGAGTAGTGCGGATTGCATATACATCGGTAGTACGAGCATCAGTGCAAACATCGTCATCATCACAAGCATCACAAGGACGAGACCGAGCGCAAACATCGGAAAACGGAATACCCTGATGTCGAGTAATGGTTCTTCCATTTTCAATTGTCGAATCGCAAACGTCACAAGTGCTAAGAGCCCAATAACGAGTGATGCGATCACAAGAGGATCAGCAAGCGAGCTGTCGCCTTTACCGGCTGTGCTAAATCCGAACACAATTCCACCGAAACCGATGGTCGATAAGATAAATGAAAACACATCAAGTTTTGGTTTCGATGTCTCAGTTACATTTTTCAAGACGAAATAACCGAAGACGAGTGAGAATAGTGCAATCGGAATGACAAGGTAAAAGAGCCAACGCCACGTTAAGCTTTCAATAATAAGTCCCGAAACGGTCGGACCAATTGCAGGAGCAAACATAATGACAAGACCCATCATCCCCATCGCTGCACCTCGGCGCTCGACTGGGATTACGGCTAAAATCACGTTCATAAGCAGCGGAATCATAATTGCTGTACCGACAGCTTGTGTGATTCTTCCTATTAATAGAACTGCAAATGTGGGGCTAACACCTGCAATAACCGTCCCTAATGTAAATAGTGACATTGCGGTGATAAACAACTGACGAGTCGTAAAACGTTTTATGAAATAGGCAGAAATCGGAATAAGTGTACCGATGACGAGCATGTAACTCGTTACGAGCCATTGTGCCGTACTTGATGTAACACCAAGATCTCCCATGATGCTTGCAAAGCCACGTTAAGAATTGTTTCATTTAGGATTGCAACAAATGCACCTGAAAGAAGCACGGCCAAAATTGGTATAGGTCGTATATCAGGAATATCAGATTTTAAGTCAGCTTCTGTAGCTGTGTGAGCCATAGCCGTACCCTCCTTCTTTTAAACAGCAAGAGAAATCTTACCATGAGTAATTACGGAACGCAACAGTTTCGTAATTAATTCTCTGTAAAGATTGCCTTAACCAATTCGAAGGTGCTACAGTAAAAGGAGAAACAGTAGGAGGTTAGGTTCTTGAGCATGGACGAACAAGTTGTGAAAAAAAGGTCGCCCACGAGACGAGAGTCGAAATCAAGTGATCTTAGACTCCACGCTAGAACGGATTGCAGAACACGGATATGAAGCAGTGACGATGGATCATATTGCAAAAGCTGCAGGTGTTGGGAAGGCGACGATTTACCGGCGATGGAAATCGAAGCAAGAGTTGGTCGTTGAAGCGATCTCTTCCATAAAATCGTTTGAAGGCATTTTAGAAGAAGTAGATGAAACAAACGGACTTGAACAACAGATAAAGCAGTTATTATTATCTAGCTTTTGGTCTGAAGATCCCATTCATCAAAGAGCAATGGCGGCGGTCGGGGCTGTCTTGGCGAATCATAAAGAATTGGAATATCGCCTACAACAAGACTATTATCGCAAATACAGGCTCGTATTCTTTGCGATTTTAGATCCTTATGTTTATCCTGAACGTACAGTCGGTTTGGAAACGCTCGATCTAATTGCTGATATTGGGCCTTCAATGGTTTATTACCGAGCAGTTGTTACGAAGAAGCCGATTGATGAGCCATTTATCGAGCAAATTGTAAAAAAAAGATGATTATGCCCCTTCTCGTTAACGAGTAGTCGTGCTACAGAGGTTAACGGGTAGTTAGTTCACTATCTGAAATTTCAGTTTCAAGTCGGGAGTTGAAGCGTATGAACGTTCAAACGATTGAAGGTGTCACGATTGCTCACGTTGTACCAGAAAATAAAGGTAGGAAAATGACTCCGGTTTATTTGTTTGCTGTCGACAATATGCTCGTAGATACAGGACCCTCGAATATGTATCAAACGTTACGCCCTTTTTTTTGATTCGCAATCGTATGATTTTATTGCATTAACCCATAATCATGAAGATCATAGTGGAAATGTAGCCGTATTAGCTAATCAACGTGAGTTGCCTGTTTATGTACATGAACTCGGGTTGGAAGAATGCTTTCTAGAAACACCGTATCCGTATTATCGCCAGCTTGCATGGGGAGAGCGTAAACCCTTCCAACCGTCCAAGATGCCAGATCAACTCACTACATCTAACGCAACATGGGACGTAATTTTTACACCTGGACACGCAAAAGACCATATTAGCTTACTTGATGAGCAAACAGGGCGCCTGTTTACTGGGGATCTATTTGTCACACCGAAACCGAAAGTGATTATGGAAGCTGAATCAATCCCAGAAACGTTACGTTCTCTAAAGAAGTTGTTGAACTACGAATTCTCATCGATATTCTGTTGTCACTCCGGGTATCATATAAACGGGAAAGAAATGGTTAATAAGAAGATTGAGCATTTAGAAGCGCTTATAGCTCAAGTGCATGAGTTAACTGAACAAGGATATTCTATTGATGACATTGATCGGTCACTTTATCCGAAAACCTACCCAATCGAAACCGTCTCTGAAGGTCAATGGAGTTCTAGACATATCGTCTCGTCAATTGTAAAAGAACGATGATTTAGAACATAGGTGATAAATCATGAAAGATTTGTTGACAGGTAGAAAGCTGGGTGCTAAGATACAATCACAAACTGAATATCCTTATCTGGAGAGGTGGAGGGACTGGCCCTATGAAGCCCGGCAACCGGCAATTTTTATTGCAATGGTGCCAATTCCTGCAAGATTACGTGGTAATTTTGGGAGATGAGACGGGAATAGTGAGAATACAACCTTTCTGCTCATCATATTGAGTTGATGGGTTATTTTTTTATTTCGTTCAAAGTTTACTGAATAGATATGGATAGTAGGAAATAAGTTTAGAAAAGGAGGTGCAGCCCGTGATTCGAATTAATGATGTTTCTAAAGTTTTTAAGACGAAGGCTGCATCAATTAACGCCGTTCAAAACGTAGAACTTAACATTGAGCAAGGAGAGATCTTCGGCATTATCGGGTACAGTGGTGCTGGAAAAAGTACACTCATCCGTCTGTTGAATTTACTTGAAGTGCCAAGTAGTGGTTCTATAAAAATTGCCGATTACGACATGATGACGCTGAGAGGCAAAGAGTTAAGGAAAGCAAGGCAAGAAATCAGCATGATCTTTCAACATTTCAACTTGCTTTGGTCACGAACTGTACGACAAAACATTGCTTATCCTCTAGAAATTGCAGGAGTTTCAAGTGCAAAACGCAAAGAGCGTGTTGATGAGCTCATTAAGCTTGTCGGTTTAGAAGGTCGCGGTGATGCGTATCCGTCGCAATTAAGTGGTGGTCAAAAGCAACGAGTCGGGATTGCACGAGCTCTTGCGAATAATCCGAAGGTGTTGCTTTGTGACGAAGCAACGTCTGCACTTGATCCAAAAACGACGAGTCAAATCCTAGATCTCCTTTATGATATTAATCAAAAGCTAGGACTTACAATTGTTCTTATCACTCATGAAATGCACGTCATTCACAAAATTTGTGGTCGCGTGGCCGTGATGGAAGATGGAAAAGTCGTAGAACAAGGTGCTGTACTCGACGTATTTAGAAACCCATCAGAGGAGATCACGAGAGCATTTGTGAAACAAATTACAGAGAACGATGAGTCACTTGAAGTCATCGAAGATCAGTTGGATGATGCAAACGGGACAGTGGTGAAACTGACGTTTGTCGGTGAGCGAACAGAAAAACCGTTCGTTTCTGAGCTCATTCGTAATGTCGACATTGACGTCAATATTCTACAAGGTAACATTGCACGTACGAAAGATGGCAGTTATGGAACGTTATTTATTTCATTAGAAGGAAGCGAAGAAAAAGTTAAGGCAGCTCTCGCCTTCTTAGAGAATCATGAAGTACAGGCGGAGGTGATTACTCATGGATGAAGGCTTCCTTAGTAATGTGAATTGGGACAATATGCTTGAAGCAACGTGGGAAACGGTGTACATGAGTTCAATCGCAATTGTTTTCACGTTTATATTAGGAATAGCGTTAGGGTTATTATTGTTTTTAACGTCTAGAAATCAGCTCTGGTCTAATCCGGTAATTAACTGGTTTACCGCAGCTTTTGTGAATATCTTTCGCTCGATCCCATTTATCATCTTAATCATACTATTGATTCCATTTACAGTCGCAATCTTAAATACGATGCTTGGACCACAAGCAGCTCTTCCCGCATTGATTATTGGTGCAGCGCCTTTCTATGCGAGACTCGTCGAAATTGGACTTCGAGAAGTTGACAAGGGCGTCATTGAAGCAGCTCGGTCTATGGGAAGCAATCAATTTCAGATTATCTTTAAAGTGTTATTACCTGAATCAATGCCTGCGTTAATTTCTGGAATTACTGTTACATCAATCGCGCTTGTTGGCTACACAGCAATGGCAGGGGTTATTGGTGCAGGAGGACTAGGAGATCTAGCTTACCGTGATGGTTTCCAACGTAATAATGCAGAAGTAACGCTCGTAGCTACCGTAATTACGCTCATCATCGTGTTTATTTTCCAAGGAATTGGCGACGTGTTGACGAGAAAATTAGATAAACGATAAGAAGGGGAGAGAAGTAGAATGAAAAAGTTTTATACGGCAATTGCAGCAGGTTCACTTGTACTCGCATTAAGCGCTTGTGGAACGTCTGATGAGGAAAATGGTTCAGGCGCTGAAGGAGACGCGGATTCTGACGTTGAGACACCAGATGAAGATACGGATGAAGAAGCGACAAACGATGGTGAGAATGAACCACTCGTCGTAGGTGCTTCTAACATTCCACATGCTGAGATTCTTGAATTTGCACAAGATCTTCTTGAAGAAGAAGGTGTTGATCTGCAAATTGAAACGTTCAATGATTACATTATCCCGAACCAAGCACTTGATTTCGGTGATTTAGATGCGAACTATTTCCAGCACATCCCTTACCTTGAAAGCCAAATCGAAGAGCATGGTTATGATTTTGCTAACGCAGGCGGCGTACACATTGAGCCGATGGGTGGATACAGTCAAGAGTATAGTTCTTTATCAGAACTTCCTGAAGGCGCACACGTTATTATGAGTGATTCTGTCGCTGACCACGGTCGTGTGATTAGCTTATTTGAAGAAGAAGGTTTAATTACAGTTGCTGATGGCGTTGATCCAATTTATGCAACGATTGATGACATTGAAGATAACCCGAACGATTTCAACTTCGACCCTTCATACGAAGCAGCGATCTTACCACAAGCATTTGATACGGGTGAAGGAGATGTTGTCTTCATTAACTCAAACTATGCAATTGACAACGATTTAAGCCCGGTTGATGATTCGATCGCTGTTGAGAGTGGCGATGATAACCCGTACGTTAACGTGATTGCAGTAAATTCAGGTGATGAGGACGACCCACGCATCCAGACATTGCTAGATGTCCTTCATTCCGATGAAGTCGTATCGTTTATTGAAGAACAATACGAAGGTGCAGTACTTCCAGCAGAATAAATAAAAAAAGCAGTTCGTTTCTGAAAACGAACTGCTTTTTATTTGTGGAAATCAAGCATCATATATCCACATAAAGAATGCATTTTAATATGAAGAAAGTGGCATAATAAAAGTGCTCTCTAAATCTAGGATAAATATTACATGTGCATCGAAAAGATTTTATGCTATACTTTTTAACTTGTGACACCAATAAAAAAACGAACAAACATTTTCGATGTGTTCTAAAAGAAGACGTCGGGGATGTTTTTTTTGTTTTAAGGAAGGGTTTTTTTCGGGATAATGAATTTAAAAAAAGGTTGACTGGCCTGTCTTTGCAATAAGTGGAGGGATTCTCTTATTGTTCGTTATTGCGTCAATCATCGACGTACAAGCAGTTAGTCAATTTGTGAATGTAACTTTCGAAGCATCTGTATATTACTTTGGTGGCTTCTGGCAGTTGCTCCTTCTCGTCATGTTAGGTGCAGCACTAGTTATTGCATTTTCAAAGTACGGCAAAGTACGGATTGGAAATAGAGATCAAGTTGAAATGAGCACGTTTCGTTGGGTCTCAGTAATTACAATTTCATTATTAGGTGCAGGTGGGGTCTTCTGGGCAGCATCTGAGCCGATGTATTATTTTATGGACGTGCCACCGGTACACAACGACATTGAAGCTGCAACACAGGCGGCAATTGCTCCGGCAATGGCTCAAGCATTTGTTAGTTGGGGGATGGTGCATGGGCTGTACTCGGTACGACCGGTGCAATTGTACTCATGTATGCGGTCTATCATAAAGGGATGCCAATGAAACCACGTTCCCTGTTGTATCCGTTTTTTGGTAAGCGAATTGCGAACCATAAGCTAGGGGCGGTTATTGATGCATTTTGTGTCATTGCGGTCGCAGCAGGTACAATCGGTCCAATTGGTATTTTAGCTCTACAAGTGAGCTATGGAATGGATTCATTATTTGCGATTCCTGATAACTTTTTAGTCCAAGTATCTGTTATTGCCTTTTTACTTTTTATTGTTATCATTTCAGCGGTTACAGGAATTCACAAAGGAATTCAATGGTTAAGTAAACTCAACATTATTATTGTGTTCATCTTAGCGGCTGTTATTATGTTATTCGGTGCAGGAGCATTTATCATTGATACGTTTATCTCTTCCTTTGGATTTTACATCAATAATTTTGTAACGCTTCACACGTACCGGGGTGACAATGACTGGTTAGGTTTTTGGATGTTGTTCTTCTTTGCGTGGTTTATCGGATTTGCGCCGATGATGACGATGCTTATTGCGAGAATCTCAAGAGGGCGTACAATCAGAGAAATCATTATGGCAGTCGCAGTGATTTCTCCACTAATTACGAATTTCTGGTTTAGTGTTGTTGGTGGGTCTGGGATCTTTTATGAGATGGAGAATCCGGGAAGCGTCTCTGGTCCCCTTGATGAAGGCGGATTGCCAGCAGCATTATAGCAATTGCAGAGCAAATGCCGTTTGCGGTCATTATGCCATTTCTCTTCTTAATTCTTGCGATCCTCTTTGTCATTACAACAGCAGATAGCATGACGTATTCAATTTCAATGAGTATGACAGGGGAAGGAAATCCTCCGAAATTTATGCGTGTCTTCTGGGCGAGCATTATGGCGGTTGTAGCGGCAATTCTAATCTTTATTGGTGAAGGTAGTATCGATGCATTGCAATCGTTTATTGTCGTAACAGCAGTGCCGGTTGCGCTTTTAATCACACCGTCAATCTGGCACGCACCAAAGATTGCTAAGGAACTTTGGCGCGAGCAAAATAAATAATGGAAAAATATGCATGAATTGAATCCCCCTTTTCCATACTAAGGATGAGGGGGATTGTTATGCCAAAAGATCAGAATTTCATTGAAGAAGTATTGCTAGATTATAAAGAAGGCATGGATTATGTTTCAGAACAATTGCCTCGGTTAACTCGGAAGTACCATGCGTTTACAGAAGTTTGTTTTGCTAAAGGGAAATTGCAAACGAAAGATAAACAGCTGATGGCACTGGCGATTAGTGTGGCGATGAATGATGATTATTGCATGGTCTATCATACGAAGATGTGTGTAGATGAAGGGGCGACAGAAGCAGAGATCCTTGAAGCAGTAGCGGTAGCAGCAGCTTTTCGGGCAGGTCCTTCGCTCAGTCAAGCCGCAACATTAATTCGAGATGCAATCGAAGCATTCGAGAAAGAGCAAGATTCCTCAGGTAGTAATAATTAAGCATTTCTCTCAACAGGTTTAATCCATTGAAACCTTTAGAATAAACCTGCATAATGGGAAAAGAGAATCCAGAGCGGTTCTCTTTTTTTACGAATACGCCCATGCTCTTGATGGGAGATTGAATTTGTTATAAAATAAGAATGAGAATAGATTGAGAATATGCTACCTATTCGTTGTAGCTTAAATAAATGGAGGTAGATTATGACTGCATCAACATTGACGATCAAAGACTTACATGTCGAGATCGAAGGTAAAGAGATCGTAAAGGGCTTTAACTTAGAAATTTCTGGCGGCGAAATCCATGCCATTATGGGACCAAACGGAACAGGTAAATCAACACTTGCTTCTGCAATTATGGGACACCCAAGTTACGAAATCACAAAAGGTAGTGTAAGCCTTGATGGTGAAGACGTTCTTGAAATGGAAGTTGACGAGCGCGCACGTGCTGGAATGTTCCTTGCTATGCAATACCCAAGTGAAGTAACTGGTGTTACAACTTCTGACTTCCTTCGTACTGCTATTAACGCACACCGCGAAGAAGGCGACGAGATTCCATTAATGAAGTTCATCAAGAAGATGGACAAAAACATGGAAACACTTGATATGAACGAGCAATTCTCTACTCGTTATTTGAATGAAGGTTTCTCTGGTGGAGAGAAGAAGCGTAACGAAATTCTTCAACTTCTTATGCTTGAACCAAAAATTGCGATCCTAGATGAGATTGACTCTGGTCTTGATATTGACGCACTTAAAGTCGTATCAAACGGAATTAACAACATGCGTGGAGAAAGCTTTGGTTGCCTCATCATCACTCACTACCAACGTCTACTCAACTACATCACACCAGATCACGTTCACGTGATGATGCAAGGACGTATTGTGAAGTCTGGCGACGCTAGTCTTGCTCAACGTCTTGAAGCAGAAGGTTATGATTGGATTAAAGAAGAGCTCGGAATTGAAGATGAGCGTGTAGGACAAGAAGCATAAGAGACGGAGGTGCAGAATATGGCTGTTGAAACGAAATGGGCATTTGATCGTGAAACGGTTAAATCTTGGTCGGAAAAGCGCAATGAGCCTACGTGGCTTCAAGAAAAGCGTTTAGAAGCTCTTACAAATGCTGCTTCTTTACCGATGCCTAACCCTGATAAAACAAAATTAACAAGATGGAACTTCTCAACGTTTGAGAACATCGATAGTGATCAACGTGCAATTGAGAGTTACAGTGATTTGCCAGGAGATGTTGCTCGTCTTGCTGGTGATGAAAGCAAAGTGAACAGTGCAATTATTCAACGTGACGGTAAAGTTGCGCACAACAAAGTTGCAGATGAACTTAAAGAAAAAGGCGTGATCTTCACTGATTTTGAAACAGCAGTGAATGAGCACAGTGACTTACTTGAGAAGTATTTCATGGGAGAAGCTGTTCGTTCTGATGAGAACCAACTTACAGCTCTTCACACAGCGCTTGTTAACGGTGGTATTTTCATTTACGTTCCGAAAAACGTTGAAGTGGAAGTTCCATTACAAGCAATTTTCTGGCAAGACGATGTGAAGGTCGGATTGTTTAACCACGTTATTATCGTGGCAGAAGACCACAGCCGTGTAACGTATGTTGAAAACTACGTTTCTTTCGAGAAAGAAAAAGCTGCTGCAAACATCGTTACAGAAGTGTATGTCGGTCAAGGCGCTGAAGTGAAGTACGGTGCTGTTGATAACCTTGAAAGTGGTGTAACGAGCTACATTGTTCGTCGTGCACACGTTCAAAAAGACGGCCGTATCGAATGGGCGCTTGGACAAATGAACGAAGGTAGTACAATTTCTGAGAACACAACGCATCTATTAGGTGATGGTTCTTACGGAGATACGAAGACCGTTGCTGTAGGTCGTGGAGAGCAGATTCAGAACTTTACGAGCAACATGGTCGGTCATGGTAAGCACTCTGAAGGGTACATTTTGACTCATGGTGTAATGAAAGACGCATCGTCTGCAATCTTCAACGGAATTAATAAGATTGAAAAAGGCGGTACGAAAGCACACAGTGAGCAAACTGGACGTGTACTCATGCTCTCTTCTAAAGCTCGTGGAGACGCAAACCCGATTCTTCTTATTGATGAAGATGACGTAACTGCAGGACACGCAGCATCAGTCGGAAAGATTGATCCGATGCAAATGTTCTACATGCAAAGCCGTGGTCTTTCTACGCTTGAAGCAGAACGTTTAATCATTCATGGCTTCCTTGAGCCTGTTGTAGGAGAACTTCCAGTTGAAGCGGTTAAAGAGCGTCTTACGGAAGTGATTGAAAGGAAAGTCTACTAATGTTTGACGTTCAGAAAGTGCGTGAACAATTCCCGATTCTTCACCAAGAAGTAAACGGCCATCCGCTCGTTTATCTCGACAACTCGGCAACTTCACAGAAGCCGATTCAGGTGATTGAAGCGTTGGAGGAGTACTATAACTCGTACAACTCCAACGTGCATCGCGGGGTTCATACGCTAGGTTCGAAAGCGACGGATGGTTACGAAGGCGCAAGAGACCGGGTACAGTCATTCATTAATGCAAAGAACCGTGAAGAAATTATTTTCACGCGCGGAACGACAACAGCACTGAACATCGTTGCTTCAAGCTACGCAAAAGCAAAGCTTAACGAAGGTGATGAAATTGTCTTAACTCCGATGGAGCATCATAGCAATATCATTCCTTGGCAACAAGTTGCAAAAGCAACAGGTGCTGTGCTCAAATATATTCCACTTCAACCAGATGGTACGATCTCTCTTGAGGATGTTGAAGAAACGGTAACCGATAAGACGAAAATCGTCACAATGGTTCACGTGTCAAACGTTCTCGGAACGATGAACCCTGTTAAAGAAGTTGGAGAAATTGCTCACAACCACGGAGCGATTATGATCGTTGACGGTGCACAAAGTTCACCGCACAAAAAAAGTTGACGTTCAAGATCTAAATTGTGATTTCTTCGCGTTCTCTGCACACAA
Organism: Geomicrobium sp. JCM 19055; assembly: GCF_000698185.1. NCBI lineage: Bacteria > Bacillati > Bacillota > Bacilli > Caryophanales > Geomicrobium > Geomicrobium sp. JCM 19055. Next base: position 11,923 of record NZ_BAXL01000017.1, read on the forward strand.
AATGTGTGGACCGACAGGAATTGGTGCTCTATACGGTAAGAAAGAACTTCTTGACGACATGGAGCCTTTTGAATTTGGAGGAGAGATGATTGACGAAGTTGGTCTTTACGAGTCAACTTGGAAAGAGCTCCCATACAAATTCGAAGGGGGTACACCGATTATTGGAGGAGCAATCGGCTTTGCTAAAGCGATTGACTACCTCGAAGAAATTGGTTTAGAAAACATCGAAGCACACGAGAAAATGCTCGTTCAATACGCAATGGAAAGACTTACTGAACATGAAGATGTAGAAGTGTATGGTCCTCCTGCTGACCAACGTGCAGGAATCTTGACCTTCAACATTAAAGGTGTTCATCCTCATGATGTAGCGACTGTCCTTGATTCTCAAGGTGTTGCGGTTCGTGCGGGTCACCATTGTGCTCGCCCTCTTATGAATTGGTTAGGGTGTACAGCAACAGCACGAGCGAGCTTTTATTTATACAATACAAAAAGCGACGTCGACGCATTTGTTGATGCACTTGTGACGGCAAAGGAGTATTTCGGAGATGTCTATGCAGAGTAATCTAGACACTCTTTATCGACAAGTCATCATGGATCATTACAAAAACCCGAGAAATCGTGGAGAGCTTGACGAGAATGATGCCTTGACGATTAACATGAATAACCCTTCATGTGGCGATCGAATTCAGCTTCATTTACAAGTTGAAAATGATCAAGTTGTCGAGGCAAAGTTCACGGGTGAAGGTTGTTCAATTAGCTTATCTTCAGCGTCAATGATGACAGATACAGTTAAAGGCAAATCGATCAAAGAAGCGCTTGAGATTTCTGGGATCTTTTCCGAAATGGTTCAAGGTAAAGAGTACGACGATGAAAAATATGACCTTGGAGATATCGAAGCCCTTCAAGGGGTAACAAAGTTCCCTGCCCGCATTAAATGTGCGACCCTTGCTTGGAAAGCAATGGAGAAGGGCTTGGATGAGTAGTAAGACCATCACCTATCGGTGGTGACATTAGAAGGAGGTCTTTCACATGGCTAAGAAAATGCCTGAGATTGGCGAATACCAATATGGGTTTCATGATAAAGACGTTTCCATTTATCGTTCAGAACGTGGACTAACAGAAAACGTCGTTAGAGAAATTTCCAAGATTAAAGATGAGCTGAGTGGATGCTTGAGTTCCGTCTTAAGTCATTGGAGCAGTTTTACAAAATGCCAATGCCACAATGGGGCGGCGATTTAACTGAGCTCGACTTTGATGACATTACGTATTACGTAAAGCCTTCAGAGCGTTCTGAGAAATCTTGGGATGAAGTTCCTGAAGAGATTAAGAATACGTTTGATAAGCTTGGGATTCCTGAAGCTGAGCAAAAATACCTTGCAGGTGTTTCTGCACAGTACGAATCAGAAGTTGTTTATCACAACATGCAAGAAGACTTGGAAGAGCAAGGCATTATCTTTAAGGATACTGATACTGCCTTAAAGAAAATGAAGACATTTTCCGTGAGCACTTTGCGACGGTTATTCCTCCAAGTGACAACAAGTTCTCAGCATTGAACTCTGCAGTATGGTCAGGTGGTTCATTCATCTACATGCCTAAAGGCGTGAAAGCTGATTCTCCACTTCAAGCGTATTTCAGAATTAACTCTGAGAACATGGGACAATTTGAGCGTACACTCATCATTGCGGACGAAGGAAGCTCCGTACACTACGTTGAAGGGTGTACAGCACCAGTTTATTCAACGAACTCACTTCACAGTGCAGTTGTTGAGATCATCGTTAAAAAGGACGCATACTGCCGTTACACGACGATTCAAAACTGGGCTCCAAACATTTACAACCTCGTAACGAAGCGTGCGACAGCTGGTGCTGGCGCTACGATGGAATGGGTTGACGGGAACATCGGTTCAAAACTTACGATGAAATACCCTTCAATCATCATGACAGGCGAAGGCGCTCGTGGTAACGTTCTTTCAATTGCAATTGCAGGAAAGGGCCAACACCAAGACGCAGGTGCAAAAGCATACCACTTAGCACCAAACTGTTCTTCAACGATTGTTTCGAAATCAATTTCGAAGCAAGGTGGTAAAGTATCTTACCGTGGAATCTCTCACTTCGGACGTAAGTCTCAAGGATCGAAGTCGAAGATTGAGTGTGATACGTTGATCATGGATAACGAGTCAACTTCTGACACAATTCCATACAACGAGATCTTCAACGATGACATCATGCTTGAGCATGAAGCGACGGTATCAAAAGTATCTGAGGAGCAACTCTTCTACTTGATGAGCCGTGGTCTGAATGAAGAAGAAGCAACAGAAATGATCGTAATGGGCTTTATCGAGCCATTCACGAAAGAACTTCCAATGGAGTATGCGGTTGAAATGAACCGTCTGATCCGTTTCGAAATGGAAGGTTCAATTGGTTAATTCATTTCTCTCTAGATTTCATAGAGGTTAAACATTAAAAGAGAGTTTACGTAGGCATGTGCCTGCGTAAACTCTTTTTTTCACATCGGTATGTAGTAGGGGGAAACGTATGAAAAGGTGGTTTTTGTTGATAATGAGTTTTCTGCTTATTCCTTCTTGTGAAGACCAAATGAGTTTTCTGCCTGGTGGTGGTACTAGTACAGGCAATCAAGGGGTAAACAGTACATATGAAATGAAGTTAGAACAAGAAGACGATTACTATCGTGCAACGGTTTCAATAGATGTTAGCAATCATTCGAATGATTCATGGAACGAATTATTGTTTTATTTTGAACATTTTTTACAGCCTTTTGATATTGAAGTAACGGTTAATGGGGATGAAGCAGAGACGAGACAAGTCCAATCGCGCTTTGCAATTGACTTAAATGAGTTTATTCGTCCGAATGACCGAGCGGTTGTGGAGTTATCGTATCAATTTTATCCGGGGGAAGCGGGGAGCGTTCAAGCGATCCGACCTTGGTACCCTTTGCTTGGAGATTATGTTCAAGGGGAATGGCAAGTGTTTGAGTCGAACAACACCTATAATCGTATGGCTCGGTTAGCGAAGAATCATTACACGCTGACGTATGATTTACAAGGGAAACAGGTGCTAACATCTGCAGGTGAAAAGGTAGACGAATCAACGATTGAGATTGAAGATACAGATGTTTTTTCGACCATTGTAATGCCTGAAGAGATTAATGAAATCGAAACAACAGTCGGTGATACGAATGTTTTGTCAGTTAACGTTCAGCCACCGGACGTTGAAATTGCTTTAGATAAAATAAAACAGTTAGAAGACATCATCGGTCCTTATCCAGGCGATCAACTGATTTTTGTCGAAGATGAGCACCAGACTATGTTTCAATTACCGGGAACTTTTGTTCATCGAACAAACATGCAAGGAGGCAGTGAAAGCGGGTGGTTGATATATGAACTTATTCAACTTTGGTATGATTCTATTCATTTAGAAGAACTACAAACCGATTTTTGGATAAAGAATGTACTAGTTATGATGACTTTGGAAACGTTTAATGGCGGTGTCGATGCTGAAGCTCTTCAATCGCAAATGGACGAAGAGGTGGAGTACGTCCTACCCGTAAATCTTCATCGTGAAGATTATATCAACGATGAATTTCATCTCTTTACTCAAGTTCTACCGAGAGCAGCCCTTTGGGAACTTATCGAAGAGAGTTGGCAAGATGATAATGTGCAGGAAGCTCCCAAACAATTTTTGTCAGAATTCAGCAACGAGTTTATGGGTGAGCAGATTTCTACAGAGGATATGTCGGAATTTTTATGTGAGTACTTTGCGATCACTGAAGAAGAATTGCACAATTACATCGTAATTGAATGAAATGCACAACGCTCTCGTGATAAACTAGAACAATAGAGAGCGAGCGGTGATTGAGATGATTTATGTAGGATTAACGGGTTGGGGAGACCACGATCAATTGTATACAGATCAGACGAGAGCAATAGATAAACTTTCTACGTATGCGAGCTTTTTTTCCGACGGTTGAAGTTGATAGTACGTATTATGCAGTTCAACCACATTCTACGTGGCAAAAGTGGATGGATGAAACGCCTGATAACTTCAGGTTCATCGTCAAAGCATACGCTGGAATGACAGGCCAGTTACAAGAAAAGCCTCCTTTTGAGTCGGAAGCAGTGATGTTTCAAGCATTTAAGGAGTCGTTACATCCAGTCATGGAGTCTGGAAAGTTAGCGATGGTGCTTTGCCAATATCCGCCGTGGTTTGATTGTACGAAAGAGAATGTCCAAACCCTTCGGCAGATGCGAACGTACTTAGATGGCTTGCCTGTTGCGGTAGAATTTCGTCATCAAAGTTGGTATGAGGAACACTATCGTCAGAAGACAATTCAATTTCTATCAGAACATCAGTTTATTCACTCTGTGTGCGATGAGCCACAAGCGGGCGTTGGCTCGATTCCGATTGTACCGATCGCGACAACGAAAGGAAAGACGCTCATCCGACTTCACGGTCGTAACCGAGCAGGTTGGCGCAAGGAGACCGCAGGAGCGAATTGGAGAAAAGTTCGTTATCTATACGATTACAACCTAGAAGAAATCGATCAATGGATTGAATACGCCGAGCAGTTACACGCACAATCAGAGGACGTTTATGTTATTTTTAACAACAACTCCGGCGGACATGCCTCAGGTAATGCACGAACGTATATGGAGCGTGCGAATTTATCGTATGAAGGGTTAGCACCGAAGCAATTGTCCCTTTTCAGCGAAGAAGAGCGGTGAGAGTTTGAGTAAAGAGACCGTATATTTTTACCATACCAATGACTTGCATAGCCAACTTTCACAATGGCCGAAGATTGTCCACTATCTCGAGACAAAAAAAAGTTCTTCATGAAGATCGAAATGAAGACGTTTTGTTTTTTGACTTAGGGGATCATGCGGATCGTGTTCATGCCATTACAGAAGCGACAAGTGGACAAGGCAACATCGAGCTACTCAATGCTTCACCCGTTAATTATGTGACGATCGGCAACAATGAAGGAATTACGTTCTCGAAAGACAGCTTAGACCACTTGTATGATCAAGCGAAGTTCGACGTGATCGTTGCGAATTTGTTCAATGAAAATTATGTTCGACCATCGTGGTGTGTGCCAAGTCGCATCCATACACTTCAAAGTGGAACAACAATTGGCATGCTCGGCTTAACGGCAGCCTTTTACCCATTTTATACAGAGCTTGGCTGGTCATTGAAGACCCAATCGTAACGTTGGAGAGAGAATTGCCAGTGTTAAAACAGCAATGTGATGTTGTCGTCTTGCTCTCACACCTCGGTTATTTCATGGATGAACGAATTGCAGCGGACTATGACATTGATGTAATCCTCGGTGCGCACACGCATCATCGATTAGATCCCGCAATAGAAATTGAGGGTACTTTGATCGCTCAGACGGGGAAGCTTGGCACTGACCTTGGAAAAATTACGTTGCAGATTGATCAACGGCAAGTAACTTCGAAAGAAGGTACCCTTCAATCAATTGACGCTGCTGCTGAAAGCTCATTGGCAACGGAAGCCGTGTTAGAGCGTTTACAACAGTCCGCAGATGCGTCGTTTCGTGAAGGAGTCGCCGTGTTGGATCGCCCGCTAGACATTTCTTGGACAGAACCTTCAACGTTTGCGTCATTTTTAGTTGAACATTTAAGGCAGTGGTGCAACACGGAGATCTCCATGATGCACAGCGGCATCATCTTAGCGTCTCTACGCGAAGGGGCCGTTACGAAAGGTGATTTGCACCGAATTTGCCCCCATCCAATCAATCCTTGTATCGTTGAAGTGAAAGGAAGCAACATCAAAACAGCGATTGAACGGTCGTTTACGAGTAAGATGGTACATTTACCATTAAAAGGCTATGGATTTAGAGGGGTAAAGCTTGGGATAATGGTGTTTGCTGGGTTAAACGTTGAAGTCGTTGAAACAACGGAAGGTGAATACGACGTTCTTTCCATTTTAAAAGAAGGAAGCCCTCTAATTGAGGACAAATGGTATACGATTGCTGTGCCAGATATGTTAACGTTTGGGAATCTTTATCCTGAGATTGTGCAAAGTACATCAAAACGATATATGATGCCAGAACTTATTCGTGACGTTTTGTTGTGGGCGCTAATGAAAAACACTGAATCATGACTACTTGCCTATACGAAGAAAATAGGCTTTTCATAGACTACTAAGAATGACTGATATTCGTGAAAGGCGGGGGTTAAATGTTAGAAATGGAACCGGTCGAAATTGATGGGCAACTGTTTAGTGCTGTATCAATGAAGTTACCGAAAACGAACTTTATGGCAGTAACGAACAGCGTAGGGTACATTATGTGCGGGGCACTTGATGTTCAATTATTAAATGATAAACTAAAAGACCGTGGCATTGTCGCTGGTCGCGCAGTAGGCGTTAGAACGATAGATCAACTCCTTGATGCGCCACTTGAATCGGTGACGATTGCTGCAGAAGAGTTGGGTATTACAGTCGGAATGACAGGCCGAGAAGCTTTATTGAAAATGAAATAATAGCATCTGCGCATCAATATTCGTATTGGTGCGCCATCTATAAAGGGGTACAAATGATGAGTAAGAGCGAACAGCAATATTTAGATCTTCTCCAAGACGTATTAAACAATGGCGATAAAAAGTCCGATCGGACAGGCACAGGTACAATTTCAGCTTTTGGTAAGCAAATGCGCTTTGATTTGTCTGAAGGGTTTCCAATGCTTACGACGAAGCGCGTGCCATTCAAATTAATCAAAAGCGAATTGCTCTGGTTTTTAAAAGGCATGACGAACATTCAATACTTGCTTAAGCATAACAACAACATTTGGAATGAATGGGCATTTGAGAGGTATGTGGCGAGTGACGCCTACACCGGACCTGATATGAAAGACTTCGCCCTTCGCGCTGAACAAGACGAGCAGTTTAAAGAAGTGTACTTACGAGAAATTGCGTCGTTTAAAGAACAAGTTTTGACTGATGATGTGTTTGCAGCGAAATACGGGGAACTCGGGGATATTTACGGAAAACAGTGGCGAGCGTGGAAGACGACAACAGATGAGACGATTGATCAAATCGCAGACGTCATTGACATGATTAAAACAAACCCGAATTCTAGGCGTTTGATCGTATCTGCTTGGAACCCAGAAGACGTTCCTACGATGGCGTTACCACCTTGCCACACGTTGTTCCAATTTTACGTAGCCGATGGCAAGCTGTCATGTCAGCTGTATCAACGTTCAGCGGACCTATTTTTAGGTGTTCCGTTTAATATCGCAAGTTACGCGTTATTGACGCATCTGATTGCTAAAGAGTGTGGTCTAGATGTTGGTGAATTCGTTCATACCATTGGTGATGCTCACATTTATACGAATCACATCGATCAAGTGAACGAACAATTATCAAGAGAGATGAAGGATCTACCTGAATTAGTCATTCAAGAACAAGCATTAGAGCGCTCCATCTTTGATTTTGATATCGACGATATTGTTCTAAAAGGATATGAGCCACACCCTTCAATTAAAGCACCGATTGCGGTTTAAGGAGGTAAGGAACACATGCTACTATCGATGATTGTCGCACATGATATTAATCGTGGGATTGGAAAAGACAACAAGATGCCTTGGCACTTACCAGCTGACTTTAAATATTTGAAAGAAGTGACGACCGGTCACGCCCTCATTATGGGACGCTCTACCTTTGAATCGATTGGCAAACCGTTACCGAAGCGTCGCAACATCGTCATTACGAGTCAACCGGATTGGTCATTTGAAGGAACAGAAGTGGTCCAATCACTAGACGAAGCAGTGGAACGATGCAAGGATGAAGAGGAAGCCTTTATCTTTGGAGGCAGCTCGGTGTATGAACAAGCGATCGATCGTGTCGAGAAAATCTACGTTACAGAAATCGAAGCTGAGTTTGACGCGGATCGCTACTTCCCTGATTACAAAAACGGTGAGTGGAAACTAACGTGGGAGAAATCAGGAACCGTCGATGAAAAGAACAAGTATCCACATACATTCAAGCAATACGAACGAGAGAAATAATTTGTAACGGAATTCTCATGGTTGAACACGTCCCTTCCTGCATATACATCATGCTAGGAGGGGATTTTTGTATGGCGTTAAAACGATCAAAAATCGCGAAACCTAAGCAAAAAAAAGGTGGTCCACTGCCATTTAAGTATGTTTTCTTAATCTCAATTGGAATCTTTCTCGTAATGACAATTCAAGGTCTCTATTTTGTAGATAAACATATACGACCGTCGCTGATGTCCATAGCCGTTGTTGAAACGAAACGAATCGCACAGCACGCTGTTACTGAAGCGATTTCACAAGAGATGACTCATCAAGAAGACATGAATGATCTTGTTCTAATCGAGCGAAGTGACAATGGAGATATCTCTTCTTTGGCATTTAATGCGCAAGTGTACAATCGAGTATTGTCTGATTCTACGATGGTCGTTCAAGATTACTTACATGAAATTCAGCGGGGAATTACACAAGGAGATCCACCGAGAAGTGTCGATGAAGAATATGAAGATCGAGGGGTTGGAACCGTTGAAGACGGTGCCATTTACACAATCCCACTCGGGATGGCGACTGGTAATGCATTACTTGCCAATTTAGGTCCTCGAGTTCCGGTAAGTTTTTCCGTAATTGGAGAGATTCACGCCGATATGGAAGAGCGAATTGAAAACGTCGGGATTAACAATACGTATCTTCGGATTAGTGTAGCCATTGATATGGACGTGCGCGTGGTGATTCCATTTGGTACCGATGAAACGAGTGTCACCTATTCCGTACCAGTTGGAATGGTGTTTATACCAGGAGATGTGCCTGATTATTACGGTCAAGGAGGAGGGATGCCTGTCCCAGCAATTATGCCTAGTGGTAATGAAGAAAGTGTTGAGATGCAAAGTCCAGATGCAGAGGAAGGGGCTGAGGAAACGAATCAACAATAATGAGTTTTGTTAGATTATTTTGACAAAATTCAACATTAATTTTATAATTTTCTATACAAATACAAAAGGGGGGTATTACATGGCTCGTGAGCAATGGGGAACGAAGGTTGGTTTTATGTTGGCGGCAGTGGGGTCAGCAGTTGGACTAGGGAATATTTGGCGTTTTCCTTATATTACTGGAGAATACGGGGGCGGTGCATTTTTGCTCGTCTACCTCGTATGTGTTGCTGTCATAGGTTTACCAGTAATTTTGGCTGAATTTTCAATAGGTAAAAGAGGGCAGTTAGATGCAGTAGGTTCATATCGTAAAACAGCACCATCTAAAGTGTGGGTCGCTGGTGGTTGGCTAGCGGTCACGACTTCATTTTTGATTGTATCGTTTTACGCAGTTATTACAGGCTGGGTATTGCATTACATGTTCGGGTATTTAATGGGGTCTGTACAACAAGTGGAAAGTGGAGGAGTAGAAGGGTACTTCCTTGATACAATAGGAGCGACTTGGACACCGATCTTCTGGCTTGTTGTCGTTATGGCAATTATTGTTGGGATTTTATACTTTGGAGTTCAAAAGGGTATAGAACTTAGCAGTAAGATTTTCATGCCGTTACTTGCAATTATATTAGTTATTTTAGCTGGTTACAGTTTAACATTAGACGGCGCATTAGAAGGAATGAGCTTTTTATTCATTCCAGATTGGAGTGCTCTTGCTGACCCTGCGTTATATTTAGCTGCAATTGGTCAATCGTTCTTTACGTTATCTCTTGGTATGGGGATTATGATTACGTATGGTGGCTACCTATCTAGGCAAACGGGTACGAATTTACCGGCAACAGCTCGTAATGTCGTTATTTTAGATACATTGTTTGCCATTGTCGTTGCGGTTGCTATCTTTGGCGCAGTGTATGCAATCGGCATGGAGCTTCACAAGGACCAGCGCTCATATTCGTTGTATTGCCAGAAGTATTTAACCAAATGGCTGGTGCCGGAACGATCTTTGCGATTGCGTTTTTCTTCCTTGTCTTTATTGCAGCACTAACATCAGCAATTTCTTTAGCTGAAGTAAGTATCTCAGCAGCCATTGAACGTTTCAAAATTAGCCGCCAAAAAGCTACGTTAATTCTGGGTGCGCTCATTACAGTGCTAGGAGTTCCTTCAGCGTTAAGTCAAGGTGGTCCGTTATCAGAGTTTTTAATCTTCGGATTACCATTCTTAGACTTTGTTGATACCCTGACTGACAGTTATTTCTTACCAATTGGTGGATTAATCGTCGTCCTACTTGTTGGCTGGGGTTGGACGAAGAGAGCCACTTTGGATGAAGCCGATTTTAGAAATCCGATGATTGCAACACTTTATTTAATCCTACTACGTTTTATCGCTCCAGCGATGATCATTATAATTTTAGCTTTAAACATATTTGGATCTTAATTAAGGACCTTGGTGCTTAAAGGCACCGAGGTTCTTTACTACTTATAGTGGGGTGATGAGATGATTGAGTGGATTGACAATTGGGCAGCTGCCGCTGCGGACTTTGTCTGGGGATTACCGTTAATTGTATTACTTGTAGGGACCGGGATTTATCTTACATTTAGATTAGGCTTTTATTCATTTACGCAGCTCCCATATGCAATGAAGCTCGTTTTTAAGAAAAACTTAGACAAGAACTCCGAAGGTGACATTTCACACTTTCAAGCGTTAATGACTTCACTAGCAGCAACTGTAGGTACAGGGAACGTTGCTGGTGTAGCAACAGCTGTCGTCTTAGGGGGACCAGGAGCGGTATTTTGGATGTGGATTACCGCTTTAGTCGGTATGGCAACGAAATACTCAGAAGCCATACTCGGTGTAAAGTATCGAGGAAAGAATTACCGAGGTGAAATGGCAGGCGGTCCGATGTACTACATTGAACAAGGGCTAGGGAAGAAATGGAAATGGATGGGTATGTTGTTTGCTTTCTTCGCCGTCTTCGCTGCGATTTTTGGAATTGGTAATATGACTCAAGCGAATACAGCTTCAGATATTGTACAGAGTACGTTTAACGTTCCGACATGGATTACTGGGATCATCATGATGGTTTTAGTCGGATTGGTTGTTATTGGTGGTATTAAGAGTATAGGTCGCGTTAGTGGTGTAATTGTTCCAATCATGATTGTATTCTATGTGATTGCAGGGTTTTTCGTTATTGGATTCAATATTACAGAAGTACCTGCTGCATTTGGCTTGATTTTTACAGATGCATTTACCGGTCAAGCTGTCGCTGGTGGCGCAATAGGGACGGTAATCCAGATGGGTGTTGCACGAGGATTATTTCTAACGAAGCGGGTCTGGGTACTGGAGGAATTGCTGCCGCTGCAGCAAAAACCGATGTCCCTGCTCGTCAAGCTCTCATTTCAATGACGCAAGTATTTATTGATACGATTATCGTTTGTACGATTACAGGACTTGCACTTGTCATTGCAGATCTCTATACGTCAGGTGAGAGTGGTGCATCATTAACTGCAATGTCATTTGATGCAATTTTACCGTTTGGCGGAAGTATGGTCGTTACGATTACATTATTGTTCTTTATCTTCTCCACCATCATTGGCTGGGCATATTTTGGAGAGAAGTGTTTGGAGTACCTAGTCGGTGGTAAAATCACTTACATTTATCGGATTGTCTTTGTACTTGCAGTTTTCGTAGGTGCAACATTACCACTTAATACCGTATGGAATTTTGGTGATATCTTTAATGGGCTTATGGCAATCCCCAACTTAATTGCATTAATTCTACTGTCTGGCGTTGTAGCAAAAGAAACGCGTAAGTTTAAAGACATTAGAAAGTTAGAGAGTAGATAAATAGCAATGAGCACATGTCTTCGGACTTGTGCTCATTTTTATTTAGTATTTCACTTCATTGACATGCTGTACTAAAAACTGTTTGTTCTCATACGTCACATATGTAACGCTACAATTTTCAATATCATCATAACTCCCGCTATATCCAAACAAGCGAATCATCGCACGGATCGTAAGCCCGTGTGACACAATATAGATGTTATTAAAGCCTTGGGCCTGTGCATCTTGAACGACTTCGTTTATCCCTTCTTGAAGTCTCTTCGAATACTGCTCCCAATTTTCCGCTTGTTGACTCGAGTCGATCGCTGAGATCGTATCAACGACAATATCGAGTGGCACATCCCAAAGCATATGAATGTCTTTGTATTGATCAGGTAACCCTTTCTTTAGTGCTTCAAGCATCGCAATGTTGTATCCACCTTCAAAACCACCAAAATACAACTCGCGTAATGCCTTGTTTCCTTGAATGTCAATTTGTTGGTCGTTGCGACTATGCAAACGAATAAGGTGAGCAGTTTCTCTAGCTCGACCACTGTCGCTCGTATAAATATGATCAATCGGTTCGTTTGCAAGTGCTTCACCTAATGTTTTGGCACCAGCACGACCTTTTGATGTTAACGGTGTGTCTGACCACCCTTGCACTTTGCCTTGTGTATTAAAAATGGTTTTACCGTGACGAACTAAATAAATATTCAACGTAGACCCTCCTCAATCGGATTCTCTACGTTAAAGTATAGAGGAAGGTCAACTCTTCTGTCTTTCTTTTTGTTCCCACGAGCGGAGTTTTGGGTACGGATCAAATGACCATTCGGTGTACCCGTTATCTCGATAAATACCGTAATGCAAGTGAGGTGGGAACTTTCCTTGTGTTCCTGGCTTGCCGTATCCAGAGCTACCTACACTGCCGATGACGGATCCAGGCGTGACGATTGATCCTTCTTCAATATCTTCAGCAAAGCCGTGAAGATGGGCATAATAATGATAAATGTTATCCAAGTCCCGAATACCAATTCGCCATCCTCCGTATTCGTTCCAGCCTTTTAATTCGACCGTTCCGTATGTGGTTGAACGTACAGGTGTGCTATACCCTGCAAAGATATCTGTTCCTTCATGAATTCGTCGGCCACCCCATCCGCGTTTTGCGCCCCACGTGCTCCGGTAAGAGTAGTTGTAATGAAGAGGAACTGGAAACGCGTTATCATGTAGCGCAATCGTTTGAAACTTTTCAAAGACGTTTGCATGACCGTGTATAATTCGAACCGTCTGATCTCGCTGATAATGATCCCAGAGCGCAATGCGGATGTTTTCATCATCAAAGCCATATGTCGATAATTTCCGAGCCATCGTATAAAGCACATCGGCATCATTATGGCGATCCGCTTGCCCATCACCATCGCCATCAAGACCAATTCCGCCAAAAACACTAATCCGATCAGCATCAGTATCTTCAAGGTCTGGATTTAGTGGACCGACCCAGTCGCGCGGTGAAAAGTAGATCGAGATTACACCTGTCGGTTTGTCTCGATCATTTCTTGCAACATTTAACCCTCGTTCATAGGCATCAATTGCTGCTAGCCAATGCCATGGAACTTGTGTAACGGTATCCATATCTTTATACAATTGCATACGTTCAAGATCAATCTCATCTTGGGTACGTTCTTCTTGTGCGCCCACACTATTTGTTATTACGAAAAACAAACAGACGATTAATAAAAAACGGAGGATTACTTTCGAATTCATCAATTTTAACCCCTCTTCAACGATGTCTTCTTACTATGGAACAGATCTTACTTTTTATACTAAAAAGCATAACTTGGACCCTAAGATGACTCGTGGTAAAATTGGGAAGAAGGGTGTGATGAAATGAGCGAAAAAACTGAACACGTGCGAAAACCGGATTGGCTGAAAATAAAATTAAATACGAATGAATCATACACTGGCTTAAAGAAAATGATGCGAGAGAAAAACTTACATACGGTCTGTGAAGAAGCTCGTTGTCCTAACATTCATGAGTGTTGGGCAGTTCGCAAAACCGCGACATTTATGATCTTAGGAGACACGTGTACGCGTGGATGTCGTTTTTGTGCTGTCAAAACAGGCCTTCCAACCGAACTCGATTTAGATGAGCCGGAACGTGTTGCTGATTCTGTAGAGCAAATGGGATTGAAACATGTCGTAATTACAGCAGTTGCAAGAGACGATTTGAAAGATGGCGGTTCGAATGTTTTCGCTGAAACAGTGAGAGCGGTAAGAAGAAGAAACCCTTTATGTACCATTGAGGTGCTTCCATCTGATATGATGGGTCTAGAGGAAAATTTAAAAACCTTAATGGAAGCAAGGCCGAATATTCTAAATCACAATATCGAAACGGTTCGCCGTTTAACAAAGAAAGTGCGTGCTCGTGCTAAGTATGATCGTTCACTGCAATTTCTGCGCTATTCAAAAGAGCTTCACCCTGATATTCCGACGAAATCGAGTTTAATGATTGGACTTGGAGAAACAGCAGAAGAAATTGAAGAAGTAATGGATGATTTACGCGCGAATGACGTGGATATTATGACAATCGGTCAATATTTACAGCCAACTAAAAAAACACTTGCCAGTCATCAAGTACTATACGCCTGATGAGTTTCAACAGTTTAAAGAACTTGCGATGAGCAAAGGGTTTAAGCATTGTGAAGCTGGACCCCTCGTTCGTTCTTCTTATCATGCTGATGAGCAAGTGGATAAAGCGCAAGTTTGGAAAGAGGCTGCGAAATATCAAAGTGAACAACAATTTAGCAGCTAAGTCGAGGTGAGATTCGTTGATTCAATTAAATAATCAACAGTTTGAACTCATAGAAGAGTCGCGCGAGGGCTGGGACGAAGAAGCGTTTCAGAATCGCTACAGCGAAGTATTGAACAAGTATGATTTTATCGTTGGAGACTGGGGACATGAACAATTGCGTCTCCGAGGATTTTTTAACGATAACAACAAAAAAAGCGGCTTTTGACTCAAAAGTGAGCACCGTTTATGACTATTTGTATGAGTTTTGCAATTTTGATTGTCCTTATTTCATTTTAAAGAAGGTCAAATCAGACAAAAAAGGATAGAGGAGAATCGTGCAATGCGTTTGCACGATTCTTTTTTTTAGGAATTCCTACATGTTTGGTTTTATTTAGACGTGGGAATAACCATGAATAGAAGACGATCAAAAGGAGAGTCGGACTAACATGAACGTACTCGTTATCGGTGCAAATGGACAAATAGGAAAACATACCGTAGAAAAAATGGTTCAGGACCATACATTTACCCCTACGGCTATGATTCGTAAAGAAGAACAAATGAAAGCCTTTGAAGAAATGAATGCAAACACGGTTCTTGCAGACTTGGAAGGGCCTGTCAGTGATTTGGCTACAGCAATGAAAGGCATGGATGCGGTAGTGTTCACTGCCGGATCTGGTGGTCATACTGGCGCGGATAAGACCGTTATGATTGATTTAGACGGTGCGATTAAATCTATGGAAGCTGCAAAGGAAGCCGGCATAAAGCGCTTCGTTATCGTTAGTGCCATCGGTGTTTACGATCGTAGCAATTGGATGGAAAAAGCTGCGTACTATAGTGCCGCTAAACATTATGCAGACCGCTTCTTAGAATTAAGCGGACTTGATTATACGATTGTCCGACCTGGTCTACTCACAAATGATGCAGGAAAAGGCAAAGTAAAGGTTGCAAAAGAAGTAGAACGTGGAGAAATTCCACGAGAAGACGTAGCCGAAACAATTCTAGCCTCGTTAAAAGACGAGCATACGATTGGCAAAGGCTTTGATATGATTTCAGGTAATGAGAACATCGCTTCTGCGTTAAGAGATTTATAATCAATTGCAAAGGTCATTAGGATTTCGTCCTAATGACCTTTTTTATGTGCGGGTATACTTTTGATATAGTAAGGACAATGAAAGAAGGTGTGGTCATGACGGAACCATTATATTTACATCCAGCTTGGGAGCGGACACTCTCACAGCGTGACCTTGATGCGATAAAAAAAGCGAGTGAAAGGTGGGGTTACCAAGTTATTCACGGTACTTTGGGTAGCGACAAACCATCGTAATGATTTATTAATGACGGTCCTCATTCGTAATGAAACAAACGAAACGCTTGCGCTATCGAACGCACCTATGGAACTAATGAATGAAGAACAAAAACTGTGCAGTGATTTGTTTACATTTCACGTTCCTCCGAACTGTGTTATGCCTTGGACGTTGATTTTTGAGGGCGCAGCGTGTTACTCATCCCAATGGACACACGTAAAAATGGCATAAATAAAAACGAAGCGCTTAATCAGCGTCTTCGCCTTTACCTTCAGAATGTGTCGGGTGTGAGCCTGGGAACTGACGCTCATTTCCTGCGTGTAGCTTGCGGTTTTCATACGTAAATGCACTCGTTACGTGTTGACCTTCACGCCATGGCTCGCTTTTTCCTGGTGGTTCAACAATTGGAGAACCGTAAGGTCCTTCTGGTAAATCTTCGCGAATCAAATCTTCTTCTTGTGATTGCACGTTTTGGAAGTCTTCGAATTCGTTTGATTCGGGACTGACTTTTCGATCGTCACGATCCATTGCACTCAACTCCTTACGTATAGATTGGACGAGCATAGACGATGTTATGCATCTTCCATGAGAGACGAGCGTCATTTATAATAGAATGGAAAGGATGATGAACATGTACTTTGTAGATCGAAAACTTATTTACGCACGATTATCATATATGGATGGTCTCTATGGGCATTACTTAACGGTAAATGAATGGCAACAAAAGCATGATCAATTGGCGCTTGAACGTATTGCTCAAGGCTACATTGAAGCGATGATTGATGTTGGGAATCAAATGATCGACGGATTTATTATGAGAGACCCAGGTAGTTATCAAGATATCCTAGACATTCTTGAAGACGAAAAAGTGCTCACGAAAGAAGAAGCTGCTTCACTTCTTAACGTGTTGAATTGGAGAAAAGTACTCGTTGAGGGCTATTTAAACGTAGACCACGCTGCACTTTCACAAACTTTAACGAATGAGAAAGAAGCGTTGCAAAGCTTCTCTACTCGTATTAAAACGTACCTTGATCAAGAACTTGGACCAGTGAGTGCGTTTTTACCTGAAGAGGAAGACGATGCACGTTCTTGATTATGATGGGTACTTGCTTGATTTGGATGGGACGGTCTACCGTGGTAATGAAGTGATTCCCGAAGCCGTTACATTTATTAACTGGCTAATTAAAGAACAGAAGAAATTTTTGTTTGTGACGAATAACTCTTCAAAAACGCCTAAGCAAGCGGTGGATAAGCTGAACAGCATGTCAATCCCTGCTAAGCGAGAACACATTTTTACGAGTGCGTTGATGGCTGCTTATCATGTGCAGCAACTTGCCGATCGACCTAAAAGCGCTTATATTATCGGTTCTACTGGGCTAAAGGTCGCTTTAGAAGAGGTTGGCATTATTGAGCAAGATGTCGACCCAGATGTTGTGATCGTAGGAATTGATCGCACGTTTACGTATGACAAACTCGAAAAAGCTTCGCTCGCGATCCAAGAAGGGGCAAAATTGATTGCCACAAATGGTGACAAGATGATTCCGACAGAGCGAGGCTCGTGCCAGGAAACGGCTCGATTGTTGCTGCAATTGAAGCTGCAAGCGGAACACAAGCAGAAATTGTTGGCAAACCGAACCCAAGATTCATTAAGCAAGCTGTGTCTTTACTTCATACGTCCCCTCGTCGTACGTTAATGATTGGTGATAATTATGACACTGATATTTTAGCGGGTATTCATGCAAACGTTGCGACGTTACACATCGATACAGGTGTGACAAGATATAGAGATGTTCAAGCGAAAGAGATTCAACCGACACATTTGATACGCTCATTTACAGAGTTGTTTTAGTCTAGAAGCTTCTCGTCTTTTTGTGCTCATGTACGATTTGCATAGGAAGAGTGAGGGGGCTTCTTTTTTTTGCTTTTTTTTCAGGGAAAAGGGGTAGACCATTTCGCTTCCGATGTGTGATCGTAACTATGAACAACAGTAGTGGAATTACGTAACAGGCTGGTACGATGAAAAAGAACGATCCATAAAAGTAATACGCGGTGTCTTCAATCAAATTAGTGAATTCGGTTAGAGAAAAGTACGCATAGATGATTCCAATTGGAATGACGAGCGGTTTGTAGTTGTTTACTTTTGCAATAAAGGAAACGCCGGTTGCAACGATGTACAAGTAAAGCGCATTCATAAAGTAAAACGATACAAAAAAAACATGATGAGTAACATCGATTCAAGCCGTTCAATAATGTCACCTAGCTCTACTCGCTGACCGAGGGAGAAGCCTGTAAATAGTTTCACTTTCGTTAAATCAGGTCCTAGAATTGTAATGGCCATGAATGTTGTTACAAACAGTAGAAAGCAGCTAAAAAAGTAAGCGAAATAAACCATTTTCTCGGCTTTGTGCTTTGTTTCAATGTTTTTCGGATAGAAAAATAACATTAAGACTAGATTCGTTGTGATAATCTTTGAAGAAAAAATTAATATGGCGTCAACGTACTGCATCGGTTCTTGTTGAAGCATCGGTAAAAGGTAGCGAATCTCCACATCGCCAAAACTAAAAATCGTAATTAAGATAAGAAAAGCGATAAAGGGGACGAAGGAAATGATCGCAGCTCGTCCTAACACTTCAATTCCCATAAACGCACCAATGATAATGACGAGCATAAGTGACGGGACGATGAATTCCGTTGGGGTATTCCGGAAAAAAATGCGTATTCATAAATGCTGTGAAGAAGTACGTATGCCCTGCACCGTTATAGAAAGGCAAAAGAAGAACGATGACTAACAAAACCTTACCGAAAACGTTCCCAAACACGGTGACGAGCATCTCTGGTAATGATTGATTTGGATACCACCGTCCAAATAATATCATCAAGTAGACAAATGGAAAGGCAATCACCATGGAGACGAGAGGAATCCACCATCCATCTTGCATGACACGATCTGCAAGTGTTGTTGGCATCGTTAAAAACGTTGTTCCAACTAACATAAATGTGAGCAGAACAAAGAAATGTGGATTTGTAATCTTAATTTGGAATTGTTGTCCCGTTTGTGACATGATGATGATCTCCTAAGTATTGAAATGAAATTGCTCCATAAATTGAGACAACGGAACCGTTAATCGTGGGATTGGGTAGCCCAAAATATAGAGCGTTGGCAGTAGAAGACTAACGGCAGTAAGAATGTAAAATGTCTTAATCAAATTAGGGTCATTATTTTTTTGTGCGTCTCAGTTCACGACGTTGAGAAGACATAGCGACAATTTGTATCGTCAACATGGCGAGCAATTTAATGATCATGTTTGTATTCCTCGATATTAAAGGTGTTGTTTACGTCTCCGGACTCGACGACATTTGCTTCTGTATGAACCTCAATGTTTGCTTGTGTAAATGCTTCATACCAATCTTGTTTAATCGTCTTCCATAGGTAGGTTGCTCGCGATACACTTCACGACCTATACCGGTAAAATCAACGTGTTCATCTCTAGCTATCGCTAATGTCTCGCTAATTAATTCGTTAATCTTTTGTTCTAGTGCATCGTGGATATAGGCATGTGATTCTTTTGATGTAATGTCGAGCTGTTCACAATTCACCTCAGAAATGGTCCCGTGAATCTCAGGATTGATGTTAACGTTAAGCTCATTTCCTTCGTACGTAATATCCATTGTTGTATTTGTGGAGTACGTTTCCACAACGAACGATCCTTCCTGAGCGTGTGGGCATGGTAATGTTTCAGCGGTATCTTGAATTTCACCAGTCAAATAAAGTAATCCTTTCGTTTCTTCTTCGGTCAACCATCCGGCAAGTTGATCTTCTCGAAAAATGGCCATATCTCCAAGCTGTAAAAAAAAGCAATCGGTTTTACTTCCTCTACATTGGCAATTTGTTTACTTACTGTTTCATCCCCATTTATGGTGATGCCATTTAAATAGGGATCAATGCCCGGTGCAACAATCTTTTCAAACAAATCATCTAGCGTTGTTGCAGAGACTAACGAGTAGCTGTTCTCGCCATAACTTATTGAATTCATAATATGAATGGATGCAATTTCTTCAATAGGAGGGATTACAGACAAGATTTCCTTCGCTTCATATCCCTTTGCGATCACAATTGGAAAATCGGTGCGAATTTCATGATCACGATAAAAATGGTCTAAAAAGTTCGTTAATCCAGCTCTTGCAGCACGTTCACCAATAACAACACTCGCTACATGTGAATAGTAGCCTCTTCGTGGTGCCTTTCCGTTAATTTACGGAAAGCTTCTTGAATGGTTGGTGCGAATGTTTCATAGTTTTGTGCGCTTGAGCGTCCTGTACCTTCTTCTTGTGACGCAAGTTCACTAGGGTTAATGACTTGAATTGTGAGACGGATGGTTTCATCATCAACAAGATCAATTCCAAGTCCTGTAACGACAGAAAGCTCTCGTAATTCATATTGATCCCAACACCTGATAAGGGGATAGTAAGAAGGAGTAACAAACTACATAAGCTTAGCTTTAAGAAACGCATGATTGATCACTCCTACAGACGTTTTGACGGTTTGGGTGTTTTTTGACGGATTGTTCGATCTTGTGGTATGAACCGCGGACGTGTATTTAATAACCATTTTGGTAACCGAAAGATCGCATCCCCTTGTTCTCGTCGGATAAAAGGGGACATTCCTTCCAAATACGGAACACCATAAGACTTTAAATTGCTCAAATGTAAAAGAAGGATCATTCCAAATAAGAAAATGCCAAACAATCCATAGACAGATGCAAAGAGCAAGACGATAAACCGACAGATTCGAAATGGGACACCAATTGAATAAGTAGGGAAAACAAAACTTGAAATGGCAGTTAATGCAACGACGATGACGACCGTTGATGAAATAATCCCAGCCTCCACGACTGCAGTTCCTATAACAAGTGCTCCTACAATGGCTAGCGCCTGACCGACAGGTAAAGGCATGCGAATACTTGCTTCTCGGATAATCTCAAACAATAACTCCATTATTAGTACTTCAACGACAGTGGGAAACGGTGTACCTTCGCTTTGGGCGGCAAGGCTAACCATTAAATTAAAAGGAATCAATTCCTGGTGGAACGTTGTGACTGCGACATAAATACTTGGTGTGAATAATGCAACAAAAATACATGCAAATCGTAACAAGCGAATGAGTGTACCGATATCTGCTCGTTGGGTGTAATCTTCTGCACTATGAATAAATTCAACAAAAGGTGCAGGAACGACGAGCGGAAACGGGGAGCCATCAATTAAGAGTGCAATTTTACCTTCTAATAAATGCGACGTAATCACATCGGGCCGCTCTGATGAATAAACCGTCGGAAACGGTGTGAAAAATTCATCCTCAATTAATTCCTCTAAATCGCCACTGGATTGAATGGCATCCGTATTGATTCTCTGTAATCGAGATTCTAATTCAGTGAGGATGATTGGATTAATCACATCTGAAATGTAGGTGACCATCACTTTTGTTTGAGATCGTTCGCCAAATGTCCAAGAATCAAAGCGTAAATGAGGGTCTTTTATGCGACGACGAACAAGGGACATATTTACATATAAATTCTCCACAAATGCTTCCTTTGGTCCTCGGATGACGTTTTCAGTTGTTGGGATATCTACTTGTCGCTCTTGTGTGAAGAGCATTTCAACGGCAAGAATGCAATCCTGTTCTTCAATGAAAATAAGGCTTAAACCATTTAATAAGGCTTTGACCGCTTCATCAATCGATGTATGTACGGTTACATCACCAGACTTCTCAAAGAACTTTATGAGATCTGGCAACGTGTGTTGTTTACCTTCAGGGAACAAGACTGTTTGAGCTAATAAAGAGTTAATAATTGAAAGGTCAGCGAGTCCATCTAGATAGAGGATTGTTGCGCCTATTTTAGGTTCTTTGCCTAATGAAAAGTGACGAACGGTCACATCTTCACTTTGTCCGATGATGGATTGAATCGTCTTTACATTAACGGTCATGGATGGAGATAGAGGATGCTTTTCGCTTTCTTTTTTTTAAAGCGTCTTTTGAGTAGTAGTGACATGAACATCCCTCACAAATTAGAACTATTCGTTAGAATACCAATATGAGGGAGTTTTATGCAGAGGTTGGATAATGAGAGAGGTAGTATCAAATAATCAAAGAACGAGCGATCGTCACGAATGACGATCGCTCGTTTATACGTCTATTAATCAGGAACGTCAACGCCTTCTTCCGAGTGCGCAAGCCTGCTTGATGCAGCTGCAGCAATGGCACCAACAATATCATCAAGGAATGTGTGGACTTTGCCATCTTGGTGATCGTTTAATTTCTCAATGATGCCAGGCTTAATTTTGTCAACGTAACCGAAGTTTGTTAGTCCGATTGAGCCGTAGACATTCACAATTGCAAGAGCGATGATTTCGTCAATGCCATACAATCCTTCATCTGAAGCTACAATATCTTGAAGTGGCTGTCGTAATTTCTTCTCTTCAGCCAATCGATCAAGTTCAATCCCAGTTAGTAGGGCATTTTGGACTTCTCGTTTTGATAACACACGCATCACATTGTGTTTGCACGTAGCTCGCGTTAAGTTGGTGACGTACGGTGCTTGGAGATCAAATACTAGTTCTGTAATGTCGTCAACGTTTACCCCACGCTCTTCGAGTCGTTCAATAGCAAGTTCAGTTGATAAAGCTTTCATGCGGACTCAACCCCTTATCCATCATAATCGTTTTCCTATATTCAGTGTGACGCTTGTATGATTATTATGCAAAGAAGAGTCATTGTCAAAACCTTAATATTTTGTCATATACATAAAAGTAGAGATGGAGGTGGCAACGTGTTTGAGAGGAATATCTATGACCAATACGGTTTTCACTGTGATGAACGTTGGCATTTAGGGACTTATGAAGGGTTTGAATCGGATGGGAATTCGTACATTGTTACGCCGTACCCACGTAAAGAAGATAGCGTCTTAACCCAGTTTGAATGGGCTAGGCAATTAGAGCGGGCAGGCATTATTGATGTGGCAATGCCAGTGCAGACGACGGATGGGAAAGTGATTGCAAAAATTGATGGTGCGCAACAACTCATTTTCCGCTTACCGCAAGACGATCCGAATCGTAATGAACAACCGCAACAACCTGAAGCTTTTCAACTTGCTCAAATCCATGAAGTGAGTCGAGGGTGGATGCCGAATGTGAAAGACCTAAATTTTCTAGGCAACTGGTTGCACATTTGGGAAACGAGAATGAGTCAACTTGAAAATTGGCATCAACAAGTGGATGCCAGAAGACAAAAGAACGATTTCGATCGTCAATTTCTTTATACGTTTCCGTATTATTTAGGTCGTGCAGAAACGGCGATGCAATGGCTCGTTGAAGAAGGGCAGGAACATTTACTTCAACCGTATGACGGTTCAATCAATCACACGAGGTTCACACCGACATCGTGGTTTGCAGCAAGCCCAACGACGACACAAGTTAAGCTCCCTTTACAGTTTGTCTATGATCACCCGGCGAGGGATTTAGGAGAGCGGCTTCGCTCGATTTATCGTCAAGGAGATGGTGAGGAGGCGTATCGTTTTATTGAAGACTATTACGGGGCGCAATTTAGAGGTGGAAACAATGTACACTGGCCATTAATCGGCGCGCGCCTTTTGTTACCGTTAAGTTATGTTGAAGTCGTTGAAGATCATTACATGAATGAAGGAACCAATGCTGAGAATCGTTCACTTGAAGCGGTGAACTTTGAAGAAGAACTAGCGGCTGAAGAGAAGTATTTACTTTTAACATCAGAATGTCTTTTAGAACATTTACCGTCTTCTACGGCAGGTGCCTGGTTTACACGGAGAATTTTTGTGTAAATTGTTCAAACCCCCTTGTTATTTTCACGTATAGGATCTATAATGTCCATATTATGAAGACAATTGTTCGTGCAGAGAGAACAATGGATCGAACAGGGGTGGATTCGAATGGATAACAAACACATTGCAATTGGACTGTTAGGACTTGGCACGGTAGGTACGGGGATTATGCATATTATAACTGAACACCAACATAAATTGTGCAAAAAAACAGGATTGAATGAAATTTCCGTTAAGAAGGCACTTGTTCGTGATCTAGAAAAGGCGAACGGTCATGGATTTCAATCTGTTGATTATACGACGGATGGCTATGAAGTCGTAACAGATGAAGATATTCACGTAGTTATCGAAGTGATGGGTGGCATTACCCTTGCTAAGGAACTTATTGAAAAAGCGTTAGATCAAGGGAAACATGTTGTGACAGCGAATAAAGATTTAATGGCGTTACACGGTGAGGAGTTGCTTCAACGAGCGAAGCATAACCAAGTAGAGCTCATGTATGAAGCGAGTGTTGCAGGTGGGATCCCGATTTTACGAGCGTTAAACGATGGGTTATCCTCAGATCAAATTACGAAGATCGTCGGCATCGTGAACGGAACGACGAACTACATGTTGACGAAGATGTCTAAAGAAGATTTAAGTTATGACGAAGCACTCAAGGAAGCCCAAGAGAAAGGTTTCGCTGAGAGTGATCCAACTTCAGATGTTGGTGGACTTGATGCTGCCCGTAAGATGGTTATCTTAGCGCGTCTCGGCTTCTCTACGTCAGTAGAGTTAGATGACGTCTATGTGCGCGGCATGACAGAAGTGACGAGTGACGATATTGATTATGGGAAGAAGCTAGGCTATACGTTGAAGCTCATTGGTCTTGCAAGCAAAGAGGAAAACGGTGTGGAAGTGTCGGTTGAGCCAGTATTTGTGCCAGATGAGCACCCGCTTGCAACGGTTAATGATGAGTTTAATGCGGTCTATGTATACGGTGATGCTGTCGGTGAGACGATGTTCTACGGACCTGGAGCAGGCTCTCTTCCAACCGCAACAGCAGTCGTTTCAGATGTAGTGAGCGTCATTCGTCACCTACGTCTTGGCGTTTCTGCGAATGCACTTGAAGATTCTAGTACGACTTCACTTGAAATCAGTGACGAGCGTGATGTTTCTGCTAAGTTCTTCGTTCGATTGCACGCCAAAGATGTTGCAGGAGCATTTGAATCGATAACTGCGGTGTTTTCTAAGAACAACGTGAGTTTGAGAAGTTAATTCAATCGCCATTTGAGCAAGGAGCGTTAGCGGAAGTTGTGATCGTTACGCACGAAACGACCCGTGGTGATTTTGACCAGACGCTTGAAGACTTGAAGTTGTTAGATGTCGTGACGTCAATTAAGAGCCGATATCGTGTAGAAGGAGGGACAGCAGATGTCTTGGAAGAACAGAACCTCGCCCTCGTCTAACGAAGCGACGATGACGATCCGTGTTCCAGCAAGCTCTGCGAATTTAGGTCCTGGGTTTGATTCAATTGGTCTCGCGGTAAATCGGTACTTGCATTTAGATGTTTGGCCGAGTGAAGAGTGGTTGTTCACGTCATCGTCTCCCCATTTGGAAGGCATACCTTCAGGGAAGACGAACATGGTCTACAACGTGGCGCGAGCATTCGCTGCAACGAAAGGCTTGGCTTTACCACCTTGTCACGTTGACATGCGATCGGATATCCCTTTAGCGAGAGGGCTGGGCAGTTCAGCAGCAGCGATTATTGCGGCCATTGAGCTAGCTGATCAATTGGTGCACATGAATGCAACAAGAGAAGAGAAATTACGATTTGCGAGCATATTAGAAGGGCATCCTGACAACGTTGGGGCATGCTTATACGGTGGACTTACAATCGGAATGCATACGGAGAAATCGACGAACATGGTGGCGCAACCTTCGCCTGATGTTGATCTTGTTTTGATGGTTCCAAGTGTTGAGCTGTTAACGAAAGAAGCGCGAGAAGTACTTCCTGAAACGTTACCATACCGACAATCGATTGAAGGAAGTGCGTGTGGGAATGTTCTCGTCGCAGCGCTTTTAACGGGTGACTTTGCACTAGCAGGTGAGCTCATGAATCGGGATCGATTCCACCAGCCATACCGCACGGGAGTAGTGCCCGGGTTAACAGAGGCATTAGATGATGTGTTGAATTACGGAGTATATGGAGCGGCACTTAGTGGCGCTGGTCCGACAATTTTATGTTTAGCACCAAGCGGAGAAGGTGAAGCAATAGCGAAGCGTATTCAAGAAGATTATCCTGATTATGAGGTCAGTGCAGCTAAGCCTTGTGATCACGGTTCTTTCGTTTCGATCTCTCCCACAGTCGCTTTAACATCATAATAAGAGACGGTTTCAATGTGGTTAACGCATTGGAGCCGTTTTTTTATTATGATGAGTGTAAAAAAGCTTATACCTTATCCGTTCACCTTTTAGAAATAAGACTCATACGATAAGAAAGCACAGTTACAGGGGGTAGTTTATGTATCGGTGGTACTCACCTTATCATTATTATCAACACCATCCTGCATACCGAAACTTTCCAGCAGTGGATACGACCATTTTAGAAGGGTCTGTGAGTGGCTTTCAAATTTTATTGCAACAAAGCCAAGTGTTATTAAAGTCTTTAGAAAATCGAGAGTTTGCAAAACAACTTATCGAAACGGCTCAAAAAGGGCATCAGCAACAAGTTGACCAAATGATCCAGAATATTCCTGGGTTCACATCAAGGGCGAACATTCAGTACACACCATCGGGTATTCGGTTTCTTTTATTACTTCCGACAACGACTGAGACCATTGAAAACCCAGACTGTTGTTCGATGTCGTTAGAATTAAAGTGGGGAACATAAAAAAAACCGCGCACAATGTGCGCGATTTCTTAAAATAGAAAACCCATTTGAATAGGTCTTAAAATACTTGTTCAATCTCCACAACGCCTGGAACTTCTTCCACTAACGCGCGCTCAATACCTGCCTTTAACGTAATGGTTGATGAAGGGCAAGTTCCACAAGCACCCATTAGACGTACTTTAACAATCCCGTCTTCAATATCAACCAATTCAACGTCGCCGCCGTCGCGGAGTAGGAATGGGCGGAGTTTTTCAAGTACTTCTTGTACTTGGCCAGTGATGTCTACAGTTTCTGTCATCATAAACACTCCTTTCTTTATCCTCTATTATAATACCCATCTTCATAAAAATCCATGTTTAGGGTTATTTTTTTATGAATACGATGTATGATGGAAGAAGAATTCGTCAATGTTTGGGAGGGAACGCTATGTCTATTGAAGTTGTCGTTTATGGTGCAGAGCGTAAGTGTGCCAGTTGTGTTAATTTACCTTCTTCGAAAGAAACGATGGAATGGTTAGAAGCATTATTAAATCGGAAGTATCCAGAGCAAACATTATCGTTTGAATACATTGATATTGAAGCACCAAAGTCAGGTTATGAACAGCTGGCACATGAAATTATAGAAGAGGATCGTTTTTATCCATTTATTACGATCAATGAGCAAGTGGTCGCTGAAGGAGACCCGAAAGTTAAGACGATTTATAAAACAATGGATGAAATTATTCATAATCAAAAAATCAGCTGAGAGGAATACTCCCTAGCTGATTTTTATACACCACTGTGATATTTGTACATCCATAGCACGCCGCTTTTAAGGATCCTCGCCACACGTCCTTTGACGGAAGCTTTGTCTCCCATGACTCCGAATCCTTGTTTCTTTCCTAAAGAGCCAAGCGTCCCTTTTAATTTCATTTCAGGCATCGTTTCAGGAAGCTCTTCTCCTGCCCATTGTTTCTTTAAGATCATAACAATTTGTTCACCTTGCTTTTCCGCAAGTTGCCCACTTGGCGCATACGGTAAGCTCGCACAGTCACCAACAACAAACGTATCCGGATGATCTGGAATGTGATGATGTTTTGTAAGGATAATATGACCTTTGCGGTCTTTTTCAATGTTTTCAATGTCGCGAACGACTTTTACAGGCTGCACGCCAGCAGTCCAAATCACGGCATCTGAAGCGATCCGTTCTTCGTGATTAAACAGTGCATCCTCGGATACACGTGTAATGTTTGAATTGCTGATGATATCTACTTCATGTTTTTCAAACCATGAGCTTACATACGTGCTAAGACGCAGTGGGAACATTGGTAAGATCGTTTCACCACGGTCAAACAAATGAATCGTTAAGTCTTGACGACTTTCACGTAATTCTGCCGCAAGTTCCACACCAGAAAGACCAGCACCAACGACAGAAACCGTTGCTCGTGGAGGCAAATTGCTAATTGCTTCATACGTCTTTCGTGTGCTTTCCATACTTTGAATACTATGCGTATGTTCCTCTGCACCTGGAACACCGTGATACTTATCTTCAGCACCTAAGCCGATGACCATTTTGTCGTATTGAAGCGTTTCGACTTCACCGCGATCGCCTACAAGGGTAATTTCTTTGTTATGAACATCAATGTTATCGACATTGCCAAAGACCCGACGAACGTGTTTTGGAAAAGGAACACGAATGTATGATCTGATTCCGTACCGGCTGCCAGTGCGTAGTATTCCGTTTTAATACAATGATAAGGAAGTTTATCAACAAGTATCATTTCATAATCTTCGGGGAGATCTTTTGCGCTCAATTGCTGCATGATCTTCATGCCGCCATATCCGCCGCCCAATATAACGAGTTTTTTTCATGTTACAGGACTCCTTTGGTAGAAAAATAGCAAGTGATGATGGGCGACCAACGCGTTCATTTACTCGCCCAATTTGTCATTTATGTACAGAAAATATCATTAGATTGTCACACCTCTTAAATTATAACGATTCTATCTGTATATGACAACAACTGTAGTAACGACAATAAAAGATTGATTATTTAGAGAAATTTTAATGGAACTTCTATCACACGCTGTGCAATGGAATCCTCATTCATGAATTTTTACGAACAAAACTTAGAATGAATTGACGATCTTCTGCGTCCGAGATACGATAGCGGTAGGTAGGTGAGGACCAATGTATCCTCTTGTAGAATTTTGCATGTCGAATGTCGCAGAAGGCACCCATTCAGTTATGGAAGAGTTGTCGCGTGATCCGAACATTGATGTTGTAGAACGTGGTTGTCTCGGGCAATGTACGATGTGTAGAGACCATCGATATGCTAGAGTAGAGGGCAAGATTATTAAAAGCCAACAAACCGATGAGTTAATAGATGATATTTATCAGTATCTTGAAGAAGAAGATTGGCTGTAATGAATGTGTAAAGTCCGGAGTCTAAACGAGGCGACCGGACTTTCTTTAAGGTCAGGGGGGAGAAAGATGAGTAAAAAAAGACAAAATCGTTCAAGCAGCGATTGAAGTGTTTAAAGAAAAGGGAATAGAACGAACGAAAGTTTCTGATATTGTGAAGGCGGCTGGTATTGCACAAGGAACGTATTACTTGTATTTTCCATCTAAGCTAGCGATAATGCCTGCAATTGCGGATGTTCTCATTGAAATACTCGTCGCAGACATTCGTAAACAAATTAACACAGAGGACCCCTTTAAGACACAACTGGACGACTTAGTTGAAGTGATGTATCAACATACGAAAGAATATCGAGATGTTCATTCACTCGTCTATGCGGGTCTTTCTTCAACAGAATACCTCCAACAATGGGAAGAGATTTATGAGCCGTTTTACGAATGGCTTGGCGATGTGTTAGAGAATGCGATTAAGCGGGAAGAAGTACGACAAGAAATGAATGCGAAGCGTACGGCCAAGCTTTTAATCGGTACCATTGAGACGAGCGCGGAGCAGGCGTATTTATATGATCAAACCGATGAAAAAGAAATCGATGAACAGAAAAAAGAACTTCGAACGTTCATCAATCAAGCTCTTGGAACGAACGACGACTGATGATTCTAAAGGAGAGAGTTTACGATGAAGCTACTACCTTTTGAAAATACATGGCCGTATGAAAAAGTAGGCGAAGACGTTTACCTACATGAATGTCCAGATTGTGGAGACAGTAATGTGCTAACGTTTTTAAAGACTGAACAATTACAAGATGCGTTTGATAGTGTAAAAACACAACTGATCATGCCGTGTTGCAATTACCGTATTATGATTTTGCAAGCGGATGAAGATTATTTTTGGACATCAGAACGACAAAGAAAATGAGGGTTCGCACATGAAGTTTACGAAGTTACATGGACTCGGTAATAGTTACATTTACCTCGATGGATTTAACGATGCAATCCCGAACGAACAAGAATTACCAAAAACAGCGATCGCTGTTTCTAATCCATATACAGGAATTGGCTCTGACGGTTTAATCTTAATTTTGCCATCTGAGCGTTCTGATGTGAGGATGCGTGTCTTTAACAACGACGGTTCAGAAGCGAAGAATTGTGGAAACGGTTTGCGTTGTGTTTCCAAATACGTCTACGATCGCGGCATTGTCACCTCGACAACGTTTACCATTGAAACGCTCGGTGGTGAGGTTGAAGCCGAAGTTCATCCAGATGACGCGAATCAAGTGAAGATGGTTACCGTTGATATGGGTGTGCCTAGACTGAAGAAATCAGACTTGCCGATGACGGGGAATGGTGCTGAGCAGACGATTAACGAATCAATTGCAATAGCAGAGCACCAATTCTCAATGACAGGTGTCTCGATGGGTAATCCTCATATTATTATGTTTACCGATGACATTTCAAAAGCACCAGTAGCAACACTTGGACCACTCATTGAGAAATCTTCAGTGTTTCCTGAAGGTGTAAATGTAGAATGGGTTCAAATGGTTAGTGAAAGTGAGATGCACTTTAAAGTATGGGAACGAGGAAGCGGCATTACACAAGCATGTGGAACCGGTGCATGTGCCGCGGTCGTTGCAGCCGTCTTAAACGGCCAGAGCAAAAAAAGACGAAGAAGTAACGGTCCACTTACCAGGCGGAGACCTTTACATTACATGGTCATCAAAAGACGACCACGTCTGGATGCGCGGCGAAGCCGTAACCGTCTGTCACGGAGAATATCTAGCGTAAAGCCAAGAAGGGGAAGCCTTTCTTGGCTTTTTCTATTGCGTGGAACAAGCGTGATGGTGCGTGTAGCAAGAGCGGGGTAGCGTGTAGCAAGAGCGCGGGAACGTGGATCAAGAGAGAGGAAGCGTGGATCAAGAGAGAGGAAGCGTGGATCAAGAGAGAGGAAGCGTGGATCAAGAGAGAGGAAACGCGGATCAAGAGTAAGAAAGCGTGGATTAAGAGAGAGGAAACGCGGATCAAGAGTAAGAGAGCGCGGATCAAGAGAGAGCGCGGATCAAGAGAGAGCGTACGCGTAGTTAGGCAGAAGGAACCCGGACCAAGCCCGATGAACGCATGGGAAGAGCGACCCAGCCAAATGTGCATTATCAGAAAAACATACGTTACCCGTTCACCAACACTCACGTCATATGCTGAACGTTAATTGGATGTATGGAAACCGTCACTCATGGTTCTAAATTGCATAATTTAGGAGTAGTGTATGCAACTTGAGGTGAGGGGCTAAGCGGTGTGAGTGAGGAAAATAACTATTTATCGTCGATCGTTCGTTTCTTTAGTGAATTTCCGGAAGAGCCCCGCGTCTATTCCTTTTTTTTAGATGGGGTTTTTCATTGGATGGAAAGCGACTATATTATCGGTGAGATTCTAATTTCTTCTGAAGAAGACTTAAAAGAAGTTCATCAAATCTTAATGAGTATGACGCATACGGAAGAGAGTATTCATCGTTTTTTGGAATTGATGGCGAAAGCGTATGTGATGGCAAGATAATTCTGACAAGATTGACAATAAGCGCTTTCAAAGGTATGATGAATTCAAATGATGAACTGTTCAAGTCTTATGTTGCCTAGCCATGGCAATTCTCTGGGACTGACAGCCAGTTTACTTTTCAGGGGAGTAGACTGGCTTTTTGCTGTCCTCCTTTCAAAACTATTCATAATATTAGGAGCTGAGTCGTATGGATTTTCATTTAAGTGAAGAACAACAAATGGTTCAAAAGACAGTGCGGAACTTTGTAGATAAAGAGATTATGCCGAACATCGCTGAGTGGGATGCAAACATGCATTTCGAGCGTAGCGTTGTAGACAAAATGTCAGAGCTCGGCTTTATGGGTATTTGTATTCCAGAACAATACGGTGGAAGTGGCATGGACTATAATACGCTTGCGATTGTTTGTGAGGAGCTTGAACGTGGCGATACAGCATTTCGTACAGCAGCGTCTGTTCACATTGGCTTAAACAGTATGACGATCTTACAATGGGGAACAGAAGAACAAAAACAAAAATACTTAACACCACTTGCCAAAGGTGAAAAAATCGGGGCTTTCGGGTTAACGGAACCAAACGCAGGCTCTGATGTCAAAGCGATGAATACGACAGCTAAGAAAAATGGCGACCACTACGTGTTGAACGGTTCAAAGACATGGATTTCACTTTGTGATGTCGCAGATACATTCCTCGTGTTTGCGTACACAGGTGACAAAAACGAAAACCATAGTGGGATTTCAGCATTCATCGTAGAGCGTGAGTGGGAAGGCTTTAGCTCAAAAGCGATCAAAGGAAAACTCGGTATTCGTGCCGGTAACACAGGAGAGATTTTCTTTGATAACGTGAAGATTCCTGCGGAGAACCTTCTTGGAGAAGAAGGCGAAGGCTTTAAGATTGCGATGTCCGCACTCGATAACGGTCGTTTTACCGTTGCAGCAGGGGCATGTGGTCTAATTATGGCGAGCCTTGAAGCATCTGTCGCATATTGCCACGAGCGTAAAACGTTCGGTGTAGAAATCGGGCAACACCAGCTCGTCCAACAAATGATTGCAAAAATGGAAGCTGGACTTCAAATGAGTCGCTTGCTCGTATTTAAAGCTGGTGAATTGAAAAACGCTGGCGTAAGAAACACGAGAGAAACGTCTCTTGCGAAGTGGCAATCGTGTAACTTTGCAAATGAAGCTGCAAACGATGCCGTGCAAGTCCATGGTGCCTATGGCTACTCAAACGAGTATCCAGCAGAGCGTCTGCTTAGAAACTCAAAAGCACCTGTTATTTATGAAGGAACGAGAGAGATCCATACTGTAATGCAAGCAAAATATGCACTTGGCTACACAGAAGACAAACCTCTTCGCAAGATGTTACCAGCGTGGCCGTTCGAAAAATCTACTGTACACCAAGACTAACGAACGGGAGGGAGAACGATGCACGACGCACTTAACGGGATAAAAATCTTAGACCTTTCGCGTGTTCTAGCAGGGCCACTTGGAACGATGCTTCTCGCCGACTTTGGCGCCGATGTTTTAAAGATCGAACAGCTGGAGGCAGTGATGATATTCGGCATTGGTGGCCGTTTACGAACAGTGAAAGCACCTATTATTTATCAGCGAATCGTAATAAACGTTCCATGACGTTAAATTTGAAGCATGAGCGTGGTCGTGAACTGTTTTTACAACTCGTACAGGACGCTGACGTTGTTGTTGAGAATTTCAAGGCAGGTACGATGGCGCGGCTCGGTCTTAGTTATGATCGTCTAAAAGAAGTGAATGAAGACGTTATTCTCTGCTCAATCACAGGTTATGGGCAAGATGGACCGTATCATACTCATCCGGGTTACGATCCGGTCATTCAGGCAATAGGCGGACTAATGGACGTAACGGGTGAAACCGACGGTGAAGCTACACGGGTAGGTACACCGGTTGTGGACATTATGACGAGTCATTATGTTTGTATGAGCGTTCTCGGTGCCTTAAGAAAACGAGATCAATCGGGGATCGGGGCGCATATTGATCTTTCATTGTTAGACGTACAAGTGAGCTCTTTAGCCAACATTTCAAGTAGCTACTTGAATGAAGGGCACGTATCAAAAAGAGCCGGCAATGCGCACGGAAACATTACTCCGTATGAGACGTTTCCTTGTGCTGACAAACCATTGATGGTCGCAGCGGGTAATGATCGGATGTATCGAGCTCTTACTGAAGTGCTTGGTCGTCCAGAATTAGCAGATGATGAACGCTTCTTAACCAATGGTGATCGTGTTCAACATCGAGGCGAACTTCGAGCGATCTTAGTAGCGGAGTTTAAACGAAAAGATGCCGATCAATGGGCAGAATTACTTGCTGAAAAGAAAGTTCCTTGTGGGCCAGTTAATAGCATCGAGCAAGTATTTGAACATGAACAAGTAGTACACCGCAATATGAAAATTAGTGCGCCACATCCGACAGTCGAAACGTATCATGGGGTTCGTAATCCCATTTTAGCGGATGGGCAAGTGTTGCCAGTTCGTTACGCCCCTCCATTATTAGGCGAGCAGACGTCAGACATTTTGGCTGAAACTTTTGATTTTAATCAAGAAACGGTTGATGAACTCAAAAAAGAGGGTATCATATAGGAAAGAGCGTTGGTTAACAACGAGCTGAAGGCTTGCTGCTACTTGGCAGGAAGTCTTCCTATATTTTTACGCTCATTTAGCACAAAATGACCAATGGAGGATATTACAATCATGTTTAATTTTGCTAGCAATTGGGACGAGGCTTCTAATGGAAGTGTCATTATCATCGGCGTAGGAGAAGGTGAACAAAGGTTACCTGATCAACTACTTAACGCAAGTGGCGACTGGATAAAGCCAATTCAGAACAAGCACGAATCTGGGGGATCCGTAGCAAATCTGGCGAAGTAACGTCATTTACGATCCCATTTAATGAATCGTTCAAGACGTTGATTTTTGTCGGGAAAGGTTCTTCAAAAGACCAAGACATCATTGCAACGAAAGAAGCACTCGGTAGTGGATTTCAAGCTGCTCATAAATTGAAAGAAGTGCACATTGATGTGCTTTTGGACACATTTATTGACCATACATCAGACACGGAAACAATCATTTCTGCGGCTGCTGAAATGGCTCAAACCGCGACGTATACGTTTGAAGCGTACAAGACCAATGAGCATGATACGCTTACTAGAACGTACACCTTTTATTGTGCTGATCAAAATGACGAGGCGATCAACATTGGAACTGCGATTGCTAAAGGTGTTAACTTCGCGCGAACACTCGTAAACATCCCCGCAAATGATTTAACGCCTGTTGCATTAGCAGGAGAAGCACGTGCGCTTTCTAGCCGTCACGATCACCTCTCATTTGAAGTACTCGGCAACGAAGAGCTTGAAGAAATGGGTATGCATGCGTTGCTTGCTGTAAACCAAGGAAGTGACCAGCCTGCACAAATGATCGTGTTACGCTATCAGGGGCTAGAAAATTGGGATGAGCCGTTAACGTTTGTCGGTAAGGGATTAACGTATGATACCGGTGGATATTCAATGAAGCCGCCTGAAGGTATGAAAACGATGAAGTCAGATATGGGTGGCGCGGCGGCTGTTCTCGGTGCGATGGAGATCATTGCTGAGACGAAGCCTGCAATTAATGTCATGGCTGTCATTCCGTCAACAGAAAACATGGTAAACGGAAAAGCGATGAGACCTGGAGATGTGCTCGGCAGCTTTGATGGGCAGACGATTGAAGTAACGAACACTGATGCAGAAGGTCGCCTCGTGCTTGCAGACGGTGTGTCTTATGCAAAACATCTTGGCGCTAAGAAGATTGTTGATGTAGCAACGCTTACAGGTGCTTGTGTTGTCGCGCTTGGAGATGTAATTACAGGCGCCGTATCGAATGATGATGACTTTTACAATCGTACAGCGACAGCTGCAATTGAATCAGGTGAAGACATTTGGCGTTTCCCAACACATCCACGTTACTACAAGATGTTACGTCAAAGCGATGTTGCCGACTTGAATAACGCTCCAGGGCGACTGGCAGGTAGCATTACTGCTGGATTGTTTATCGAATCCTTCGTAAAAGATACACCTTGGGTACACCTTGATATCGCTGGCACATCATTCCTTGATCGTGTCACTCCAATGGGGCCAAAAGGTGGAACTGGAGTTATGGCACGTACGCTTGCAACGCTTGCCAATCATGAAAGCCGCTCATAGGCAAAGGAGGACATTGCGTAATGGCTTTACAACATACTCGTTTTATCGCAGGTCACTCTAAATTGCCTCAAGGCATGGCTGCAAAGAGCGTCTTTGATACGTTAACGATTACAGCTGAAATTGATTGTAAGCACGGTGTGATTCTTGAAGCTTCTTGCACATTGGCGACCGATCACGGTCGCCAATACATTCATGATTTATTACGTGGGATCAGTCTTTCAGACGGTCCTGAAGAAGCAGAACAATTAATCGAAAAGCATTATCACGGAAAAGCTGCAAACGCCTTAGTAGCAGCGGTTCGAGATTTGCACCGACAATTTGAAACGTTATGATGAACCGACGGAGCAACAGTTGTTGCTCCGATTAATTTTAGCTAAGAGGTGATCACTGTGCGTTACAAAAAAACGATGACTGCTGGAGAAGCGGTATTTGAAGTGTTAAAGATTGAACAAGTGAGCCGTGTGTTTACAGTGCCAGGCGAAAGTTTTCTCGCTGTCTTAGATGCACTTGAAGGTCAAGATGAGATTGAAGTGATCGTGAATCGTCATGAAGGCGGCGCGGGCTTTATGGCAGAAGGTTACGCCAGTTTGACGGGTCAAGTTGGCGTTGCGATGGCAACGAGAGGTGTTGGTGCTGCAAACATATCAATTGCAGTACATACCGCGTTTCAAGACTCTACGCCGATGGTTGTGTTCCTCGGACAAGTGAATCGTTCTTTTAAAGGCCGAGAAGGCTTCCAAGAAGTTGATTTTGGTAAGAATTTTAATGAAGTTGCCAAGTGGACGACGGAGATTGATGAAGCAAGTCGTGTTCCGGAGCTCGTACAAAAAGCATTCCGCGTGGCTCAAACGGGGCGTCCTGGTCCAGTGATCGTTTCACTTCCAGAGGATATGCTGTTTGATGAATCCGAAATGGTATTCGGTCCGCCAACGATGATCGCAGCCCCTGCCCCAGCAACGATTGAAGTCGAAGACTTTGCCCGTCGCTTTGCAAAAGCAGAACGTCCAATCGTTATTGCTGGTGGTGGAATCCATTCTGATGAAGCTCAAATTGCTCTTCGAGAATTTGTCGAAAAATTCAAGCTCCCGCTCGTGGCAGGTTTAGAAGGCAAGGTATTATTGATAACGAACACGAAGCATACATCGGACATATGGGGCTTGCAGCAGCATCTAAGTTAGTTGAACATTTTAAAGAATCGGATTTGGTGATTGCGATTGGAACGAGGTTGTCTGAAGCAACGTCGCAAGATTATACATTAATCGGTTGGGATCAACAACTTGTTCACATTGATATTGATGCGGATACGCTCGGTAAAGTCTACCCACCTGATCTTGGAATTGTTGCTGACTCCGTAAATGCCCTTAAAGCCTTTACAGCGCTTGATATTGATCGTGATTGGTCGGGTTGGCAACATAGTTGCGTGAATCACATCAGAAGCTTATGGCCAAAGAGAAAGACCCGAGCATTTATAGTCATGTTATGCGAACGTTAAATGAAACTTTACCAGAAGACACCATTGTGACGTGTGATGCTGGGAACTTCGCGACTTGGATGCACAACCAATTAGTCATTCGAGATCGCTTCTCTTTCGTTGGACCAACAAATGGAGCGATGGGTTACGGCATTCCAGCTGCAGTTGGTGCTAAAACCGCCTCTCCACACCGCCCAGTCGTTGCGTTTTGCGGGGATGGTGGGGCGATGATGACGATTCAAGAAATTGAAACGGCAGTCAGACATGATTACCCGATCATTGTGCTATTGTTCAACAATCAAAGTTACGGCACCATCCGTATGCATCAAGAGATGCATTACCCAGACAAAGTCGTCGCAACAAAGCTTGGAGAGGTCGATTTTGCGAAAATGGCTGAGTCAATGGGAGCTTTAGGTATAACGGTTACTAAAAAAGAAGAGTTCCCATCAGCGTTTGAAAAAGCAATTCATGCCAATCAAACAGTGTTGTTAGATATTCAATGTAGCGAAGAGCCGTACGTTTCTAACGGTAAGACGTATGAAGATGTTAAAGGTATAAAAGCATAAAGAAAAGGTCGCAAGCACTGCTTGCGACCTTTTTATATAGTTAAAAAGTCTGTTCAATGTTGATATCAGAAATTACATAGTGTTCGAGGTCCTCATTAAATGTAAAGACATATTCTTCAATAAATTGTGCACGGTTACCAGCGCCATCTTCAATGGACGACGTATGAACAGTTACAACACGTTCATGATCTTCAGGTTCTGAAATATTAATGTCTTCGAAGTCATTGTGGAGGAGTTGATCGACAACGGTGTAGTGATCCCAATTAAAATCTTGAATGTAAGCATCTTGGTTGTATTGATGATGAATCGTTTCAGCTAAAGGTACGTCATACATCATTTTAAGTTCATCTAACGGTCTTGCATAATCACTAGTCATCACAACGTCCATCGTCTTATCTTGAACGTCAATGAGCTGTTCATAAATGAGGCTCTCGTCCATTTCAAACGTATCATGTGTAAATGTAAGTTCTTCTTCTGGTACAATTCCTAATCCTGAGGTTAATGCAGTCGAACCGATTAGTGCTGTCATCACCATTTTCATGATGATCGCTCCCTTCGTATTCCCAATTGTGGGTTACTTATCTATACCCTTCACATGCAATCCATAAACAATAATTATTACAATTTTTAATTTGATTGTAATAATTGACTTGTTTTTGCAATGGGATGTGTACTTAGTTAGTACATGCTTTTTGTTGAGAAAATAGACTAGAAATTATGAGAATCAAATAGAAAGTAGCAGGGATTGAGTGTTACGTGGTGTGAATACAAAAAAGAGGCAATCTCAAAGATTGCCTCTCGTACATTCAATTATACTTGCCCGATCAATTTCATTTCAGCAAGGTATTCGTCATAAGACATCTTCTTATCAATCATACCTTCAGATGAGAATTCGATAATTCGATCCGCAACGGTTTGAATGAATTGATGGTCATGTGATGAAAAGAGTACAGAGCCTTTGAAGTCTGTTAGCGCGTGGTTCACGGCTTGAATGGCTTCAAGGTCCAAGTGGTTTGTTGGCTCATCAAGGATGAGTACGTTGGAACCACTAAGCATTAATTTGGAGAGCATACAACGAACTTTCTCGCCCCCGGATAGTACTTTTGCTTTCTTAAGTGCTTCTTCACCACTGAAAAGCATACGACCTAGGAAGCTTCGGATAAAGCTCTCTGTTTGGTCTTCTGGCGAGTATTGACGTAACCAGTCTACAAGGGTAAGGTCAACGCCTTCAAAGAACTCGGTGTTATCTTTAGGGAAGTACGATTGGCTCGTTGTAACGCCCCATTTGTACGTTCCTTCATCTGGTTCCATTTCACCTGCAAGAATTTGGAACAAAGTCGTTTTTGCCGTTTCGTGACTTCCGACAAACGCGACTTTCTCGTTTGGTGATAGTGTAAAGCTAATGTTATCAAGTACTTTTTTTTGCCGTCGATCGTCTTTGATAAGTTCTCGACTGTGAGTAGGTCATTTCCAATATCACGGTCTGGTTTGAATGCAACGTAAGGTGTTTTACGTGATGAAGGTTTAATGTCATTCAGTTCAATTTTATCGAGTGTTTTCTTACGAGAAGTTGCTTGTTTGGACTTTGATGCGTTGGCGCTAAAGCGTGCAATAAAGTCTTGTAGTTCCTTGATTTGTTCTTCTTTTTTTACGGTTTTGGTCTTTAGCCATACGACGTGCAAGTTGGCTTGACTCGTACCAGAAATCGTAATTTCCAACGAAGAGTTCAATCTTACCGTAATCAATGTCTGCAATGTGTGTACAGACTTTGTTAAGGAAGTGACGGTCGTGAGAAACAACGATGACTGTATTCTCAAAGTTCATTAGGAACTCTTCTAACCAGTGGATGGCTTTAATGTCCAAGTGGTTTGTCGGCTCATCGAGTAAAAGAATGTCAGGGCTACCAAATAGTGCTTGTGCGAGAAGGACTTTTACTTTTTCTCCACCTTCAAGCTCAGACATCTTCATATAATGATACTCAGCACCGATTCCAAGACCGTTGAGCATTTGAGCGGCTTCGTTGTCAGCATCATAGCCGTTCATCTCAGCAAATTCGCCTTCAAGTTCAGCAGCGCGCATCCCATCTTCATCATTGAAGTCAGGCTTCATGTAGATGGCGTCTTTTTCTTTCATAATGTCATAGAGCCTCTTGTGACCCATGATGACGGTTTCGAGTACTTCATACTCTTCATAAGCAAAGTGATCTTGCTTTAAAACAGCCATACGAGAACCTTTAGCCATGCTCACATGACCATCTTGAGATTCAATCTCTCCAGAAAGAATCTTTAAAAACGTTGACTTACCGGCACCGTTTGCGCCGATTAATCCGTAACAGTTGCCTGGGTTAAATTGAATGTTTACTTCTTGAAATAACTTCTTATCTCCGTAACGGAGACCTACATTTTGACATGAAATCAAGTGTCATCTTCCTTTCATTACGTTAAACTCTCTATTTTAAATGGAACAATAATCTCCATAAACACGCTACCCATTATCATACCATGATCTGCAGTTGCAATCAAAAGCACGGTCAGGAATTCTGACCGTGCACTCATAAATTTAGTACGTTTTAATCACGTTGTAGAACGTGTCTCGCTCTACGGGTACTTTGTTTGCGCCTTTGATCATATGAATGAGTTCTTTTCTCGTAATTCCTTGAGACGTTAACGCCCCTACAGAGTGTGAGATTCGCTCTTCAATGAGTGTACCGTGAATATCGCTTGATCCAAATGTTAGTGCCATTTGGGTTAATTGAGGTCCGATATTAATCCAATACGCTTTAATATGATCGAAGTTATCAAGCATAAGTCGAGAAATTGCGATTGTACGCATATCATCAAATGCTGATGTTCGTCTTGTAAGTCCTGCATTTAACTTACGTGGTTGCATGGCAAGCGGGATAAATACCATATAGCCGTTCGTCTTGTCTTGCAATTGACGAAGGCGATCCATGTGAATTAAACGTTCCTCATACGTATCAATCGAACCGTAAAGCATCGTAGCATGTGTCTTTAAACCGAGCCCGTGTGCAATTTCATGTGCTTCCAGCCATTCGTCCGTCGATGCTTTTTCAGGACTCATCTTCGCGCGATAACGCTCTGTAAGAATCTCTGCACCGCCACCTGGAAGGGTGTCAAGTCCGGCTTTAATTAGTTCTTGAAGAACTTCTTTCATTGAAAGACCAGCAATACGTGCGAAGAATTCGATCTCAGCACCAGTATATGCTTTAACTGTGACATCTGGGTAATGTTTCTTTAAGGTGCGAACCGTATCTAAATAATAATCAAACGGAACTTCATTATTATGACCACCGACGATGTGGAATTCTTTAATGTTATCGTTCCAGCGATCACTTACATATTTCAGTAATTCATCGGAATCCATTGTGTAGGCGCCTTCTTCACCGGGCTTACGTTTGAAGCCACAGAATGAACAGCTCGCTTCACATACGTTCGTTGGATTAATGTACATGTTCTCAATAAAGTAGACATTATCGCCGTTTTTCTTTTCATTAACTTCATTAGCTAGTTGAGCAACCGAAAGTAGATCGGGAGTATCGTAAAGTATAAGACCATCTTCAATTGTCAATCGTTCACCGTTTCTGACTTTTTCACTAATGGCTGCAAGTTTAGGATCTTGTAGTAACGTAGCCATCGTTATCCTCCTTTAAAACGGGTCTCCGTTGTAAAATATAGTATAATGCATTTTGAACATAAGTAATGGGAATGGTTCTCTTCACCTATTATACGCTTTCACTATCTTATTGGGAAGGGAAGATGACGGAACACCTCTATAAGCGGACGAACACTTGAAAGTCAATAGAGTTTTAAGATTTTTTTTGCTTGGTCATCCAGTTTCTAGTAGAATAACAGTAGATTTACTAAAGAGAGATGAATGCTCGTCATGAGCAAGAAAGGAGATCAACATGGAACAGGATCAACAGGAAATCGTTGAGCAGCTGGAACAGTTACGCTCGAAAATGATTGAAATGGCAAAACAGCACGGCATGGATCATCCTCTTGTATTGAAATATAGCCAAGAGATCGATCTTATGCATACAGAACTGTTAAAAGCATCTCATCAGGAGCTTACTGTTGTCTCGACATATTAAGCCCGTTGAATAAAACCAATCCTCCATGCGATTCTCTGAACTTGCGATTCGTGACATACCATATTACAATAACGACAACGTAATCTTTTCGATTTACCCGAAAGGAGGAAGAGGTCATGATTACAATTACAGAAACTGCGGCAGCGCGAATTACTGCAATGAAGGAAGAAGAAGGCAATTCTTCATTGAAATTACGAGTAGGTGTCAAAGGCGGAGGATGTAGTGGATTGTCTTATGGGCTTGGCTTTGATGCTAATCAAGCAGAAGACGATACACTCTTCGAGGTATCCGGCATCAATGTGCTCGTTGATTCGGAAAGTAAGCCGATCGTTCATGGGCTCGTGATCGATTATAAAGAGAACATGATGGGCGGTGGCTTCACGATTGAGAATCCTAATGCTATTGCCAATTGTGGATGTGGCGCCTCATTTAGAACTGCACAAAATGAGGGAACACCAGAAAATTGCTAAACATCAAATGGAAGCGAATCGCTTCCATTTTTTTTGTACAAAAAAGCCTGGAATTCCCAGGCTTTTTCCTTTAAAACATATGTGAACTGTGTCCAGGCTGAAGTCTTGCTTTTGGATCGATGTAAGCTTTTGCGTTACTTACAGCAGTTGGCGCTTCTCCGAAACCAGAAGCAATTAACTTAACTTTTCCTTCATAAGAAGTAATGTCACCTGCAGCATAAATACCAGGGATATTTGTTTCCATTCTTGAGTTAACGAGAATGCTGTTTTTAGTAATTTCTAGTCCCCAGTTTTTAATCGGTCCAAGAGAAGATACAAAACCGTAGTTGACGATCACGTCGTCCACATCGATGATTTGTTCTTGCTCGCCTTTAACTTCTTGCAACACGACTTGTTCGATGCGACGTCCGTCACCGCGAAGCTCTTTAATGTCATATGGTGTGTGTAAGGTTACATCAGACTTGTGTAGCTCGTTGACGCTATGTTCATGCGCACGGAACTTGTCGCGACGATGAGTCAATGTCACGTTCGCTTGTTTTTCTAGCATAAGAGACCAGTCAACAGCAGAGTCTCCACCACCACAAATCAACACGTTACGACCTTTAAATGCGCTCAAGTTGTTCACAAAGTAATGCAAGTTACTCGCTTCATATTGTTCAGCTTCTTCAACCGCTAACCTACGAGGTTGAAACGCACCAACACCGCCAGTAATAATAATCGTTTTGGAGTAATGTACGTCTTTATCTGTTTCAATGCGGAATGTTTCATCTTGAAGCTTATCAACCGTGTTAACGGTTTGTTCTAACACGATCGTTTGATCAAACATTTGCATTTGTTCAAGCAAGTTATCGATGAGTTCTTGCGCACCGACCTTTGGAAAGCCAGCGACATCGTAAATGTATTTCTCAGGATAAAGAGCAGTAAGTTGACCACCTAGTTGAGGCATACTTTCGATGACTTTGACTTTTGCTTGCCTC
Organism: Geomicrobium sp. JCM 19055; assembly: GCF_000698185.1. NCBI lineage: Bacteria > Bacillati > Bacillota > Bacilli > Caryophanales > Geomicrobium > Geomicrobium sp. JCM 19055. The sequence continues at coordinate 55,253 of NZ_BAXL01000017.1, forward strand.
ATCCCGCTATAAAATGCTGCGAATAAACCTGCCGGTCCACCGCCAATAATGGTAATATCGTAAAGATCGATAGAGTTTTCCACGACCTCACACCTCCAAGTAGTATAAAACTGTGACAACCTTTATAGTATACCATTGCTTAGGTTTCCCTGAAAACGTTTGAGTGTCTCTTATTGCTACAAAATTCGACTTTAACTTGCATAAAGCAAACATTTTTCATATTGAAATGTCGAGGGACTATAGCTATAATTAACAGTGTACATTTGTGAACGTTTAGTAACATTAATTTTTTTTGACTGAGTACGTGAATGAAATCACAAACTTAGACACGAGGATTTATTAATAGATTGGAGATGTGAGGAAAGTGGCAAAGAAACCACAAATCGTCATTCTTGGGGCAGGATATGGCGGAATGATCGCAGCGACGAAACTTCAAAAGAAGCTAGGTTCAGGTGAAGCACACGTAACACTTGTGAGCAAGCACAAGTACCATTATCAAACAACTTGGTTACACGAACCAGCCGCAGGAACCATGCATCACGATGATGCTCGTATTGAGATTGATAAGGTTCTTAACTCAAACAGAGCGAACTTTGTTCAAGACACAGTAATTTCAATCAACAAAGACGAGAAAAAAAGTCATCTTAAAAGAAGGCGGAGAGCTTGCGTACGATTATTTAATTATCGGTGTCGGTGCAACTGCTGAAACCTTTGGTGTAGAAGGTGTCTTTGAACACGCGTACCATAAGTGGACGATTGATGGTGTACGTGAACTTAAAGACCATATTGAATTCCAATTTAGTAAATACCGTAACGAAACGGTTCATAAAGACGAAGACTTAACGTTTGTCGTTGCAGGTGCTGGATTTACAGGGATTGAATTTATTGGAGAACTAAGCGAGCGAGTTCCAAAGCTGTGTGAACACTATGATGTGCCACGTGAAAAAGTTAAGATGTACGTGATTGAAGCGGCACCAAGTGCACTTCCTGGGTTTGATCCAGAACTCGTTGAATACGCGATGAACTTACTTGAGCACCGCGGTGTTGAATTCAAAATCAATACGCCAATCGCTGAAGTAAAAGAAAACCTCGTCGTTTTAAAAGATGGCGAAGAAATCCCTGCAAGCACAATTATTTGGGCAACAGGCGTTCGTGGAAACAAGCTTATTGAAGAATCTGATTTTGAAGCGATGCGCGGTCGTGTGAAAGTAGACGCTGATTTACGTGCACCAGGTGAAGAAGATGTCTTTATCATTGGTGACTGTGCACTCATCATCAATGAGGAAACGGAGCGTCCGTTCCCTCCTACAGCACAAATCGCAATGCAACAAGGTGCAGTAGCAGCTGAGAACGTGATGGCACTCATCCGTGGAGGCACGACGTCTAACTTAAAGCCAGAAATTCTCGGAACACTTGCTTCACTTGGTGGTAAAGAAGCGATGGGTACTGTTAACGTATCTTTCCTTAAAGGAAGAAAGCTTTATGGACGTTCTGCATATTTCATGAAGCATATGAGTGATAACCGTTACTTGATGAAGCTAGGCGGACCGCTTCTAGTTCTTAGCAAAGGAAGAAACCCATTCTAAAATTTGTATTGAAAACTAACTCAGCTGCAACGGTGCGACTGGGTTAGTTTTTTTGTTTGGGGAGAATGAATTTTTGGTGCGTCGCAACGTGAAAAACATATGGACAATGTTTGAACATCGTTTAGTTTATTGACGAGGGTGTTCGCCTTTTGTAAACTTAATGTGATATGGAGGTGAGCGGCATGGGAATTACGAGTTTGCCGCAGTTAGTCATTTCCATGATGTTGTTTTTAATTTTGTTTTTTTGGTATTGGTTTTCTTTTAAATATGGTACTTCGTTCAACGTGGATGATGGCGGTTTTGTATCCGATCATCGTCGTATGGATTGTGAATTCGGCGACGTTTACGCAATACTTCACAAACCCAATTCAATCCTTCTCAGCTATTCCAGCCGAGTTTGCTGCACTTAGAATTGCGGATATCGTTATTTTGGCATCCGGTTTTATCGGTGCAATTATTGCAGGGGTTGCGATTCGCATGTTACGAGTTCGTGGTTATCAGATGTTTTAAAAACATACATCGTGGAAGTATAAAGCATTGCCAGTTGGCAGTGCTTTTTTTGATACGTGCATAAGCGCGTCTTGAATTGGGCATGCTGTCGTAAGTGAAAGAAGGTGACAGCATGCACTTGACGACTACCGTTTTGCGACGAATACTTCTCGCACTACTCGTAAGCGCTGCCCTTTATGTAACGTACAATCAGCTTACAGGGTTAACGCATAATGATTGGTATGAGTCGAATACGTTAGATACGCAAATTCACGAACAAGTGATACAAGAAGCATCGTCGGAAGGATTACTGATTAAAGAAAATGCATCCGTAAGAGAAGCGGTTGCCCAGATCGAAGAATTTGCAAATTTTGATGCATTTCCGACGCGACGTGTCATGGCAACAGGCTATACTGCGGGTATGGAATCGACGGGTAAAGAACCTGGTCATCCTGCATATGGTCTTACATATTCCGGTGTGCCGGTTTCAAGAGACGTCTATTCAACGATCGCAGCAGACCCTGATGTGTTTCCAATTGGAACGGTGTTGTTTATTCCAGGATACGGATACGGCGTTGTTGCCGATACTGGATCAGCGATTCAAGGAGAAATTATTGATTTGTATTATGACACTGTTGAAGAGGTATTTGCTGAGTGGGGGAAGAAAGAAGTAGATGTCTATATTATGCAAGAAGGAAATGGCCAACTGAGTGAAGATGAATTTAGAGCTTTCCAAGAAAACCGAGCCGTTGAAGGCTTTACTCCACCTGTGTAATGAATAAAAAGCCAGTGCCTACAATGAAGTAGGTACTGGCTTTTGGCTTTTGTCTTAGAATAAAGTAGGTTCTAAGAAGTTGTAGACGAAGATTGCGAGCAAGATTCCGAGTAGTGCTCCGAAAAAAACCTCAATTGGCTTATGACCAAGCAGTTCTTTCAATTCTTCGCGTTTCTCAACTTCTTCTTTATGCTGCCAATTCTTCGCTTCATGCATGAACTTGTTAAAATCATTCATTAGTTGATTTAACATCGTAGCATGGTATCCTGCGTGTCTACGTACTCCAGTAGCATCATACATAACAATGATGGCGAACATTGCAGAAAGTGCAAAGAATGTTGAATTAAAACCGTATTCAAGGCCGATCGTCGTTGCAAGGGCGGTGACAGCGGCTGAATGGGAGCTAGGCATGCCCCCAGTGCTTGTTATTAAAGAAAAATCCACTTTTCTCGTTGCGATAAAGGCAATTGGGACTTTGACAAGCTGTGCAACGATAATGGCTGAGATTGCATCCAGAGCGGATAATTATAAATGATTTCCATGAAGCTCAACGTCCTTTCTCATCTAAAAGCGTGGACGTTCTTCGAATCGAAGAAAACCCCGTATACGAACATTTACATATTATAACACAGTCCGTAAGGTCCTACACATGAGAAAGAAGTATTGATCATGAATCGTTAAGAAAATTGTGAGGATAGCGGTCGTTTTACAAGTTGTGGCAGTTGATGCGCGATGATCGCAGCCATAACTGTTAAGATGACGTCTTTGATGAAAGGCAGCACCATCCAAAGCCACACAAGTCCGTAAGAGAATTCATCAGGAGCACCAAAACCGAGCATATAAATGCCATACATCCAGTTGGTGCCGATCAAGTAGTTCGCCAAAAGTCCGACAAAGCTAGCAACAACATACGTTTGATCGTCGGTTCAGCTTTTCGTTCAATGATCTTTCCGACGACAAAAGCAACAACGATAAAAGACAGAATGAAACCAAAGGTTGGGCGAACAAACATCCCTGGTCCACCATGGAACTGTGTAAATACAGCGCGCCGAGTAAACCAACAAGAGCATAAACCGTCATCGCCCAAGCGCCTCGTTTACTACCGAGTACAGCTCCAGTTAAAATCGCCATAAATGTTTGAAAGGTCACCGGTACTCCGAAGATAACAAGAAATGGAAAGAAACTCGTAATATTAGATGCAACAGCCATCAGTGCAACGAACATAGCAATAATGATTAGGTCGAAAGTTCTCACAGTTCCATCTCCTCTAGTTATGTATGGTTTGAACTATAGCGTGTCGACTTTCTATTGTCAACTTAAATTTATAATTGGTTAACGATATAGACGCGAACAAAAATAACCGCTATAAGGTGAGCGTGTAACTCGACCTTGCAGCGGTTATTGGATTAGACTGTTTTCTCTTGTCGTGATGATTTTGGCTGTTTGTTATCACTATTTTCATGAGAGAGTACGAGCTTCAAACAAATTGCTGCTACGAAGAATAGCCCTCCTGTAATAATGAACACCATTGGAATGCCTAACGTCCCGGCAATAAAACCACCCGAAACAGGACCGATGACATTTCCGAGAAAGCGGAAGCTTTGGTTGTAACCGAGTACTTCGCCTTGCATCGAGATGGGACAGACTTGACGAATGTAAGCGGTCGTACATGGAATTAATCCACCGACTGCAATCCCGAATAAGAAACGAAGTAGTATTAAATGCCATAGTTCAGTAACAAAGGCTTGAGGTATGAAGAATAATCCTGACAACAATAGCAGCACGAGCATGATTTTCTCATGACCGATTCTGTCCCCGATCTGCCCCCATTTTCTCGTGGCCACTAAGTTCCCAAGCCCTGTAACAGAAAATGCAAGTCCAGCTAAAAACGCGAGATTCTCCGTTTGTGTCAGACTATCCACGTACAATGCAAGCAATGGCTGGACGCTAAAGTTGACGAGTTGTATTAGCATTGCAACGACCATAACCATAATGAGAACAGGCTTGGCTCCAATATGTTGAAGCACTTCTTTCCAGTGATAGCGTCTGCGCTTTTCACCTTTTTCTTCGTAGATGACTTCTTTGACACCGACAATGACGAGTATTGTTGCAAGTACGAGCACACTTGAGGTAATTAAAAACGTTAATTGCATCCCAACTGTATCCGCAATCATTCCACCCATCAGTGGTCCGAGTAAACCACCAGATACCGTACCGGTTTGAAGGGTACCGAGTGTTTCACCAGCCGTGCGTTTATCACTTTGAGCGGAGATTAATGCCATCGATGCAGGGATAAAGCCTGTCGCAAGTCCCATAAATGCCCGTAATACAAACAGTGATTCAGCGGATTGGACATACCCCATTAAAAACACACTAATTGCGATCCCAAAGCCAGTGCCAATCAATATTTTCTTCCTGCCAAAGCGATCTCCAATTCTACCCATAATGGAGAAACGAGAAAGGCAACTAAAAAGGAAACACCAAAGGTCAGCCCGGCCCATCGCTGTACTTCAGCTGGTGTGTAGCCACCAAAAGAGTCGATATACAGTGATAAGAACGGCAAAACCATTGTCATACTTGCTCCGACGAATAGGTTCGCAAACCACATAATAGTCAAGTTACGTTTTTTAACTTTGATGATAATCACCTTCGTTTATGATTGAAGTCAAACGTGTAAAAGAGAAGTAAGAACATGACATGAAGGGATAGAAGAAGATCAAGACACGTGAAGATGCACTCTGATTTACAGAGTGTTGGTGAGTGTTCAATTTATTTCGCTTATCTAAATAATACATCACTCTGATAAAGTGAGTCAAAGACGCTGTTCGTGCTCCTATGTGAAAAATGCTAGAATAATCTAGCCATTTCATTGAAATGCTCTTCTTGATTAAGAATTTCTAACGTATGCTATAAGGAACAGGTAAGGGAGTGATTCAGTTGGTTGAAACGACGGTTAAAGTAGTTGCCCACCGTGGAAGTACGAAAGGTTCAATCATCCAAGAAAACACACTCCCAGCGTTTGAACGTGCCATTATGTTAGGTGCCGATTACATTGAAACGGATCTTCGAAAAACGGTGGATGGACAAATCGTCTGTGTTCACGATGAAACGATTCAAGGGAAGAAAGTGAAGTATTTAACGTATGCTGCATTGAAAAAACGAGGGGTGCCAAAGTTAGAAGAAGTGTTGCACCTGTGCAAAGGAAGAATTCGCCTCAACTTAGAGTTGAAAGAACAACAGCTCGAAGCAGAGCTTATTAAACTTGTAAATCAAAGCGACATGAGTCATGAAATCATCGTTACGTCATTTGACTTAGATGCTATTCGAATGATCCAACGTATGAATCCAATTATTCAAACCGGTGTGATTATCGGAAAACGCAATCGCTTCCAAAAAAGACGTTTGCGACTCACTCACGTTGATGTCGTGTGTGTTCACTATTCCTTACTTACCGACGAACTGGTGACTCTCGTTGAAAACCAAGGGTCCATGCTTTGGGTTTGGACAGTCAACAACCGTTCGACTATACAAAAAAGCTTGAAAAAGAACATTGATGGCGTGATTACGGATGAGGTTACGCTATGTCGAAACGTCCTCATGGATAATGAAGCGTTCCGATAAGGCTCATTGTTACATATTCGCGTTCTATGCATAGGCTACTGTAGCGAATGACTGTAAAAAGGAGAGCCTTAATCCATGTCTAGACTTGAGGTATTTGCCGCATGGATGATTGTGACCGGGACGGTCTTTGAAGCCGCATCGGTTACACCGAAGTTCCCGTTAACTGATGAACAGCGTGAATCATTGGAGACGGTTGGTGTTGCATTACAAGCAGCGGGCGATACGATAATTTATGAACTCATCGAGGATTACAATCTAGAGAAGTTAGGAACGGGTTTATTTGCAATTGGAAATTTAACGATCTTACAAGGCTTACTTCGCGATATTGATGATGAGCAAATGACTAGATTTGATATGCAAGGAAATGCGATTCAAGCACTTGGTGGCAGCATCATCTTGCCGGATTTGCTTCCACTTGAGAAATCTAAAGCAGAAATTCTTGAATTCTATGGCCTTACAATCGAAGTCATAGGCAACGTGTTACACGTATTTGCAGGTGCCAAAAATTTACGTGGTGAAGACGGAGATGGCGATACGCTAGATCTATTCGGCGCTTGGGCGCAAGTGTTAGGTTCAACGATGGGAGCGGTTGGTCTTAAAATCAGTTTAGCAGAAGAGGAGATGAGTGAAAGGATCAAGAAGCCAACTTGTCTCAACAATTCGAAGAAATGAAGGTGAGGTTAGCGGCTAAATAGTCGTAAAGCACTCTGGAATGATGCAAGATTGAATGATTGCCAAATGTTTTGTCCGTGTCGTAAACTAAGTGTAATTGATGATTGGAGTGATGAGTAATGGCTTCTAGAGTCGAAAGCTTTGAATTAGATCATACAAAAGTAAAGGCGCCATACGTAAGGCAAGCTGGTGTTCAGCATATTGGTACAGATGGCATTGTTCATAAGTTCGATATTCGTTTTGCACAACCGAATGTAACGAATCTAAATCCACCTGAAATTCATACACTAGAGCATTTGCTTGCGATTCATATTCGTGAATATACGGAAGCGTACGATCATATTGAGATTATTGACTTGTCACCGATGGGTTGTCAGACAGGGTTTTATTTAATCGTTGACGGTCCTGCACAAGTCACAGAGATTATCGACATCTTAGAGAAAACAATGACGAGAGGACTTCAATATGACTATGTGCCTGCAGCGACTGAGTTAGAATGTGGCCAGGCAAAATTACACGATCTTGACGTTGCTAAGACGTGGATGACGTATTGGCTAAAGCAAGACAAAAAAAAGAGTTAGAACAAGTCTTTTAAAGGGCGAGCCAAGTTGGCTCGTTTTTTTCTTTTGTAAATTGTTTGTTTTTAGAGCTTTCAGAGTGCTCTGTACTTCATGTATACTTATGACGGAATAGATCAAAAAGGGGTAATCATATGGCGAATACTGACATAGAAATTGCACAACGAGCGAACATGTTACCAATTGAGGAAGTGGCAAATCGTTTAACGATTCAATCAGAACAACTTGAGCTGTATGGAAAGTATAAAGCGAAATTAGCAGATGATGTTATCGACCCTTCTAATGATGATCAAGACGGAAAGCTAATCCTCGTCAGTGCAATCACACCAACCCCAGCTGGTGAAGGAAAAACGACAACAACGGTTGGATTGGGAGATGCTTTAAATCAACTCGGTAAGAAGGCTGTTATCGCATTACGTGAGCCATCTTTAGGTCCAGTGTTTGGAATGAAAGGTGGAGCCGCTGGTGGAGGACACTCGCAGGCAGTGCCTATGGAAGAAATAAACTTACATTTTACAGGAGATATGCACGCAATTGGGGCAGCGAACAATTTGTTAGCAGCATTAATTGACAATCATATTTATCAAGGCAATGAACTAAGCATTGATCCTAAAACGATTACTTGGAAGCGTTGCTTAGATATGAATGACCGTCAACTTCGAAACATCGTAAGTGGTTTACAAGGGAGTACGAACGGTGTGCCTAGAGAAGATGGATTTGACATAACCGTAGCTTCTGAAATTATGGCAATATTATGCCTTGCAAGTGATCGAGGCGATTTGAAGAAACGTTTACAAGAAATCGTCATTGGATTTACATATGAAAAGAAAGCCGTCACTGCAGGTGATCTGAAAGCAGAAGGCGCACTTGCTACGATTCTAAAAGACGCGTTTAATCCTAACCTCGTGCAAACACTTGAAAACAACCCCGTCATTATTCATGGCGGTCCATTTGCAAACATTGCCCACGGTTGCAACTCTGTTATCGCTACAAAAGCTGCGTTAAAGCTTGGTGATTATGCCGTTACTGAAGCAGGTTTTGGTGCGGACCTTGGTGCTGAGAAGTTCGTGAACATTAAATGTAGACAATCAGGGCTTCGTCCATCTGCAGGTGTACTCGTTGCAACCGTTCGAGCATTAAAGATGCACGGAGGTGTCAAAAAGGAAGATTTGGCAGAAGAGAATCTCGGTGCAATAGAAAAAGGCATTGCAAACCTAAAGCGCCATTTCAACAATATGCAGGAAGTGTATAGGATCCCAACGGTTGTCTCCATCAACCAATTTCCAACCGATACAGAAGAAGAGCTTGCGCTCGTGCAGTCATTATGTGAACAAGCTGGCATACAAGCCATTCGTTCGACCGGTTGGCGTGATGGTGGAAAAGGCGTAATTAATCTTGCTAAAGCGGTTGTCAATCTCAGCGAGGAACAAGAGTCTACGGTTACATTCACTTACAATGACGATGAAAGCTTAGAAGAAAAAGTGAAAGCCGTCGTAACAACTGTATATCGTGGAAGTGGCATTCAGCTCTCAAAGAAAGCAAAAACGAAACTCCGCGAGTATGAGCAATTAGGATACATTCAGTTACCGGTCTGTATCGCAAAAACACAATATTCATTTAGCGACGACATTAACCTTGGAAGCACGCCTGAAGCATTCACGGTTCAAGTTCGAGATGTGAAGCTCAATAGCGGTTCACGTTTTATCGTTGTCGTCACAGGCGCGATTCTTACGATGCCAGGCTTACCGAAAAAGCCAGCAGCTGAGAACATCGATGTTGATGAAAAAGGCGTGATTTCTGGCTTGTTTTAAATGGTCCGTTCATAATAGTCGTCTGCTTCTTTTAACATGGAATTGATTACGAGTTGATCTGATGGTGTTGTAGTTGCTCTTAGTACCGTATTCATTATCGATATCGCTTGGTCATTTTCTTCTTTCGTAAGCGATGCCGACAAGTCAGATGGAACGATTAACTTGAACTTTCTCATGTACGCATCATTCGCAGTGAAATGTACACACATATTTCCAGCATTCCACAAATTAATAATGTCTGAACGTCGAGTTGACGGAGTAAAATGTCGAGCGGCGTTGCGTAGAACCCGGAGAATTGCGGTTTGAGTACAAAATAATCGTCGTCTTCGGGTTTTATCTTTTCATTAAATTTTCGAACATTTCCCTGTTGTTGCAAGCAATGTGAATATAAGTCTTTAAAGTCGCTTTGCCATCTACCGTAGTTGTCATTTACATAAATAATCGGGACATTATGGGCTTTTAATTGTTTTTTTAGTATAGAAATTTTGTTGGGTAACTCTGAAGCGCTTGCAAGAAGGTCTTGACCATCTTCAAATGAAAAATCATTGATCATATCAATAATTAGCATAGCCATTCTTGGCGATGAATGTTTCATAATTTCCTCCAAACATAAAATGGGATAACTATGATAAGATACGATTGTATGCGAAAACTAACCTCAGTATATAAGGGGACCTATAAATGAGTAAAGAGCAAGAAACGAGACTCCTTCGTATTCTCGAACAAAATGGAAGAATTGATACTGAAGTCTTAGCAAAAATGCTCGATGAAGACGAAGAAACGGTTATTCAAACGATTAAACGTCTAGAAGATGAACATGTCATTTTAAGTTATGCTGCTGTTATTAACTGGAACAAAGTTGAGCAAGAAAGCCAAGTCGCTGCCATGATCGACGTAAAAGTTACGCCACAACGTGGCGTTGGCTTTGATGAAGTGGCTAATCGAATTCAACGCTTCCCGGAAGTGAGTGCGCTCTATTTGATGTCAGGAACGTATGATTTATCCGTAATGGTTGAAGGCCAGACGATGGAAGGCGTAGCACGCTTTGTCTCAGATAAATTATCGACATTAGATGCTGTGTTATCAACAACGACACACTTCCGTTTGAAAAAGTACAAGCATGACGGCATCGTCTTTGGTGAAGGTGAGAAGGATCGTCGAATGGTGGTTTCACCATGAGTATGACCGCAAAAAAAACGAATCACAGATTATCCAAAGCTGTTACAAGCATTGAGCCTTCTGGAATTCGAAAGTTCTTCGAACTGGCATCAACGATGGAAGATTGCATCTCATTAGGTGTCGGAGAACCTGATTTCGTTACTCCGTGGAACGTGCGAGAAGCATGCATGACTTCCCTTGAGCAAGGCTACACAGCTTATACTGCAAATGCGGGATTGTTAGAGCTTAGAATGGCGATATCTGATTATATGGAAGATGCTTTCGACGTTACGTATCGACCTGAAGAAGAGATTATCGTTACGGTCGGTGCAAGTGAGGCGATTGATTTAGCAGTGCGAGCTACGGTCGACCCAGGAGATGAAGTGCTCGTCGTCACACCGTCATTCGTGTCATATAGCCCGTTGATTACACTGGCAGGAGCAACACCAGTTCCGGTGCTCACAGATTCATCGACGAACTTCAAGTTAACCGCTGAGCGACTTGAAGAGGCGATTACAGAACGAAGTCGTGCGATCATTCTTTCGTTCCCGAACAACCCGACAGGTGCAGTAATGACGAAAGCAGAATTAGAGGCAGTGGCACATGTCATTCAAAAGCATGACCTGCTCGTTTTTTTCAGATGAAATTTACGCTGAGTTAAGTTACGATGAGCCCCACACAGCATTTTCATCTATTAAAGATATGAAAGATCGTACGATATTAATTAACGGTTTTTCTAAAGCATTTGCGATGACAGGCTGGAGACTTGGTTTTGTATGCGCACCGAACGACATTACTGAAGCGATGCTGAAAATCCATCAATATTCACTCATGTGTGCACCAACCCAAGCACAACACGGTGCGTTAGAAGCACTTCGAAGTGGCGGAGATGAACTGAAGAAGATGGTGGAAAGTTATTATAGTCGCCGGAATTACATCGTAAACTCCCTAAATGAAATTGGTTTATTGTGTCATATGCCTGGTGGTTCATTTTATGCATTTCCATCGATCGAAGCGACGGGAATGGATGATCAAACCTTTGCAGAGAAACTACTACTTGAAGAAAAAGTAGCCGTCGTACCTGGATCCGTATTTGGTGAAGGTGGCGAAGGACATGTACGTTGTTCATATGCCACAGGCATGAAGCAATTGCAAACAGCCGTAGAACGAATCGAGCGTTTCGTTAAACGCCATACAAAAACCAACCCGACTTCGTAAAGAAGCGGGTTGGTTTTGTGTTGTTATCCGAAAATCAAATAGAAGAAAACGACAATGATACATAGAGGCGTTATAAAACGAATCATGAGTAACCAAATGGAGAAGAAACCATCTCCGAAATTGCTTCCACGCAGTAATTCGTCTTTCAGATCTCGTTTTTTCATCTTGTATGCAACGAATAGCGAGATGAGTAAAGCTCCGAGTGGGAGTAAAATGTTACTGACTAAATAGTCGACCGCATCAAAGAAAATCATGCCGAAGAAATAAGTTTCCGAAAGTAAACTGTATGACAAGTTCGACGGAATTCCCATTGCAAAGATTAGCAAGCCGACGATCCAAGTCATTCGTTTTCTCAAATACTCTTTGCCGCGAATTAAAGGAGTTACGATAATTTCAATCAGTGAGAATGCTGAGGTTAACGTTGCAAATAGCATTAAGAGCATAAATAGAAAGAAGAATACTTCCCCAAATGCAAGCTGACCGAAAACAGCAGGTATGACGCTAAAAATGAGCATCGGACCTTGATCAGGTGGCATATCAAAAGCATAAAGCGCTGGGAATATCGCAAGACCAGCCATGATCGCAATCAATACACTGAGTAGAACAACGGACCATGCCGAAGAAGGGAGGCTCGCGTTTTTATCAAGGTAAGAACTGTACGTAACCATGACTGAAACCCCTAAGCTTAATGAGAAAAAGGCTTGCCCGAGTGCAAAGAGAAATGTATCTCCTGTTAAAGCTGAGAAATCAGGTTGTAAAAAGTAAACGACACCTTCATATGCACCGTCGAGTGTTAATGAACGGACCATAAGGATCAAGAAGATAACAAAAAGTGCGGGCATCATATAGATGCTTGCTTTTTCAATGCCTTTCTTGATTCCCATTTGAACGACTAGAATGGTCATCACCATAAACGTAAGGTGTGCAATTCCTACTTCCCATGGATTAGAAGTAATTTGCTCAAAAAGGGCAGCGTGATCGCCGTTAGGAGGGTTGGTTACGTTCCCTGTGAAGCTCCGTACAAAATATGTTGTAATCCAACCTCCAACAACACTATAAAATGATAATAATAGAAAGGAAGCAACCATCCCGATAATTCCGATTAAATGCCATTGCCCTTTCGGTGCAATTTTACGGTAGGCTTCAATGGCGCCTTCTTTCGTAGAGCGACCGAGTACAAACTCAGCAAGAAGTAAGCTCGCTCCGACAGTCATAAGTAAAATGATAAAGATAAAAAAGAAAAGTCCACCGCCTTGCTCTCCGGCGACGTAGGGTAGTCGCCAAACGGTACCGAGGCCGATCGCTGAACCGGCTGCGGCTAATACAAACCCTACTCTTGAACCCCAACTATCTCGCTGCATGTATGTAAGAAACCTCCTTTTTATGATACGTTTAACAGTAATTCAGAAAACTTCTACGTGTCAACTGGTTTTTATTGCTTAGATAAATGCCCTTTATCGACTTACTTCCTAATTATATTTAGCAATTTGAAACATTTACCGTTAACTTCGCTTTGCCTGTTTAGTGAACTTATGGTATGATTTATGAGTTAATAAATGATTAGGGGATGTTTGAATGTCTGTAACACAATACGAAGTTGGCAGCATTGTTGAAGGTAAGATTACCGGTCTTAAGCCGTTTGGTGCTTTCGTTGCCTTAGATGAGAAGAACCAAGGCTTGGTTCACATTTCTGAAGTCGCTCATGGTTATGTGAAAGACATTAACGAAGTTCTTTCCGTTGGTGAAGAAGTTAAAGTTAAAGTCAAGTCCGTTGATAGCGATTCTGGAAAGATTTCTTTATCCATTCGTGCTACTCAGCCTGCCCCTGAAGGGTCTGAGCAAAGAAGCGAGCGTCCACGTAACAATAACAACCGTGGACCGAAGAATTTCAGCAGCAACAACAACAAGAATCAAGGGTTCAACACTCTTGAAGACAAGCTGAAAGATTGGTTAAAGCAGTCTAACGAGATCCACGCTGACCTCAACAAAAGAGCACGTAAATAACTGTCAACCCCAATAAATTAAACCCGGACGACGCCTCGCTTTTCGGCAGTCCGGGTTTTTTTTAGAAGTTTAATGATACCTAATGTCTTTCTGGCTCAGGGCTTCTCTCTAATTCTTCACTAGGCTTGAAGAGAATTGATAAGCTATATAGACCAGCAAGACCTACGATTGCATAAATTACTCTGGCAAAAGCAGCAGATTGGCCACCGAAAATTGCTGCCACTAAGTCAAAGCTAAAAAAATCCTATAAGACCCCAGTTAATCGCACCGATAATCACTAAAATGAGTGCAATACGTTGTAAACCGCTCATCAAACGTCACCTCCTATCGTACGCACTTAAGGTACATACATAGGGTGATGAATTTGATGTTTCGTTATGTACGATTAAAGCGGGAACTGTTTCCACATCAGTAAGGAGGTTTTCGTATGATAACATTCTCAAATATATACGCGGATTCTTTTATTAAGTCGCATGAATATGAGCAACTTAAACCGAGCCTATCCATCGCTCACGAGCAACTTCACAATCAAACCGGAGTCGGTGCAAATTACTTAGGATGGCTCGACTTACCTCTTGATCTCAATCAAGATGAGTGGGAACAAGTTCAAGAAAAAGCAAATGAAATCAAAGAAAATGCGGATGTACTGATTGTTGTCGGAATTGGGGGCTCATATTTAGGTGCGAAGGCAATTATTTCTGCATTAACACCAACGTTTAAACGAAGCGATTTAGGGCCTGAAGTCGTGTTTGCGGGTCAACACCTTGATGGTGATTACCTTGATGACATGTTTGAAGCCTTTCAAGATCGTAGTGTTTATGTGAATGTCATTTCAAAATCTGGCACGACGACAGAACCTGCAATTGCCTTTCGGTTTATTAAGCGTTGGATGGAAGAGCGATACGGTCAAGAGGCAGCCAAGCGCATTATTGCAACGACCGATGCGAAAAAGGGAGCTTTACGTGAACTAGCTGAAACCGAAGGCTATGATACGTTTATCGTACCTGATGATGTTGGCGGGCGCTATTCTGTGCTTACGTCTGTAGGACTTTTGCCGATTGCTGTTGCAGGGATTGATATTCTTGAGCTGTTACGTGGAGCTGAACAAGCAAAAAAACAGTTTGATGTGGATGACTTGGAGCAAAATGCGGCTTATCAATACGCAGCCTTTCGCACTCTGTCCTATAAAAAGGGAAAAACAATTGAATTATTAGCAACGTTTCACCCGAAGCTTCATGAATTAAGTGAGTGGTGGAAGCAATTGTACGGAGAAAGTGAAGGAAAAGACGGAAAAGGTTTATTCCCAGCTTCGGTTCAATACACAACAGACTTACACTCACTCGGGCAGTACGTACAAGAGGGTCAGAGAACGATGATTGAGACCGTCTTAAATATTCGTTCACAAACGAAGACGTTACACGTACCAAACGATGCAACTGATTTGGATGGATTAAATTATTTAGCAGGCAAATCGCTGCATGACATCAATCAAAAAGCAGTTCAAGGTGCAATGCTTGCTCACATTGATGGGCAAGTGCCGACGAGTCTGATTGAATTAGATGCCTTAGATGCGAGGCATTTAGGTGCGCTCATTTACTTTTTTTGAAAAAGCATGTGCGATGAGCGGTTATATGCTCGGAGTAAATCCGTTTGATCAACCTGGTGTTGAAAGTTATAAACGCAACATGTTTGCCTTGTTAGGGAAGCCGGGTTACGAATTAGAACGACAAACGTTAGAAAAGCGTCTGTGGGAATAACTCCCGTCTTATTTTTTTGTATGAAATGGACTACGTTTAGGGGAGGGTAATGGCAAAAGGAGGCGGCTTCATGATTGAACTGCGATCAGCCATTACCGATTTAACACTAAACATGCACGACTTAGAAAAACAACTACACCCACTAGGGTTTGTTACGAGCGACAATTGGGATTATGATCACGGATATATCGATTATCAAATGGACGACTCTGGAGAAGCGTATCATTTTTTTTAAGGATTCCTTATAAAGCAATCCAAGGTGAAATCGGATCAGGGAACCCCGAAGTACAATTAGGGCAACCGTTCTTGCTCGCCCATCGATATGAATCAGGAATTGAACACGATGGGATCACCGCTTATAGTGCTGTCTATAACCAGTTTTCAGCACCAGAGGAAAAAGATGCGTATGTCGATCAAAAGTACATCCGAGACGGTGTTCTCATCTTAAAGGAAGTCGAGAATCGTCTCGTTCATTAGTCGTCCAAGGGAGAGGTACTATGGGAGCGATTCTTTTTGGTGCGGCCGTTTTTGTCGGATGGACCCTCATTGATTTAAGTAAACATAAAGAGCTGAAGAAAGAAAATGTGCTCGGCTCATTATTCGTAGCCATCATCGCTGCAATTGGCTGGGCAGTATTTGATCTTATTTTATAGGGCGGGGATGAGATAAAGCACCTCGCTTAAGATCAACTTTAAAATAGAAGCAGTCGTTGAAAAGCATCGCTCATTTGAGCGATGCTTTTCATTTTGGGTCTGTGGGATTATTGTAGCAAGCGTAGGCAGAGGTGTAGCAAGCGTAGGCAGAGGTGTAGCAAGCGGATGCAGAGATGTAGGATTAAGTCCATATAATTGTGTAAATAGAAAAAGAGTCATTTCATTCCTTCTTGTCCAAACTGTTTTTACCCATAAAAACAAAACAGGAAAGAGGAATGAAATGACTCAATTACAGTTTACCCTCAATATGGATGAATTAAAAGATGCTGTACTAAGTTCGGATATGGAAGTCGTTGTGAAATCTTCGATCGTGTTAATCTTAAACGAATACATGGAGATGGAGCGCGAGGAGTACCTTCAGCTTGCCCCCTATGAACGCTCCAGTGAGCGGCACGATTATCGTAACGGCTATTATGATCGGGACTACACGTAAAGTATCGGTAAGCTCCAGCTTAAAGTGCCGCGCACGCGAAGTGGCAACTTCTCCCCAACCATCTTTGAAAGGTATGCTCGGATGGATCAGGCGTTTGTCCTTTCTATGTTGGAGATGGTCATTAATGGGGTTTCAACACGCAAGGTCACGCATGTTGTCGAACAATTATGTGGCGAGAACATCTCCAAGTCGTTTGTCTCTAATTTGACAGAAAAACTTGATCCGATTGTAAAGGCTTGGGCACAGCGCCCCTTAAACACCAAGTACTATCCCTATATCTTTGCGGATGCCATGTATATCAAAGTTCGTGAATACCAACGAGTCGTATCGAAAGCCGTCTATATTATCGCAGGGTTTACGGAGGATCATCGTAGAGAAATTTTCACGAGGAATCCAATCACCAAAACTCGTCATTTCGGATGCTCACCAAGGCCTTCAAAAAGCGATTCAACGAGCATTTATTGGCACAAGTTGGCAACGATGCAACGTGCACTTTAAACGAAATATCCTGAACAAAGCACCAAAAAAGGATAGCGCAGAATTTTGGAAACTCCTCAAGCGAGTTTTCGATGCCGCAACGCTTGAGGACATGCGCCAATTCAAAGCGGAGCTTGTGGCAAAGTACACGGATCAATCCAAGTATCAAGCCGCGCTGAAAATCCTTGAAGACGGGTTCGAAGACACGATTCAATACATGGCGCACCCTGAAAATTTACGTGTATACATCCGCAGCACAAACTGGATTGAACGATTGAACCAAGAGGTTCGTCGCCGAGAACAAGTCATTCGAGTATTCCCGAACACCCAATCCGCCTTTCGTTTAATTGGTGCTGTACTGATGCAATACCAAGAAACGATCTATAACAAGCATCGTTCGTTAAATGGATAGAGTTCTTTGTTAACTGAACTCCAAAGCCCAGTCGATCGCCCCCGGTAGAGAATATCAAAGTGAAGAAACCTTTGACATCCTCTACCGAAGCCGAAGGTCAAAGGCAAGAAGTTAAGATAACAAAAAAATGGTGGTATAAAGCAAAAACAGTTACTGGACCGGAATCAAATGAATTTACACATAAAGATGGACTTGACTAGATGTAGCAAGCGTAGGCGGGGATGTAGCAAGCGGAGGCAGAGATGTAGCAAGCGGAGGCAGAGATGTAGCAAGCGGATGCAGGGATGTAGCAAGCGTAGGCAGGGATGTAGCAAGCGGAGGCAGAGATGTAGCAAGCGCAGGCAGGGGTGTAGCAAGCGCAGCGCGCAATACAGCAAGCTGAGTCAAAGAGCCTGCTTCCTGGCTTCTCCAGACAGTAGTAAGAGTTGAAAAAGCCACAGTTTCATTACCAATCTCCCTCGCCTTTCAAAGAAAAACCCCCTCCAAGCCTACTTTGGAGGGGGTTAGCTGTCGATTTTAGATTGCGGTTGCTTTTTCGAAAAACTCTTCTAATGTTAAGTCGTGCTCAACCATCATTGTAGCGATCTCTTCGCCGACATAACGAAGGTGCCACGGTTCATAGCTAATGCCTGTTACATCAACTTTATGTTCTTCGTAGCGGATAATATATCCGTGCTTGTGTGCATTTTCTTCTACCCATTGCCCTTCAGGGGTATCTCCAAAAGCTTCGCTGAGTAAGAAATTATTGCTTTCACTAGACACGTCCATGGCTAGGCCGGTTTGATGTTCGCTGTTTCCGGGATAAGCAATCGTTTCACTTGCGATGTCTTCTCCTCGTTCTGCTGCGGCGTTTGAGAAGATGGCATCTTGACGATCGTAAGAACGGTATCCTGACACTGCAAAAAGGTGAATATCGTCTTCAACCGCAGCTTCGAATAAGGATTCGAGTGCGATCGCTGCAGGTTCACGTAAGTAGCGCTTTTCGACATCTTCGTCAAACGAAAACGTAACATCTGGGACGACAAGATCTTCTGGTTCGTATCCTTCAGGTAATGCGTACTCATAATTAACGAGGACGGCTACGTTATCTGGATTTTGAATGACTTCTTGTCCATCAACCGTCTCTGTTTGTGTGCAATGCTCCGCGTCGATTGACCACGGGTCAGTTTCGGCACTTGCTTCAGGTGTTGGTTCTTCAACTTCATCAATCTCATCGGTCGAATCAGTTGGGGACGGCTCGTCTTGATCTAGATTTCCGCAACTTGCAAGTACGAACAAGGCGGATGTGATGACGAATGCCTTTAAAAGTTGTTGAGCCAAATGTGCCCCCTACCTTTCTAGTTGTGTTTCGGTTTTGCTAAAAATAATAATACAGTAATTAAAAGAAAAGCAACGAGTGCTTGGAACGGAATCGTAATAAATCCAAGTACGTTCATATATTCAGCGTTACAAGGAACTCCCGATTGACAAGGGGTTACACTCCCAAAACCAGGAATCTTTTGTAAAGCATAATGATACGCAGCCATGACCGCTCCAATAATGCTAAACGGCAATGCGTACCATCGGATGTTAAAGTCTGATCGAAACGTTGCGATACCGAGAATAATCGCTAGCGGATACATTGCGATGCGTTGGTACCAACACATGTCACATGGAACAAACCCTAAGCCGATGCTATAAAACAGGCTTCCTCCTGTTGCGATGAGTGAGATCACCCAAGCAACATAAAGGAAAATTGAAGATCTAGTCATGACGCATTCTCTAATTGTTCTTCAATAATTTCTGAGATTGCATCGTAATCAAACGGATCACTAACTTCAACGTCATTTACAAAGATTGTCGGTGTGCCTGTTACATCAAACTCTTCAATCATCTCATGCTCTCGCTCAATTTCGGACATATATTCTTGTTGTTCGATGGATTCACGGAGTTCATCTTGATCGACGCTAGGCGCTGTTTCTTCAGCTACTGCGAGCACTTCATCGATCCCGATTGTTGAACCTTGTACACCAGCGGTTTGCATGAGTGCATGGTGGAAATCCCAAAATTCATCATCGCTCGCATCATTATGAACTTTGTGACTAGCTAGAGAAGACACTAATGATTCTTCACGGAAACCTAGGTAATTTACATAGGAATAAGAAACGTCACCAGAGTCGAGATAGTCTGCTTGAAGTTCCGGGAATACTTCGCGGTCCCAAGTTCCACATGCCGGACATTTGTAGTCTCCAAACTCAATGACAGAAACTGTCGCATTTTCATCCCCGTATGTCGGTTGCTCATCAACTGGTGGAGCCCCTTCGTGAACATTTGCCGAATTACTGCTCCATCACTATTAACGACGAATAGTAAGGCCCCCATGACAACGACGAGTAGTGCTGTAATTGCTACGAGAAATTTCATTGGGGCTTTGTTCGTTTTTGTTTGCTTACGATTTTTAGCCAAAACCTCTCACCTCTTAGGAATAAATCTATTAGTTTTCACCATCATAACACTTTCCGTTTCCTCTTATACAAGGAAGGTGTGACATTTTCAAAAAAACAATCCTTAAAACGTTTTATAAAAAAAAGATAAAGGGTATCTCGTTCTCTATAGCTGACTATGTGGACACCGAAGTGGTGCCTGTAATAAACATAGCATGATAGATGCATGGAGGGGATTAGTTTGTCAAAACGTTTAACAACAAATCAAGGTGTACCTGTACCTGACAACCAAAACTCAAGAACGGCTGGTAGCGAGGTCCTACATTACTCGAAGATTATCACTTAGTAGAGAAGCTCGCCCATTTTGACCGCGAAAAAGTACCCGAGCGTGTCGTTCATGCACGTGGAGCGGGTGCGCACGGTGTGTTTGTTACAAAGAAAAGCCAAAAGCGCTATACGAAAGCACACTTTCTACAAAAAGAAGGACAAGAAACGCCCGTATTTGCTAGATTTTCAACAGTAATTCATGGGCATCATTCTCCAGAGACATTGCGAGACCCACGTGGATTCTCCATTAAATTCTATACAGAAGAAGGAAACTATGATTTCGTAGGAAACAATTTGCCGGTATTCTTTATCCGTGATGCCATTAAGTTCCCAGATGTTATTCACTCGTTAAAGCCAGATCCTACGACGAATCTTCAAGACCCGAATCGCTATTGGGATTTTATGGCGAATAGCCCTGAGACGACGAACATGCAACTTCACCTCTTTAATGATGAAGGAATTCCACGTTCGTATCGACATCTTCGTGGATCAAGTGTCCACGCATTCAAGTGGATTAATGCTCATGGGAATACGACGTATGTAAAGTATCGTTGGGTCCCAAAAGCAGGCATTGAAGGCTTGTCACCAGATGAGGTGAAAGAGATTCAAGGAGAAGAATTTAACCATGCGACTCGTGATTTATACGAGCATATTGAAAATGGTGATTACCCGGAATGGGATTTATATATTCAACGCCTTGATCCAGCTGACTTGGATTCGTTTTATTTCGATCCATTAGATGCGACGAAAGATTGGCCAGAAGAAGATTTCCCTTATGAGCACGTCGGTACGATGATCTTGAATAAAAACCCTGAGAACGTATTCTCTGAAACGGAGCAAGTTGGGTTTAACCCGGGCGTCCTCGTTCCTGGAATTCAAGCTTCGGAAGATAAGATGTTGCAAGGTCGAATTTTCTCTTACTCAGATACGCAACGTTACCGTATTGGCGCGAACTATTTACAATTGCCAATTAACTGTCCATTTGCTCAAACGAACAATAACACTCAAGATGGTGTCATGGCAAATCCGAAGTTCCAGCCAACTAGCTCAGTGAATTATGAGCCGAGTGAAGAAGGACTTCAAGAGTCAGATGAAGAACTAGAATTTGACCAACCGTTGCCTGACAACGCCGTTGCTGGACGTAATAAAACCGAAAAAGCGGATGATTTTCGTCAACCAGGCGAACTATATCGCGGTTTGATGAAGAGAAGCAAAAGCAAATTATTCGTACGTTAACGGATGAGTGGAGTCAAGTGAAGAACGAACAAGTCGTCTTGAAGCTCATTTGCAACATGTATCGAGCAGACGAACAATTAGGAAAGACCCTAGCGGATAACTTAAATGTAGATATCACACCTTATGTCGGGCAAGAGACACGTTAAATTCCAAGGTGCTAATTGAATGAAAGGGCTGCAATCTCCATTGCAGCCCTTTCATTACGTTATTCTTCTTGTTGTTCGATGGTGACATCACTTGGCACTTCAAATAACGATTCATCAAATTCCGGATCAATTGTATACTCAACGACGCGTCTACCGTCATTTAAGTTCTGTACTTCGTCATCGGATTCATTTTCAGCATTGTATTCATATTGTGATTGAACTTCGAAAAACGTTTCTTGGTCGAACCAATAATGGGTACGGTGTTGGTCTTCAGTGACGATAATGTGATGCGTGTTATAATCTCCGACTTCCTCTTCGCCACCATACGAAAGCTGCGCATGTTCCAGCGCATGCTCATACATTGGAACGGCAACGTACGTTTCTCTTGCTTGACGATTAGGGTATGTAAATCCTTCATTTGTATCGCTCGTATATTCAACGATATAACCATCTTGTTCTAAACTCGTAAACGTTACTTGAACAGTAGTTTCTTCGTTGTCCTCTTGGCTTAGCTGATCAAAATGGTGCACTTCATGGCGGAACTGTTGTGGCTCATCGTCTTCAAGAGCAAACATCCATTCATATTCTAATGCTTGTCGCCCACCATCTTCCACATCGATAACGTGCTCCCGTTCAACATAAAGTCCACTTAGTTCATCATAAAACGAAATCGCCTCAGTTAGAATTTCGACAGCTTGCTCGTCATGTTCGACTGTTTCTTCACTTTCATCAGGAATTTCTGTATCTTGTTCTTCACGATCTGTGCATGCAACGAGGATTATAAGGAATGATAATAAGGAAGCATATCGGAAATAGGACATGCATAAAACTCCCTTTCTTCTATAATTAATTATACCTAGTATAACATGTTGGAAGTTTTTACTAGAACTAATAAACCTAACCGAGATATACTAGAGGAAAAAGTAAGGATGAATATGAACGATGAGTAAACCAACATCAAGAGCAATGGGACATTCTCATACGCTACAAACCCACCTCGTTAGTCCGCAAGATACGAACCATTTGAACACGATATTTGGTGGTAACATATTGGCATATATCGACGAAGCCGCTGCAATCTGTGCGATGCGACATTCTAGTGAAATTGTCGTGACAGCTTCTGTTGATAGTGTTGATTTCCATGCGTCTGTTCAAAAAGGTGAGATTGTTAACGTTGAAGCATGGGTCGCATCTACAGGAAGATCTTCAATGCTCATTTATGTCCATGTAAGTGTTGAGAATCCATTAACGCAAGAAGTGAAAACGACAACAACGTCGTTTTTAACAATGGTTGCCATTGATCAATCGGGCAAGTCTACACCCGTACCAGGTGTGTATCCGGAGACGCAAACGGAGAAGGATATCGTAACGCTTGCTGAAGAGCGAACATCACGTTAAGTGAAATCGAATGACATTTTTTTATCGTATTCGTACAAAATCTGACATAGTTAATTAAGGAATTGTCCATAATATATTGCGGTCGACAACTTTCGATGATACTGTTAATAGTGGTTTGGGAACGAATCGGATGTAATATAACTATGGGGAGGTACTGCAATGGATATTTTAATTAATATTCTTTGGGGGCTTGGGGCAATTATCGTTTTAATGGGCCTCGCATACTTATTATCTCTTGAAAAGAAAGCGATTAATTTCCGCACAGTACTTGGTGCATTAGCGATCCAAATACTCACTGGTGCGATCTTTTTAAGTTGGACAGGAGGTCAAGAGGCACTCCAATGGATTAGTGGAGTTGTCGTCGGGATGCTTGGCGCAGCCAATGAAGGGATTGGTTTCTTATTTGGTGGCTTAGAGCAGACTGTCGGTGGACATGTCTTCTTTATTAACGTACTTTCTGTCATCATTTTCTTTGCAGCATTTATGGGAATTCTTTGGTACATCGGTGTCATGCCGTTAGTCGTTAACACGTTAGGACTTGTCGTTTCTAAAGTGCTTGGACTTAGTCGAGCAGAGTCAGTGGCAGCGACAGCAAATATCTTCGTAGGAGTTACAGAATCACCACTATCAATTAAGCCGTACTTAGCGAATATGACTCGTTCAGAGTTGTTTACGGTCATGACGGTCGGTTTAGGTACAGTAGCAGGTTCTGTTTTAGCAGGTCTCGTTTCAATGGGAACTGATCCAGGATTTCTAATTGTAGCCAGTTTTATGGCAGCACCTGCCGGGATTGTTATGGCTAAGATTGTAATCCCAGAAACTGAAACACCTGAAACACAAGAGAAGATCAAAATTGAAAGAGACTCTGATGTTACGAACGTTGTGGATGCAGCAGCTAAAGGAACGACAGACGGTTTGAAATTAGCACTTAACATTGGTGCAATGGTTCTAGCATTCGTTTCCCTCGTCGGTCTTGTTAACATTGGTCTTGGTGTATTTAATGAAAGCTTAACGTTAGAACTCATTATGGGATATGTATTTGCCCCATTTGCTTTCTTGATTGGTGTTCCTTGGGAACAAGCTCCACTCATTGGCAGATGATCGGTGAAAAGACAATCCTCAACGAATTTATTGCTTTTGGAACTCTAAATGAAGCCATTGCAAGCGGTGCAATTACAGATCCGCGTATTATTGCAATCGCAACATTTGCATTGTGTGGTTTCGCAAACATTGGAACCGTTGCCATTCTAATTGGTGGTCTTGGAGCACTCGTTCCGAGCCGTCGTGGTGACATTGCGAAGTACGGTCCTCGTGCCCTCTTGGCAGCAATTCTTGCGAACCTGATGAACGGTGCAATTGCCGGTATGATGATCTTTTGATGAACATGTAAAGTCCATTCAACGTACGCGTTGAGTGGGCTTTTTTTATATTTTAAGAACGTTTTATTAAAAAAAGTTTGAAAATAGTCTTGTGTCATCATCGTTAGTGTTATACTGTGTATATAGATATAAACACATGAACAGTATAAATGGGGTGATTGATGATGAAGCAAGTCTGGCAACTAGCGTGGTTTGAGATGAGACACATTTCAGTTTTTAGTATTATTATGTTTATAATCTTGGTTCCAGTATTAGGTTTTGGTGCTTCGTTTGTATTACGAGAAGGTCTGCCGTTAGGGTTTGATTTGATTTTTTTTACTTATTATCGTTTTTTATTCAGCAATCATGACCTTATCTGAACAAAGCTATAAAGATAATGAAAGAACTGGACTGATTCAAACGTCAGTATACCGATATGCGAGACGGTTCCCAATATTAGAACGAAAGCTCTTTTATAGCCGTGTGGTTGCAAATATTGCCCGGGTGATGATTCTCGCCGTACTACTTTTCTCGGTGATCGTCTGGTCTTTGAACAATCAGCAACTTGAATTTGGAACGCTTCAACATGTAGCGTTTGTTCTCCTTTGGTTTAGCATCGGTTTAAGTTCAATTGCCATTGTCTTAAATGAAGGCTCTGAGAAAAGCTTTCGGAAGTATTATAAGAACTCATGGAAAAAGGAATATTTACAGGCTTTTGTGTTTTTAATTGTTTATGGAATTGTTCAACTTCTTGTTTACTCCTTTACCGGTACGACCGTGTCATCATTGCAAGCAACTGTGACATTTGCTAGTAGTGAGCCGTTCTTAGCCATTGGATTTGCGTTACTCTTCAGTATGTTAATTACTGTAATTGTATTAAAGCGTGGGGTTAGCAAATTAAGAAAGCGAGGTGTTGATGAATGAAAACAACACTTTTCTTGATGAAATCAAGTATGTCATCCATTTTACCTTGGGGTTGGGCAACGACGATGATTTGGTACGTTGCCTACGGTGCAATGTTTTCAATTTTTTCGGAGGGGAATGCGGACTCCTATTCATTACTCGCGTATGTTTTGGAGTTCTTATTTATTATTACTCCTCTCGTCATATTTCCTTCGTTTACAGTCGGAATGGGGATCACGAGAAAAATGTACATGAGGCGACTTCCCGTAAGCGAGAAGCAGCTTTTCGTCTCAAATATAATAATTACGTTATTATTTATGTGGATGGCACCTTTTATTGGTACGGTTATTCATGTTTTTAAAGAGATTCATTTAATGGATTACTTTTTACCGCTTATTCTAACGTGGTTAGCTCTAAGTTCAGTAGCAACGATTACAGCGGTATTTCCGCTATTTGGTCCGAGGGCGCTTGGGATCGGATACTTTTATTACTTGGTGATTATCGTTGTGCTATACGTTGGATTTGGTTCCTTTACGTTTATGCAACAAGGTTCTTACTTTTACTTTTTTTATTACTGATTCAGTAGCAACGAATCCGCTCATTACGGTTCTTTGTAGTCTCTTGTTCGGCTTCATCGTCATCGCATTGGTATTGATCGTTGGATTTAGAAAGATTCACGAAAAGGAGGGAGCAGATGTCGTTACCGATTGAAATTAATGAAGAACGTCAAGAACCGATCTATCATCAGATTGAAGAGCAAATTATGACGTTAATCGTCTCGGAGCATCTGCTTGCAGAGACTGCTTTGCCTTCCATTCGTGCACTTGCTTCTCAACTCGGTTGTAGTGTGATTACGACGAGACGGGCGTATCAGAATTTAGAGCAACGAGGCTACATTAAAACCGTACGAGGGAAGGGAACGTTTGTGCAACAGATTGATACGAAAGAAAAATCAACGCAAAAGTTTAAAACGGTCCACGATGCTGCGAAGCGCGCCGTACAAATTGCGAAGCAACATGAGTATTCAGAAACTGAGGTAAAAGAACTGTTCTTAACGATCATAAAGGAGGAATACGATGCTTAAAGTGAGAGGACTAACGAGAAGAATGGGCGAAAAACGGTTAGAATCAATCAATTTAGACGTTGAGCGTGGAACCGTACATACGATCATAGGAAACAATGGTGTAGGAAAACAACGTTGTTTGAGGCAATGTCAGGGGATTACCCTGGTAAAGGGTCTGTGACGATCAATGGTCATCCGGTGTCGTCATTAAAAGGAAAAGAGCAGTTCTCGTATATCCCACAAACGGTGACAGAGTTAGAAACGTTCACATTAAGAATTCTTCATAACTTGCACAAGACACATGACTCTATGTGGCGCGAAGATCGATTTCAAGCGCTCATTAAGCAATTCAATCTACCGATGAATAAACACCTACAACGAATGTCCATTGGTATGAAACAAAAATCAATGCTAGCATTGCAATTGTCGAGAGATACTCCACTGCTCATGTTAGATGAACCGTACACAGGTCTTGATATGGAAGGACAACAGATCCTTGACCGTCTATTACTTCAACATATGGAAGCAAGTGACGATCATGCGATTGTGCTTGCAACACATATTGCAGATGAGGTCCAACGTCTCGCTGATTATATTTCTATTTTACAGGACGGAACGTTAAGTGGACGTGTGGAAAAAGATGAACTTCAACGACGTTGGCAACGCATTTGGATTGAAGAACGTGTACAAGGCATTAGTCAAGCACCAGGAGTTGTATCTGTTAGTAGCACACGCACACAAGAAATTATCACTCAAGATGCAGAAGCAACAAAAGCTTGGCTCACAGAACGAGGTGTTATGATTATTAAAAGTCAAAGTCTAAAGTTACATGAATCGATTCCGCACATATTAAAAACTGGGGTGAGCGCATGAATGAAGTCGTCGTAGACATAAAAAAACGTCAAAAAAAGCTTTCGTACGAAAAAGGCAGTAAACGATTTATCGCTATCTGTCAGCCGAGGCAAAATAACAGGGATTCTTGGTCCAAACGGAGCAGGTAAGTCGACGATGATTCGGATGTTGATGGGAATTATGATTCCTGATGAAGGTGAAGTGATCTATCATCTTGAAAGTAATGAGAAAATTCCACGCTCGCGTATCGGTTTTTTTACCTGAAGAGCGTGGGTTGTATAAGAATGAAAAAGTAATGGACGTTATTCTTTATTTGGCCGATCTCAAAGATTATGACAAAGAGAAAGCCAAACAACGGGCGCTTGATTTACTCGTTCGCTTCGGTTTAGAAGGTCATGAGAAGTCGAAGATTGAAGAGCTTTCTAAAGGAATGGCTCAAAAGGTTCAGTTCATCGGTGCAATTATTCATGAGCCAGAATTTTTGATTTTAGATGAGCCATTTTCAGGGTTAGACCCGGTAAGCCAAGACGTATTCAAAGAGGAAATTCAAGCATTAGCTGACAACGGTACAGCGATCTTATTATCTGCACACCAAATGAACATCGTTGAACGGTTATGTGATGAAATTTTCCTCATTCATAAAGGCGAGAAGGTTGTTTATGATACGGTTAACAACATCAAAGAGCAATTCTCCAATTATAAATGTGTGTTAGTAAATACAGACACTACGTATCCATTTAATGAAGATGAGCGAGTGGAGAGAGTTGAAGTCGAAGGGAATCAGACGACGATTCACTTCCATCAAGATGTTCATCCGTTATCGTATATCCGTAGCTTTCCAGATGATTTACACTGGGATGAACTTCATATTGATCGGAAATCATTGCACGATATCTTTGTCTCCATTGCGAAAGGAGAAGGTTCATGAGAAACAAAAAACTAAAAGTCGCCAAATGGGAAATCAAGCGTAACTTGCAAAACAAAACATTTATTATCTCGACTTTCGTGACACCAGCAATCTTTCTATTTTTCCTTTTTATAGGGTCACTTGTAGGTGGGAATGACGAACCAGATATGACTGAGATGGGTGAGGGCTCTTCAGCCGATCATGAAATTCCAGTCTATGTTACAGGAGACGAAGAAGCTGTTCAGTCTTTCCAAGATATTGCTTTAGCTGAGGCTGAGGTTGCTCATTATGAATTATTTGACGGTCCTGTCTCAGAACTTGAAGAACGCGCGGCAGTAGAAGCGATTGCATACGTACATATTGAAGACCCAACGAATGCAACCCTTGTCGTTTCAGAAGAATACACAAGTCCTACGATGGTGATTCGAACTGAAGTTGAACAGTTATTACAAAGCACTCAACTTGAACAAGTGGGAGTCGAGCAAGCAGAACGTGAACTCGTTCTATCTACCTCAGTTCCTGTTCAAACGATCAGTAGCAGTGGTGATGGGAATGAATGGTTAGAAGATATCATTCCTGCAGCGTTTGCTGGGATCGTTTTATTAAGCATTATTATGACCGGTATGATGACATTAAACAGCTCAATGCAAGAGAAGAAAGACAAAATGGCGGAAACATTACTCTCCTCCGTCAGTGCTAATCAATTAATGCAAGGAAAGATTTTAGGGTACTTTGTCGTTGGGATGGCCCAAGTCGCCGTCTGGTTATTGCTTGTCATTCCGTTCGCTGAAATCTTTAGCGACTTTACGATTATTGAACACTTGTTTACGCCAATCACGTTATTGTATCTGCTGTATGCCGTCCTCGGTTATCTGCTGTTTGCATCCATGTATGTCGCACTAGGAGCTACGATGGAAGACGCAAGTACAGCGAGCAACTTAACAGGGATGATGATGATGTTGCCATTTTTACCATTTGCACTCGTATGGGTGTTCATATCTGATCCAAATGGCATTGTCTCAATCGTTGCAAGTTACTTCCCGTTCAGTGCGTCTGCTGCGATGATCGTTCGAATTGTCATGCTTGATGAACTGCCAGTCTTAGAAATTGTCATTTCATTACTCGTGTTAGTCGTCTTCGTATGGCTAATGATGAACGCGGCGGGTAAGGTCTACCGCACGGCAATGCTCATGTCCGGTAAGAATGTGACCCCTGGTGAAATCATTCGAATGATTCGCCACAAAGATTAAATGATAAGAAAACGAGGAGTAACTTCCTCGTCAGGCTGTTGAGAAACCTAAACGGACCAAAAGTGTACTAGTAAATGAGTAAGCGGCTTCTGTGGCTACGCTTGCCGCGGGCGTTGCTCAGCTATCGTGCTTCGCACGATGATCTTCGGCTAACGAATAAAGGAAGTTCAACAGCCATTGCTTATAGCAATGGTGTCGAACCAACCTGCTTTGCAGCCGCCGCAGGCGTCTTCGCCACGACAGCCGCTATTATTCGGCATATTGAGTTTACAAAAGCAAAAGTAAAAAGTATAACTTCAATACTTTAAAATCTACAAGTTCAATAACTCTCTACTTCATTTATATAAGAACAGCACTTTTTCGACAATCTGACGAGGAGTAACTTCCTCGTTTTTTTCTATTGTAAAAGGATTGAGCAGGGAGCCCTAAAATCTTCATCTTAAACTCGTTTATGATGGGGGTTTTGACCCTGTTTTAAGAGAAAATCAGTGAAATCCCTACATTGGTGACCTTCACCGACTTAATTTTCTATGTTGACGGTTGACGACTACTAAATTCTCATCTTTGCTGAATCAATAAAGGTACAGTACAATGTAGGAAAGTAGGACAAGGAGCTGACAACACGTTGAACTTTGATGAGATTATTGATCGTAAACAAACGAACTCGATGAAATGGGACGCGCTCAAAGAGCGATATAAATCCGATGACTTATGGCCGATGTGGGTCGCTGATATGGACTTTAAAGTTCCAGAAGTCGTGCAAAAGGCTTTACACAATGTAACTGAACACGGCGTATTTGGTTATCATTTTCCTCCAGCTTCTTTACGAGAAGCGATTGTTGAATGGATGGACAAGCGGTTTGAGTGGACCATCCATCAAGAGGATATTACTTTTACGCCAGGTGTCGTGCCTGCAATTCATCAACTTATAAGTGTTCTGACAGAAGAAGGTGACGGAATTATCGTCCAGCCACCTGTCTATTATCCGTTTTTTTGCGCTCGTCAACACGAACCGTCGCACATTACTTGAGAACGAACTAGTTGAGCGTAATGGCACGTATGAGATTGACTTTGATGATCTTGAAGAGAAGATGAAATCAGGCGCGAAGATGCTCATTCTTTGTAACCCTCATAACCCGGGTGGAAGAATGTGGAACAAAGAAGAATTAACGAAAATTGCTGTTCTAGCAAAACAATATGACGTAATCATTGTGTCAGATGAAATTCATAGTGATATTACGTTCCGAGGGAACCATGTACCGTTTGCTTCATTAGAAGCAGTTGCCGATCTTCAAGTCGCAACGTGTATGGCACCGAGTAAAACGTTTAATTTAGCAGCATTGCAATTGTCTTATGTCATCTCCAATCAACGTGAACTTCAACAGAAGCTAGAACTTAGTATGCGCCAGAACTTCACTGGAATTGGCAATCCATACTCTTCAGCAGCAGCTGAAGCGGCTTACCGTGAAGGAGAGCCGTGGCTTACGAATATGTTAGCGTACGTTCGGGACAATATTGATTACGCAGAAAAGCGACTACAAGAAGAAATGCCAAAGATTGACTTTGTTGATCCAGATGCAACGTATTTACTATGGATGGACTTTAGGCAATTAGGTATGGATGACCAAGCGTTACAGCAATGGTTGAGAGAAGAAGCGAGACTCGCATTGAACGATGGGCATACGTTTGGAAAACCGGGTTCTGGATTCGCACGAATGAACCTTGCTTGCCCGAGAAGCCATGTCGAAGAAGGGTTAAATCGCTTGAAACAAGCGTATGACCGTCTACAACAACCTTAGTAATCCTACAAAAGGTTATAAAAAAAAGGAAATCTAGCATGTTTATCGAAATAGCTCAATAGACTATAGAGGAAGAGCGAATTGATTTGTTATAACGAGAACATGTGAATATGAGGATAAATGGGACTTGCATAGAATTCGGTAAAAGGGGACGATTCTACATGAATGCTCAAAAGTTTGTTCCAACACTGTCCGAAGAGTTTGAAGTCGAATTAAAGCGAGCACTCACTGGAGAAGAAGTACAATTTTTGCAATGGCTTGACCAAACACGAGCAATAAAAGAACGAGCTCATCATGATGACCAATTCAGTAACGGAAGTGATAAATGTGAAGACATTTCGTCTCAAAGGTTTACGACTATTATTAGAAAAAGACGTTGAACCTGAGGAAGAACGGATTAACATGAGAGAAGGACTTGTCATTAACCGCGAAGAGGAAGGTTGGTGGCTCGTTGAAGCTGTTGTAGATGAGACGGCAAAAACGTTGTTTGAAGACTTATTGAACAATGAAACGGACGTCATGATGGAAGTTATCATTTCACATGAAAATAATGACCCTGCAACGATGGTTGGTCGTGTTCGCTCTACTCGCCCGTTAGAAAATGGGTTTGCCATTTTAATTGATAGTAAGATGGCGATGAAGAAAGAAGATGTGTTTAACTACATTTTAGATTCACTCATCGCTGATGGTTATACAGGAGATCAGTTAATCGAAGAATTTCGCAATCGAAAAGCGGATAACGCGAGTTGGTCACAACAAATGGCGCGCTCGTTATACGAACAGTACCGAGAAAAAGGTTCGCCACTTAGCCGTTAACAGAGTAGGTCGAAGTCATTATGACTCGACCTATTTCTCATTAAATATTAAGAAAAGGGACAATCAACATGTATGACTTCCAAGATTACTATGATAACGCTGTGAAGCTATCTTTTGAGCGGGAGCCTTTCTCAATTGAACCAAAACACGTTTGGGTGATTTGTAAGTTCAAAGATCAATGGCTCTTAACGAAGCATTCAGACCGAGGACTAGAGTTTCCAGGTGGAAAAGTCGAAGACGGTGAACTGCCTGAAATGGCTGCTGTACGTGAAGTATGGGAAGAGACAGGGGCTCGTATTCACAACTTGGAATATGTTGGGCAATATGAAGTAAAGGGAAAAACAGAAACCGTCATTAAAAACATTTATTTCGCAGAAGTTGCGACAATCGAGAAAAAAAAGCCACCTATTTAGAAACCGATGGTCCAGTCTTAAAGCAGCAACTCCCCGATACGATCCGAACGGATCGTTCGTATAGTTTTATCATGAAAGATGATGTACTCCGATATTGCTTACGCAGATTAGACCAGTAAACGTAACGATGTTTGCTGGTTTTCTTCTGTTCAAATTCCGATTATGTATAAGGCTAGTCATATAAAAGCGTCCAATCTTCAAAACAAGTGACGTAGTAAAAAGCAAATAATTCGATTGCCGAAATACTAAAAGAGGCGTATAATTTTCAATTAGTCTCACATCATTTCGGATTTTCAGCGAGGAGCTTTACTATGGAGAAGACGGAACCTTATAGTCGTGTTCTCATTGCATCGTTGTTAATTGCGGGTTCTTTTATTGCGGTGCTTAACCAAACGTTGATGATTACAGCCATTCCACCAATTATGAACGAGATGGATATTACAGCGAATACCGCACAGTGGTTAACGACGATTTTTATGTTAGTAAATGGGATTATGATTCCGATTACTGCTTTTCTAATTGAGAAGTTTACGACAAGGCAATTATTTTTGACAGCGATGATTGTATTTATGTTCGGTACACTTATAGGGGGACTAGCGACGAGTTTTCCTTCGTTAATGACTGCAAGGGTGATCCAATCCATCGGTGCAGGGGTTATGCTGCCGCTCATGCAGACGGTTTTTTTTACTTATTTTCCCTATTGAAAAAAGGGGAGCAGCAATGGGGTATATCGGCCTTGTGATTTCCTTTGCGCCGGCAATTGGTCCGACCGTTTCAGGTGGGTAACTTCGAATTATGAATGGCGCTTTTTATTCTGGGGCGTGTTGCCACTGACGATCATTATGCTCGTGATGGCGTATTTTACGATGCGTAATGTGACGGAGAAAAAAGACAGAAAAGTGGACCCCATTTCAATTCTCTTATCAACAGTCGGGTTCGGTGGGCTTTTATACGGTTTCACGAGTGCAGGTAATAACGGTTGGAGTAGCCCAATTACGATCGTCGTGTTACTCGTTGGGGTTGTCACGTTACTTTTCTTCGTGTTGCGCCAACTGCGAATGGAACATCCGATGCTAGAACTGCGCGTACTCAAACTACGTATTTTTACGATTACCTCCATCATCTGTGCAATTGGGTTTTTAGGGCTAATTGGATTAGAGACGATTATTCCACTGTATTTACAAAATATGCGTGGATTTACAGCGATGGAAGCAGGTCTTGTCATCTTACCAGGGGCACTTATTTCAGGTTTTCTAGCGCCGATTACAGGTCGGATTTTCGACAGGATTGGTGCAAGGGCACTTGCGATCCCAGGACTAATACTTATGTCTATATCGACCGCAATGTTAATGTTTATTGATACGACAACCTCTCTCACGTTCATTGCGACGATGTTTGCGATTCGGATGTTTGGGTTTTCGATGGTGATGATGCCAGTTAATACAGCGGGTCTAAATCAATTACCACCTAAGTTAATCCCGCACGGGGCAGCAGTAACGAATACGATTCGACAGATGACAGCGTCGATTGGTACGGCGTTAATCGTAACGATGATGACAACAACGGCGGCTGTAACTGAGGAACAGCCGATGGTTACTTCCATACCACCTGATATTCTCGGTGCGATTGTTGCCATTGGTTTCGTTACACTTCTCACGGTTATTTCATTTTTGCTCGTTTTCCAAGTCAAACATACGTATCCGATGACGAACGAACAATGGGATGAATTAGAACGAAAGAAAAAGGTCGGCACTTTCTAAGAGGGCACTGAAAAAGTCTCTACGAAAGAATGGACACTCGAATTTAATCGAGCGTCCGTTCTTTTTTTGATAAACTTAGACTAAAGCCATGATTTCCACTGCAGGCGGATGCTTGCCGCGGAGGAGCGGCCGAGCCTCCTCAGCTTCGCCATTCGGGTCTCGACTCGCCCCTTTTTCCGCAGGCGTCACCGCCTTCCGTTCCAATCAAAGAAGTCCGTTAAAATAACTAACCCAAGAAAGCGGTGTTCGTCATGATTCAACGTCATCAGTCCCCTCAACTTAGTGCATATGCGGACCTTTACGATGTCGTCGTTCCCTCTGACCATAAATTAAGAAAAATGAATGATCTCATTGATTTTTCGTTCATATATGAGGAACTAGAATCGACGTATAGCTTGAATTATGGGCGTTCCGCCATTGACCCCATTCGAATGTTTAAATACTTACTGTTAAAAAGTATCTATCCGTTGTCTGACGTTGACCTTGTCGAGCGATCGAAATACGACATGTCGTTTAAGTACTTTCTAGGGATGGCACCGGAGGAAACGGTCATTAATCCAAGCTCCTTGACGAAGTTTCGAAAGATGCGGCTGAAAGATGTGAACCTGCTGGATGTATTAATCGCAAAAACGGTAGAAATTGCGTTAGACAAGGGAATCATTCAAAGCAAAACGATGATTGTCGACGCCACGCATACGAAATCACGCTACAACCAACAACGACCCGAAGACATTCTTCGTGAGCGCTCAAAGCAGCTCCGGAAAGTCGTCTATTCGATTGACGAAACCCTGAAAACAAGTTTTCCAACCAAGCCTGAAAAAAAGCGACCTTCAAGAAGAAATCCAGTATAGCAAAGCGCTTATGGAGGTCATCGAAGCGAACGAAACGCTTCAAGCTTATCCAAAAATCACCGAACCGTTGAACCTATTGCGTGAAACCGTCGAAGATGACCTTGACCGCCTCCAATCCATGAACGATCGGGATGCACGGGTTGGACACAAAACTGCGGATTCGTCATTCTTTGGGTATAAAACTCATCTTGCGATGAGTGAGGAACGCATCATTACGGCTGCGGTCGTAAGCACCGGTGAGAAAAGTGATGGGACTACCTTCAAACGTTAATCGAGAAAAGTAAAGAGGCAGGTATGGCGGTCGAAACCGTGATTGGGGGATGCGGCGTATTCCGGAAAAGACAACATTGCTTATACAACCAAAGAAGAAATCGAATTGATCGCTAAGCTAAACCCAGCCGTATCCCAAGGAACTCGAGCTAAAGAAGATGAATTTAGCTTTAATAAAGATGCAGGACTGTATGTGTGCAATGCCGGGCACTTAGCCATTCGAAAAGCCAAGCAAGGGAAGAAACATCAAAGCCAAAATCAAGCCATGACCTATTATTTTGATATCGAGAAATGCCAAAGATGCCCGTTCCAAGAAGGTTGCTATAAAGCAGGGGCGAAAAGCAAAACCTATTCGGAAACCATTAAATCCGCTGAGCATACCGCGCAGATGGCGTTTCAAGAAACGGAATCGTTCAAAACACGAGCTCGTGAGCGTTACAAAATTGAAGCTAAGAACAGCGAACTCAAGCACCGACACGGGTATGAAACCGCCTCATCCTCGGGTCTTTTAAGTATGGAGCTGCAGGGTGCGATGGCGATATTCACGGTGAACATCAAACGAATTATCAAGGTAATGGAGAAATAGACTCCCCATAGACACTGAAATCATAAAAACGGATGTCCAATCCCCTTATTTATGAAAATTAGGCATCCGTTTTTTAGTTACTTGGGTCTTTTTTTGAAGCAAACCTCTGTTTTTCAGTGTCCTCCTTTCTAAGTGCGACCTTTTATTGTTTTCGTTGTTTTGTCATCTGTTTTTCGAGAAGTGCGACCCCTTGATACATTAATGTGGCAAGTATGGCGACAACGACTAAGCTTAACATGACCATATTAAAGTTAAAGACTTGGAATCCGTAAATAATCATATAACCGAGACCTTGATTGGAAACGAGGTACTCCCCAACGATCACACCGACCCAAGCGAGACCAACGTTAACTTTTAATGCTGAGAGAATGGCAGGGTAGGACGCTGGAAAAATCACGTAGCGAAAACGTTGCGTTTTTGATGCACCAAACGTATCAACCACTTTGACTAAGTTCGCATCAGTTTCCTTAAATGCGCTATAGATGACAAGGGTTGTAACGATAATTGAAATAAGAACACCCATAGCGATGACTGAGCTCATGTTTGGACCAAAGCTTACGATGAGGATCGGACCAAGAGCAACCTTAGGCATGGCATTTAAGATAACAAGGTAAGGGTCTAACACGCGAGAGAGAAAGGGTGACCACCAAAGCATAGCAGCGATTAACACACCGCCAATCGTACCGATGAGGAATCCCATAATCGTTTCGAACAATGTGACACCCGTATGGGTGAGAAGTGCTCCACTTTGCATCATCGAAACAAAAACGGAATACACACTCGAAGGTGAACTAAATAACAGTGGATCAATCCAATACATCCGACTCGCAATTTCCCAAAGTGCAAAAAACGCAATCAAAATGGCAAGTTGGGTAAGCCGAATTTGCCAACGCTCTCGTTTTTTTCATTCGTAAGTGCTTTGTGAACTGTGAATTAACTTGTTGATTCAAGGGACTCTAACTCCTTCCAGATCCTCTGAAACCATGTTTGATACGTCGGATGATTTCTCGCTTGTAGAGGTTTTAACTCACGTAATTCATCTGGAATTGTAAAAATTTCTTGTACGAAGGAAGGTCGATGTCCGAGCAAGACGACCCGGTCGCTCATGGCAATGGCTTCTCCGATATCATGGGTAACGAGTACGGTCGTTTTCTTTTGAGCTTTTAACGTATCGTGAATGAGGTCTTCTAATTTCAGTTTTGTTTGAAAGTCTAGAGCGGAAAAGGGTTCATCTAATAGCAGAAGAGAAGGTTTCGTAGCTAATGTTCGAACGAGTGCGACTCGTTGGCGCATCCCCCTGACAGTTCATGAGGCATGTCATCGACCCGATCTAAAAGCCCCATTTGCTCTAACAAGTCAAGGGCATACTCTTTATTTTCAACTGTCTTCATTTTTGTTACATCAAGACCAATCGTCATGTTTTTTCCGATGGTAAGCCACGGGAACAAATAATCTTGCTGCAACATGTAGCCGATCTCTGCGGAAGGTTCTGTCACACTTGAACCGCTTAATTCAATCTGGCCACTTGATGGTGAGGTTAAGCCAGCGATCATTGAAAGAACGGTCGTCTTGCCACAACCACTTGGCCCAATGATCGATACAAATTCACCTTTTTCTACTTGAAAGCTAATCTCGCGGATTGCCTCAACGACATGTTCTTGTGTGAAAAAGTGTTTTTTTACGTGACGTAGATTTAGCAGTGCCATTCGGTACCTCCTTTGTTTTTATCGGTACTCATCGTAAAGGGCTTCTGAGAACGCTCAGAAGCCCCCGTTTATCATTAACGTTGAAGCGCTTGATCTGTAATGGTTGTATTTACGAGGTCTTCGTAATCAAAACGTGCAGGTAATTCGCCTGAAGCTTCCATAATATCTTGCAAGTGATCCCAGCCATCTTCATCAATATACGGATCGATTGCGTAGGAATCTTGGTCGCGGTAGCGATCGACGACTTGCGCAATTAAATCGTCAGGTGTTTCTTCAAAGTAAGGCTCGATGGAAGAGGCAATGACTTGACTATCTTCCTCTTGCACAAATTGTTGTGCTTTGTATAGTGCACGATTAAACTTTACGAGCGCTTCCTCGTTATTCTCAACGGTACTCTCTTTCGTAATAAACCCTGTATACGGTAAGATGCCGGACTCTTCACCAAATGAAGCGACAACATGACCGACACCTTCGCGTTCAAATTCACTTGCAGTAGGCTCAAATAATTGAACAAAGTCGCCCGTACCAGCTGCAAATGCTGCAGCGATGTTTGCATAGTCGACACTTTGGTCCAACACGACATCTTCCTCTACGTCAATGCCGTTTGAGGCAAGCGCAAATTCCCCAGCCATTTGCGGCATTCCCCCGGCACGTTGACCTAAATATGTCGTCCCTTTTAAATCTTCCCAACTAAAGTCGTCAATCGGCTCACGTGAGACGAGAAACGTTCCGTCAGTTTGAGTTAAGGCTGCAAAGTTTACGACTGAATCCATCGGGTTTTGTGCATGCACGTAAATCGACGTTTCAGCACCTACGAGGGCAATATCCGCACTGTCTGCTAGGAGTGCAGTCATCGTTTTATCTCCACCCCAAGTCGTCGTAATGTCGACGTCTAGCCCTTCCTCTTCAAAAAAATCCTTCTTCCACCGCAACGTAAAGCGGTGCATAAAAAAATCGAACGTGTAACTTCTGCTACTTCTAACGTTTCTACTGATTGATCATCCCCACAAGCTGAAAGTACTAATGAACCACTAAGTACAGACAGCAAAGCGAATTTCCCCGCACGTTTCATGTACATTCGTCCCCTCTACTTCCATAGATGCAATATCTTATGCGATCGCCTGTATAGAGGTGTGTAAAACAAAAAAAGAACTCCCAATGAATTATTGGAAGTTCTTATACATGTGTAATTTATTTAAAGGTAGGTCCAGCGTTACGAATTTCATCAGAAACGTGAGAGAAACGTTCAAAGTTCTCTTTGAACTTCTTCGCAAGCTGTGAAGCTTTCTCGTCGTAGGCTTTAGGATCGTCCCAAGTTGACCTCGGCTGAAGCACTTCATCAGGAACGC
Source organism: Geomicrobium sp. JCM 19055 (assembly GCF_000698185.1). NCBI lineage: Bacteria > Bacillati > Bacillota > Bacilli > Caryophanales > Geomicrobium > Geomicrobium sp. JCM 19055. The sequence goes on from NZ_BAXL01000017.1 coordinate 94,370, forward strand.
CTGGTACACGCTTTGGAATATGAAGACCAAAGATCGGGTCTTGATTCGTTTGAACGTTCGTCAATTCACCTTCAAGTGCCGCTTGCACCATTGCACGCGTGTAATTCAATGGAATACGATCACTTGAACCGTAACCACCTGCATTCCAACCCGTATTGACGAGGAATACATTCACTTCATGTTGGTCAATCTTCTCACCGAGCATCTCTGCATAAACCGATGCATGTCTTGGTAGGAACGGTGCACCAAAGCAGCTTGAGAACGTTGCTTCAGGTTCTGTAACACCACGCTCAGTTCCTGCTAGCTTGCTCGTATACCCACTTAAGAAGTGGTACATTGCTTGTTCTTTTGTTAGACGGCTGATTGGTGGCAATACACCAAATGCATCAGCAGTTAAGAAAATAATTGTATTCGGATGACCGGCAACACCTTGAGGGAGTACATTTTGGATGTGCTCAAGTGGATAAGCTGCACGTGTGTTCTCCGTGTAGTAACCATCATCATAATCTGGTTTACGACTCTCTTCATCAACAACGACATTCTCGAGCACTGCGCCAAAGCGAATGGCATCGTAAATGTCTGGTTCTTTTTCTTTAGAAAGGTTAATGGTTTTAGCGTAGCAACCACCTTCAATGTTAAATACACCGTTATCAGACCAACCGTGCTCATCGTCACCGATTAGAAAACGCGTACGATCTGCAGAAAGTGTTGTTTTCCCTGTTCCAGAAAGACCGAAGAAAAGTGCAACATCGCCTTCTTTGCCTGTGTTAGCAGAACAGTGCATCGGTAAAACGTTTTGAGCAGGTAACAAGTAGTTCATAATAGAGAAGATGGACTTCTTCATTTCGCCGGCATACTCAGTACCACCAATTAATACGATTCGCTCTTCAAACGAAATATGAACAAATGCTTCAGAACGTGTGCCGTCCACTTCAGGATCCGCTTTAAATCCTGGTGCTGAGACAATTGTAAATCCGTTCTCTTCTTCAGCAGGGCGTTCATTCTCCTCAGGACGAATGAATAATTGACGTGCAAAAAGGTTGTGCCAAGCAAATTCATTTACAACGCGAAGAGAAAGACGATAGTCGGTGTCTTTGCCTGCGTATCCATTAGTAACAAAAAGTGCATCCTGTTGACCTAAATAGTGAAGCACTTTACGATATAGTTTAGAGAATACATCTTTATCAACCGCAGCGTTTACGACACCCCAATCAATGGAATCGTGTACAGACGGTTCATCAACGATGAATTTATCTTTAGGTGATCGACCTGTGTACAAACCTGTAGTGGCTGCAAATGCGCCAGATTTTGTTAGTACACCTTCGCCTCGTGAGAGTGCTCTTTCCACTAATCTCGATTCAGGAAGATCAGTTTCAATGTGATCTCCATTCAGTAAGTGTTGCAGTGCAGACTCAAAAGATACGGTACTCATAGTAGCAAAACTCCTTCTCACAATAATCACGGAACGAAAGTGTTGAATTGATTTGAAATTAGTATAACACATTTTGATTTATAGTCTATACTATTTTTCGATTTCACAAAGGTGTCATGTTTAACGTGGATTTTATAAAAAAGGTGTGATCAACTATGGACTCATGTGTCGTCTTTTATGATCAACAATGTACGATTTGTCAAAAAAACAAAGCGTGTGATCCAAACCTACGACCAGTTTAACCATGTTAAATGGGTGGATCTGCATGAACCTGAGTTAGAACAACAATATCCGTTTGTTCAATCGACTGATTTAACGAAAGAAATGCATGTTTTAATCAATTCGACGTACGTGTATCGTGGTTTTGATGGCGTTATTAGGCTACTGGAAGAACACGCATTATTAAAGTACCCGATGCGCATCATAAACATGAGACCATTTAACGTGATTGGCAAAGGATTATATAGGAAGATTGCCGAAAATCGGCCAATCATTGGGCAACATTGCAATCATGATCAATGCAAAATCGACATTTCTTAGTCAATAGAACAGAAAATTCTACGATTTGATTAATTCACTTGTCGAGATTTGCAATTCTTCGCGTTTGCCGTTATATTTACTTGGTAGGCTTTTATCAGGAGAAGGTGGAGGGACAGGCCCTGTGAAACCCAGCAACCATCTGTAGTCATGCAGATAAGGTGCCAACCTGGCAAAACATCATCTGTTTTGCAAGATAAGAGGCGAAAGGTGAAAGGTAATGCCCCTTCCCTCATCGGTGAAGGGCTTTTTTTTCATGAAATCATACGATACAACTCGCCCTTATATTCTTTATGGTCCTTGCCATAAAGGGAAATGAAGTGTTTTGAGTCGATACACGCACTCTAGGGCACTTCAAACATATAAAGTAATACAGTGTTTCATAAGGAGGAGAATCATGGAAGCAAATGGGCGTCGCTTTTTACGTCAGAATCTGTAACAGAAGGCCATCCAGACAAGATTTGTGATCAAGTGTCTGATGCAATCTTAGATGAAATTTTACGACATGATCCAAACGCAAGGGTGGCATGTGAAACAGTAGCCAACACCGGAATGATCTTAGTAACTGGTGAAATTACAACAACGACATACGTCGATATTCAAAAGATCGTTCGTGAAACGTTAACTGAAATCGGGTACACGAGAGCGAAGTATGGCTTAGATGCTGAAACGTGCTCAATCCTTACCGCGATTGATGAGCAATCTCCTGATATTGCTCAAGGTGTTAACGCAGCACTCGAAGCTCGCGAAGGCGCAATGACCGACAAAGAAATTGAAGAGATCGGTGCTGGCGATCAAGGGTTAATGTTTGGTTATGCGGACAATGAAACGAAAGAATATATGCCTATGCCAATTTCATTGTCACATCGACTTGCTCGTCAATTAGCAAAGGTCCGTAAAGACGGCACATTAGATTACTTACGACCTGATGGTAAAACGCAAGTGACAATTGAGTATGATGAAGATGACAAACCAGTACGAATCGATACGATTGTTATCTCAACACAGCATCATCCAGAAGCAACACTTGAGCAAATTGAGCGTGACTTGCAAAAGCATGTGATTGAACCGATTGTCCCAGAAAAGTGGGTCGACGAAAAAACGAAGTTCTTTATTAATCCGACAGGACGCTTCGTGATTGGTGGACCTCAAGGAGATGCAGGTTTAACTGGACGAAAGATTATTGTTGATACGTACGGCGGATTTGCTCGTCACGGTGGAGGCGCGTTCTCTGGAAAGGATCCAACAAAAGTTGACCGTTCGGGTTCCTATGCCGCACGCTACGTTGCGAAGAACCTCGTAGCCGCTGGACTTGCAGAGAAATGTGAAGTTCAATTGGCTTATGCGATTGGGGTTGCAAAGCCTGTCTCCATTTCGATTAACACGTTTGGTACGGGTAAAGTAAGTGAAAGTGAATTGCTTACGCTCGTTGAAAGTCATTTTGACTTGCGACCTGCAGGCATTATTAAAATGCTCGACTTACGTACTCCGATTTACAAACAAACCGCAGCTTACGGACATTTTGGCCGTACAGATGTTGATTTACCATGGGAACGTACGGATAAAGCAGACCAACTCAAAAAAAGCAGCAAACATCTAGACGATGTAAAAGCTTGTCATTATGACAAGGCTTTTTTTGTTGTGTAGTATAGGTTTTCCTTATAAGCCGCTATGACATTCATCTAATGACAGATGTCACTACTTATTGATGTAAGAACGTTACATACTAAAGGTAATCTAATTGGGATGGTGAAACAAATGACAATTGCATCAATCAAAGGCATCGTGAAGCGGTATAAAGATCAAATTGCTCTTGATTATGTTGATTTAGATATTCATGAAGGGGAAATTCTCGGTTTGCTCGGACCGAACGGTGCAGGGAAAACGACGCTCATTCAATGTTTAATGGGGATTATTCCTTTTGATAAAGGCGTGATTCAACTATTCGGGGAAGAGGGAGCGGTATTTCACCATGAAAATAAAAAGAAAATGGGTCTCGTTACGCAAGAGATTACCGTATTTGAGGAATTAACGGCGAAAGAAAACTTAGAGTTTTTTGCAGGCGTATACGGTTTGAAGGGTGAAGAGAAGAAGCAACGGGTCAAAGAAGCGCTTGAGTTCGTTGGACTATCGTCAAAGGCAAAGCAATCGCCAAATAAATTCTCAGGTGGGATGAAGCGAAGATTGAACATTGCTTGTGCTCTTACCCATCGTCCGAAGCTTCTAATTATGGATGAGCCAACCGTTGGCATTGATCCGCAATCAAGAAATCATATTCTAGACGCGGTCAGAAAGCTAAAAGAACAAGGCACGACCATCTTGTACACGACGCATTATATGGAAGAGGTTCAATCGATTGCTACACGGGTTGTCATCGTTGATCAAGGACAGGTGATTTCAGAAGGTACGGTGGATGAATTAATTAAAAACATTCAGCATGAAGAGAAAATCTTCATTGATGTAAACGATGTGTCAACGATACCAATCGAGCGTTTACGAGGCTTGGAAGGTGTTAAGCAAGTACAAGTGAGCGGATCAGTCGTGCAAATCATTTCAAATGCGGGTGCAGGTAACCTTGATCGGGCACTCTCAATCGTGAAAGAAACGAGTGGTGTCGTCGGAATTCAAGCAGAAAAGCCAAATTTAGAAGACGTTTTTCTAACACTTACAGGCAAACAACTTCGTGATGGAGAGGATGATCCTTCATGAAAGAACTAGCTACGATTCGGTTCATTGGAATTAGAATGAGTCGTGATTTTATTACGATGCTTTTGTTGCTAGTCGTTCCGATCATTTTAATTACGGTCTTTTCAATTATTCTAGGAGAAGCGGAAGGGCTTACTGGTACACCGATTAGAGATGAAACCGTTGTCCTTTTAGTTCTCGGATTTCAACTGTTCGGCGGTGCGATCACCATGAATTACGTTCATCAAGACCTCTTTGCGGAAAGAAAGGATCGCTTGCTTTCATTACCGATGAATACGAGGTTATATGGATTTACGATAATGCTCGCAGGCATCGTTTACTCGATTGTGTTAGGGGTTATATTAATCGCTTATACGGCCTTGATCTTTGATGTGAACTGGGGTAATTTCATGTGGGCATTACTCGTCATTACGCTCATGTCGTCTTTATCCAGCATCATTTGTCTCGTATTCACTTTTTCAGTAAACAACTTTAAAATTGCCGAGCGGTTAAGTGAGGTGTACGGTGTAGGGATGATTTTACTGGCAGGGATGTTCTTTCCGATGCCAGACAATGCTTTGATCAACACGTTCAATGATTATGTGAACCCGCTTATGCTAGCGTATTCGTCCATTGATCAAGTGAGGGATGGAGGGCTTTCTGACGGCTATGTGTATGCAGTACTGCTTAGTGTGCTCATTATCATTGCTTTTGGATTGTTACTTCTGACCGGACGGAGGCGTATGCCATGACAATATTTCGGTTTGCACTCAAACGAATACTACGTGATAAAACGAACGTATTGTTTCTGTCACTATTTCCAATCGCTGCGATTTTTCTACCTTTAGCGCAAGAAGGTTGGCCACTGCTTCCGCTCGGTTATCAATATTTTGGTGTTCTACTACTTTTTGTTAGCATTCGCCTTACGAGTATTATGATTGAAGATCGTCAAAAAGGGGTTGTTAAACGACTTGCCGCAGCGCCAATTTCACACTTTAACTACTTGTGGCAAAACTTGCTCGCATTTTCGGTTATTATGGTGATCCAAACTGTCATCGTCATCATAGGTGGGCATGTGTACGGTCATGAATTATATGAGCCATGGAACTTGGCGATTCTTTATATTGTCTTTACGTTTACATCCATTTCAATTAGTCTCGCTTGGAACTCATTATATAGAAGTAAAGAATCATCATTTCTAATATTTATGGCAGTGATCGTCTTGATAGCATTGCTCGGGGGAATTCTTTTTCCTGTGGAGATGATGCCTGAAGCTTTTCAAAGAATTGCTGTGATTTTTCCAACGTATTGGCTCTCAGAAGGTATAGAATGGATTGTCTTAGGTGAAGATCGTGGAGATTTCTTGTTCATTAATGGTGTTTTGCTGTTATATGCATTGTTCTTTTTAATCATAGGAAGCATACGAAGAATTAGTTAGAGGTTTGCGTGTTGCCCTTCAGCTCTTGAGCGGAGGGTTTTTAACACTTATAGTAAATTTAAAGAGGTGATCATATGGTGAGTGTATGGCGATTTATGAACATTGTGTTTTTAATTGCACTATGGATGTACCAAGATCCCCCCCTTGTTAGTTTCTTATTTGTAATTTCCCTCGCCATCATTGTCTGCTTACGGTGGCGTTTTCGTCTACCGAGTTGGACGATCATCATTGACCTACTCTTATGCTTTCTATTTATTCCGCTTTGGAGTAGTAGTGCATATGGTTTAGCATTACCTGTATATGAAATGATGTCTCGTCAAAAATATCGCTTCCTCATTATTGTGATTTTACTTCTTGCAATGTTTGAGCTTTATTCAATCGTTTTATTATGGTTACTTTTCCAAGCAGGTGTTTTTGGTGTGTGGGACGCAAGTTCGAGTAAACAACGTGAACGATACATAACTGAAGCGGACCGGGAACGTCACGCCCGCCATGCCCTCGAAAACGTGAAAGAAGAGTTGTTGCAGTCTAGTCGCAAAGCGGCCCAACTAGCAGAAGTGTCAGAACGCAATCGGATTGCGCGAGATCTTCATGATCACGTTGGTCATGATCTAACTGGAGCAAACCTTGCTTTAGAAGCTTACGAGCAATTAGAAGGAAAAGAAGCAGAAGTGATGTTAAATGAAGTGAAGCTTCGTGTAGCTCGTAGTACAGCAATGCTTCGTGACACGGTCCATGATATGACGCCAGTTACCAGAATCGGTGTTGATGTGCTCGAGCATATTGCCAAAGAATTTATTCACACACCAGTTTCTTTTCAACGTTCAGGAGATATGCAGCTTGTTCCCGTTCATTATTGGGGACTATTAGAACCTTGTTTAAAAGAAGCGTTAACAAACGTGGCAAGGCACAGTGACGCAACTGAAGTAAACGTTAATCTTGATGTAACGATGTATTTAGTGAGGTTAAGCATACAAGACAATGGGACTGGATCAAAGCATCTAGGAGAAGGTAGCGGCATTCGGAACTTAAAAGTCCGTGCCCGAGCGAATGGTGGCAGCGTAACCGTTAATGCTGTGAACGGTTATCAAGTTGTATGTGTATTACCACTTGAGGAGGATGGAAGATGAAGTTAGTTATCGTTGACGACGATCCCCTCGTCAGGCAAAGCTTAACATTGTTATTAGAAAAGGAAACAGACTTTACGGTTATAGGTGTAGCTGCAAATGGTGAGGAGGCTCTGCGTCTTTGCGAGACGCACCAACCTGATGTCATTCTTATGGATATTCGCATGCCTGTGATGGATGGAATTGAATGCACAAAACGAGTGAGTGAAACGTGGCCACAAATTCGAATTATGATGCTAACAACGTTTAAGGATGAGCAGAACATTCGTCTTGCGCTAAACGCAGGGGCAAAAGGATACGTCTTAAAATCTTCCTCCATTGATGATATGGCACAACAGATTCGTACGCTTGCAGCAGGAAGTTCAGTTCTCGATGCGGATGTGCTAAAGGAAATTGTGAGTCCAACCGAACAGTATCAGCTCGTTGATCAATTAACCAAAAGAGAAAATGACATTGTCGAAGCGATTGCAAAAGGACTGTCTAATCAAGAGATTGCTAATGCGCTCTTTTTAAGTGTTGGTACGGTGAGAAATACACTATCGGTAATCTTAGATAAACTAGAATTAAGAGACCGCACCCAGCTTGCGATTTTTTATTGGAAACAAGTGCGAAAGTAAAATGAGCAACATCTCTGGAGCGGTTTAATAAAACGAGCCAACGCTACACCCCGTAGGTGTTTTTGGCATTTCACACGCCCGAAATCACAGCAAAAACGTTTGTATGTTTATTTGATACTGAATTGATCAGAATCATCACATACACGACTGGACTGTTCAAATGTCCAACATAGAGAAGAAAACCCTGGTTCTCTGAACCAGGGTTTTCTCGATGATCTGTATTAGATTGCCCATTCTCCGTTACGGAACACCGCTTCGCGAGTGCATCTGCATGGATCCCATCAATGTCCATATCAGCAGCGCCCATCATAAAATCTACGTGAGTGATGCTTTGGTTAATGCCATTTGCTTCGAGTTCTTCTTTGTTCATTTCTTTGCCACCTTCAATGTTAAAGGCGTATGCACTACCGATGGCTAAGTGGTTTGAAGCATTCTCGTCAAAAAGCGTGTTATAAAAGATTAAATCCATATCAGAAATTGGCGAACGGTGAGGAACTAGGGCTACTTCACCAATGTATTTTGAACCTTCATCGCCTTCTAAAATGCCCTTTAATGTTGCTTCACCTTGAGCGGCTTTGAAGTCGACAATCTTGCCGTCTTTAAACGTTAAAGTAAAGTCGGTAATTAATGTGCCACCGTAGTTGAGTGGCTTTGTACTCGTGACGGTACCGTTCACTCCGTGTTTCTTAGCAGCAGTAAACACTTCTTCAGTCGGGATGTTGGCAACAAAATCTACGCCTGCTTTACTTGTACTTCCGCCTGACGCCCAGATGTGTGTTTCTGGTAGTTCAATCGTTAAGTCAGTGCCGTTTGCTTTATAGTGTAGGGCGTGGAATTTCTTGTTGTTAAGCTTTTCGCGTTTTTCATCAAGTACGGCTAGGTGATTTTGCCAAGCTTCAACTACATCGTCTTCATGCATGCGTGTCGCTTGGAAGATGTCATTCCAAAGCTTTGAAACCGCTTGTTCATCACTTTCGTTCGGGTACACTTTCTTTGCCCATGCTGCCGATGGAACAGCAACAATCGACCAACTTACTTTGTCTGACTGAATGTAGCTTCTAAACGTTTCATTCGCTTGTCCACCTGCTTTTTGTTGCATGGCAACATGTTCAGGGTTGGCTTCTTTTAATAAGTCGGGATTGCCACCAGTGATTGAAAGAAATGCAGCGTCTTCTTTTGCTGCTTCAACAAGTGGGTCAGCTTTCCATTGTGGATAGGTTTTGAACGCTTCTTCGTCCGCATATTGGAATTTAAGACGAGTTGCTTCTTCATCATTCCATTCGATATGCACGTTGTGTGAGCCAAGTTCGTAAGCGCGCTTTGTGAGAGCGTGAACAAATGGAGCAGCATACGTGGGTGTTCTGACGTAAAGCGTTTGTCCTTGTTGTAAATTCACACCTACTTTAAGAGCTAAATCTGCGTAGTTTTCAAGGTTTTGTTGGAATTCGGTCATGATTCATCGCTCCTTTGTTGTTGTTGCTGTTTGTATATCTTTCCCCGTTCAACATATTCATCCCTAATCCGTGAGAGTTCGCGTTGATCTTCTTCAGTTAACTCACGTACGACGCGGGCAGGGCTTCCTAGTGCAAGTGTGCGTGGAGGGATTTTCGTTCCAGGAGTTACGAGAGCTCCAGCGCCAATGAACGCCTCTTCTCCAATTTCAGCACCATCAAGAACAGTCGCTTTCATACCGATGAGCGCGTTTTTTTTGATCGTACAGCCGTGTAACATCGCTTGGTGTCCTACCGATACATCATCTTCAATGATTACCGGGTTTCCCGGACTTTGATGAATCATTGATTGATCTTGGATGTTTACTCGTTTGCCGATGATTGTTCGATCAACATCTCCTCGGATCACGGTGTGGTACCACAATGTTGACTCCTCACCAATAACGACGTCTCCAGTGACGATCGCACCTTCAGCTAGAAAAACGGTTGAATCAATCGTTGGATGTATGTCTTTATAAGGGTAAACGCTCATAGGTGTAAAACTCCTTTCAATTCATTTCCAGTGTACCAAAAAAGCCCAATAAGAACGAAACTTTTAGTTGGATCTGCGTGATTATCCCACAATAGATGAAAAAAATAGCGACATATGGTGTAATAGAAGAATAAATGTTGGCAATGACGACATAGGAGTGAATGAAACATGCGGATTTGGGAAGCAGAACAAGCGATCGGTGTTTTTGTCATTGTACACGGAGCTGGAGAACATTATGGTCGTTATACGTGGCTAATAGAGCGATTAAATCGCGAACATTTCCATGTGATTGCAGGTGACCTTCCAGGGTTTGGGAGAACGCGAGGAAAACGAGGCATATTGATCATTTTGAGCAATACATTGACGCGGTTCACCATTGGTATAAAGAAGCGGTAACGTATGAATTGCCGGTCTTTTTATTTGGTCATAGTATGGGAGGCTTATCAGTCATTCGCACGATGATGGAGAAACAATTACCGGTTCGAGGTGTTGTATTATCGTCGCCGTGTCTCGCACTGTACGATCCTCCGAATAAAGCATTAACAGCGGTGGCAAAAGGGATTCATCGAATCGTTCCGACGTTTAGTGTGAAAAGCGGAATTAAAACCGATCACGCAACGAGGAATGAAGACGTGCGATCTGATTTTCATAAAGATGAACTTTTCGTACATACGGTATCGGTACGTTGGTATCAAGAGATGCAAAAAGCGATGAAGACAAGTTTGGATCATGCATATGAATTTCCAAATGTATCGCTATTGCTTTTGCAAGCTGGAGAAGATTACCTAGTTGAAAAGACCGCTTCACATGAATGGTTTAATCGACTGCGAATTGAAGACCGTTCCATGAGGGAATGGCGTGGCTTGTATCATGAGCTATTTAATGAACCAGAACGTGAAGACGTGTTTCGCTTTATGTTGTATTTTATGTGGCAACGATTGGGAAGACTTTAATTGAGAAGTATTTAGGAGGAAGTTATGAATTTTCAGGTGCCAAAAAAAGCCGTGGACGATTCTTATGCGTACTTACAAAGAGACGATTCCAGAAGTTCATCGTCAACTTGAACATTGGAAAACGTACGCAACAAATATGCCAGACCAACAACTGAGTAAACAAGCGGTTTGGACGATTGATGATAAAGATTTTCACTGTGAAGGTGGCAGTGTGCTTGCGATGCTTGCAGGAGGGAACAAAGAAGCGTTTATTCGATTCCTTTGTGCGTATCAAACGATCTGTGATTATTTAGATACCCTTTGTGATAAAAGTGAATCACAAGACCCAGAAGACTTTCGCGCATTGCATGATGCACTATTAGATGGACTAACGCCTGGTGCAGAGCTAAAAGATTACTACCGTGTGCGTGGTGGTTATGACGATGGTGGGTATTTACACGAACTCGTAAAAACGTGTCAGGAAACGGTTCAGACGTTCCCGGGATTTGTGGAAATGCAAGAAGACATGAAAGAAGTTGCTCAGTATTACGTTGACTTCCAAGTGTACAAGCATGTGCCTGAACATGAGCGTGAAGGCTATTAAAGGCATTTTTTTGAAGAGCATAAAGACAAATTCCCTGAGCTTCGTTGGTATGAATTTTCAACGGCGGTCGCTTCTACGTTAGCGCTATACTGCTTAGCGGCATACGCTGCAGCATTACCTCGTACGAAGGAAGAGTCAAAGCAAATTAAAGAAGGTTACTTCCCGTGGATGCAAGGTGTCCACATTATGCTTGATTATTTCATCGATCAAGAAGAAGACTTCCAAGAACAAGAAATGAACTTTGCGGCGTACTATGAGAGCGAAGATGAAATGGTGGAACGCTTCCATTTCTTAGATCAAAAAGCTGAAGAGAACTTACGTGGTCTGCCGGATGAAGAATTTCATCGCATGATTAAGCGTGGGTTATACGCCATCTATTTATCGGACGGTAAAGTACAAGGTAATATGGAAATGAAGCATGCAGCAAAGCGGTTAATTCAACTTGGTGGAATGCCGACGAAGATTTTTTTATTACAACAGCTGGATTTTTAGAAGTCGTAAAGATCGAGTGAAGTCATAGAACACAAAAGGCGATTGAGCAATCAATCGCCTTTTGTGTCGTCTACAAACGAACTCATTTCTTTTATATGTTGGAGGTCGTGTTCTTCAAATTTAGTCCGCAGTGCTTTGACAGTCATCGTTCCTTGTTCATGTTCAATCGTAAATTCAATGGTTTCAGGATACTTCTCATAGGCTGCTAATAGTTGTCTTCGTTGTTTTAGAAACGTTTGAAGCATTTCTTTGGCAGCATATCGGTTACTTTTCTCGGTTGCCTTTTCGTTGAACAAATCATGATCTGGAAACGCTTGGATCGTTGCTCCGTGAGTTATAGAAGGAATGATTTCTTTAAGAATGTATTGATCCCAATAGTACATATGACCAACCGTTTGTTTAATCGACCATTTGCCTTGTTGTATTGGGGTTTCTAATCGTTGTTCAGGTAGCCTACATAGCTTCTTAATTTCATCGTTTACCCATTCATCATGTCGGTGCATCTGAATTCCTCCTAGTCGTATGATTGTGTTCTTGGGTGATGAAAATCTCCGTTTTTCCCTCCGGTTTTTGTAAGCAATAACGTTTCTTCTATGATCATCCCTTTATCAATCGATTTGCACATATCGTAAAACGTCAGTGCTGATGCACTAACAGCCGTTAACGCTTCCATCTCCACGCCAGTATTCGCTTCTACCGTCACAGTGGCTGTGATGACTAAAAGGTGATCGCCTTCGTCTTCCTCAAAACGAAAATCAATGTCTGTTCCTTGAATCATAATCGGGTGGCACATTGGAATCCAGTCAGGCGTTTTTTTCGCTGCCATAACACCAGCTACTTGTGCAACAGACAGGGGATCACCCTTTTGAAGAGACTGATCGTGAATGGCTGTGTAGAGAGCATTTGATAAGCGAATCTTTGATTGAGCGACAGCTTTTCGAGCGGTTTTAAGCTTTTCTTGAACGTTCACCATTCGTGCACGTCCGTCTTCATTAAAGTGAGAAAAACTCATCGTCTGACCCCTTTCCAATCGTGTTCATAGTTAATGTTCATAAAGTCATGTTTGTGTGAAAAGTCAATGGTTCTCGTGTTTACACGTTCAATTAACGTCCGCATCGAAGCATCTTTACTTGATTGATGCTGAAGTGCTCGTAGACAGTCACGATGATAAAGCCCATGTAACGGTTGAAATTTCCCATTGTTTATTGGAAGTAAACAATCATAGTCCTCGTTTGCTTGTAAATGGTTTCGTAATTCGATTAACAGTTGAGGGGTAACTGTAGGCAAATCACCAGCCAACACTTGAAACCATTCGAAGTCTTCATGCAGAGCACTCATCGCACCGTGTAAAGCGTGCATCGGACCTGCATGTGGGGACTGATCAATAAGTACATGTACATCGTGTGCTAAAAAATGATCATTCAAGTTGTAGTTCGTTAGCACGTAAATGTCGTGAATGTTGGCTTTTTGTAGCGCCCGAACACTCTTCATCCAAAGCGCTTCGTTTTCATGAAGTTCGAACAGTTTTTGTCTCCCATAACGAGTTGAGCGTCCGCCAGCCATAACTAGTCCAGCGATCGTCATTTTATAAGCTCCCTGCTCACATGATTGATTGTTGGTAGAATTAATTCGGTCATCGCAAGCGTTACGGCATGAACAGATCCGGGAAGAGAGAAAATCGCCGTTTGATTGACTGTCCCTGCAATTGCATTGCTAAGCATGGCTCGTGCACCAATTTCTTCATAACTTTTAAAGCGAAAGAGTTCACCGAAGCCGTGCATCGGTGTTTCGATCAGTTGTTCAACAATTGAATACGTAGTATCGCGTTCACTTATACCGGTTCCACCTGTCGTAATAATGATCGAAATTCGCTCGTCTTGAATCCAGTCTGTTAAAACAGCTCGAAGATGAAGAGGATCATCTTTTATGAGCTTGCGATCAACAATTGTATGAAGGGGTGAGAGTAGTTGTTCAATTTTTGTACCGCTTTTGTCTTCAGTCAGACTCCGCGTATCACTTAATGTGAGAATGGCGACAGATGAAGAGGTGTGGTCATGTTTATGATGCATATGCTTGTCTTCCCTCGCCTTCTGTATGTTAGAATAATACAAATTGTACATCATTTGCTACTTCTATAGTAAATGAACGTGAAAGGAGTCGTAAAGTGGCAGCCAATCCCGTTAATGATCAGTTTCTTCGACCGTTGAAAGATTTGCGCATCTCGATTATGGATCGGTGCAATTTTCGATGCTCCTATTGCATGCCTAAAGAAATTTTTGGACCAGATTATGTATTTATGAATGAAGAGCAGTTGTTGTCGTTTGATGAAATCGTCAGGATTGCAGATCAATTTGCGCAGCTGGGCGTGACCAAGCTTCGAATTACAGGTGGCGAACCGCTGTTACGTAAAGGGGTTGCATCTCTTATAGAGCGCCTTAAACAAATCGAAGGAATCAATGATCTTGCGTTAACGACAAATGGTGTGATGTTACCGAAGTTAGCCAGTGAGTTAAAAGCTGCCGGTTTGGAACGGGTGAACATTAGCTTTGATGCGTTATCAATTGAGACATTCCAGGCGATGAGTGGCAGGAAAACGTCACCAGATGCTGTCATTCGAGGAATTAAAGCGGCAAAAGAAGCAGGACTCGGTGTGAAGATTAACATGGTTGTACAACGTGGTGTTAATGAACATGAAGTACTTCCGATGGCGCAATTTTGCAAACGAGAACAAGTCACGTTACGCTTCATTGAGTTTATGGACGTTGGTCAAACGAACGGTTGGAATTTTGATCAAGTCGTCTCAAAAAAAAGAATTGCTCGATCAAGTAAAGTCGTTTTCGCCTGTTGTTCCGGTTGATGAGGAATACTATGGCGAGGTAGCAAAACGATATCGTTATTTGGATTATGCTAGTGAAGTAGGATTTATCTCGTCAGTAACGGAAACATTTTGTGGAACGTGCACGAGAGCCCGAATCAGTGCAGATGGAAAGCTTTATACGTGTTTGTTTTCAGAGACAGGAACAGATTTAAAAGAACTCGTTCGAGATGGTGCAAGTGATGAATTGTTAGGTGAATCCATCAGACAGATTTGGGAGAAGCGACGAGATCGTTATTCTGAGACGAGAACAGAAGAAAGTGCAAGAAACCGCAAGAAAATAGAAATGTCCTATATTGGTGGATAAGGAGGACGTGACGTGAACCGATACGAAAAGCAAGTGTCTTTTTCACCGATTGGCAAGGCCGGACAAGATCAGCTTGGACAAGCACACGTTTTACTCATTGGTGTCGGGGCACTTGGAAGTGTAAGTGCAGAAACGCTCGTTCGTGCAGGAGTGAAGACAGTTACCATCGTTGACCGCGATTATGTTGAATTAAGCAATTTGCATCGCCAACAATTGTACTGTGAAGCGGATGTAGAGCAAGTGTTACCAAAGGCAATCGCTGCGAAGAGGCGATTAGAAGAAATTAATTCAGATACTAGAATCGAAGCTCACGTCATGGATGCAACAGCACGTAACTTGGAACCACTGCTAAGCGATGTCGACATTTTAATTGATGGAACTGATAATTTTGATATTCGTTTTATTATGAATGATCTGTCTGTGAAATATAACATTCCGTGGGTGTTTGGTGCCTGTGCAGGGTCATACGGCATGACGAAGTTTTTCCAACCGAATGAAGATCCGTGTTTAATGTGCGTAATGAAGTTCATTCCTGGTGAGGCAATGACGTGTGACAGTCACGGAGTCATTGCCCCAGTTATTCAACAAACGTCATTAATGCAAACTGTACACGTATTAAAATGGTTAATTGGTAAATCCGATGAAATTGACCGATCAATAAGTATCTATGACATTTGGGAAGGCAACTATCAGAAATTCTCAATGAACAAAATGAAAAAAGAGTCGTGTAAAACGTGCGGAAGTGAGCGCACGTTTCCGTATCTTCAATCGCTACAACATACCGACATTGCGGTACTCTGTGGCAGGGATACAATTCAAATTCGTATGAAAGACCGGTCATTTGATCTCTCGCATCTAGAAATGAAGTTGACCGCATACGGCAAAACAAAGAAGAATTCGTTTTTACTATCCTTCACTGAGCATCAATCAGGAAAGCGGATGGCGATCTTTAAAGACGGGCGAGTGCTCGTTCACGGTACGAAAGATGTTGAAGAAGCAAAGGCGTTTTACGATGAAATGATGGAATAAGGAGGGGTTACTTTGGTAGAAGTACGTAGACCAATTTCAATTTCAGATGCGGTCAGCCGTGTGATGAACTATGAATTTAACCAGGCAATTGATTATGTGCCACTTTTGGAAAGTGATTTGCGATTTTTAGCAGAAGATTTACTAGCAGACCACGATGTTCCGCCTTTTAACCGCGCACCTTATGACGGATATGCCATTCGCTCTGAAGATACGAGTCAAGCAAGTAGGCAAAACCCAACGCGGTTACACGTTGTAGGAGATATTGGTGCAGGAAGTTTATATACAGACGATCTAGAAAATGGTCAAGCGGTTCGCATTATGACGGGCGCACAAATGCCAAATCAAAGTGATGCGGTTGTGATGTTGGAAGAAATACATACAAATGAAGCAGATACGATTACGATCATTCGTCCTCACCACCATAACGAGAACATTTCATTTCAAGGAGAAGATACGAAAAAAGATCAAGTGCTCATAGAAAAAGGGGCGATCATTCATCCTGGTACCGTTGCGCTCCTTGCAACGTTTGGTTACGATATCGTCCCTGTGTTTCGAAAACCACGAATTGGAATTCTTGCAACGGGTAGCGAGCTATTAGACGTTCACGAACCTTTACAACCGGGGAAAATCCGAAACAGTAATGCGTACATGGCGGCATCTCAAGTAAAACGCGCAGGTGGCATCCCAGTCATGTATGGAAAACTCCCTGACGAATTGGATGTATGTGTGGATGTTGTGACTGATGCGTTACAAGAAGTCGATGCAATGATTACTACAGGCGGGGCTTCTGTTGGTGATTATGATCTTGTGCCACAACTTGTGGAGCGCCTTCATGCGACGACACTTTTTAACAAAGTCGCTATGCGTCCAGGTAGTGTCACGACAGTTGCTGAAAAAGATGGGCAGTTGATCTATGGTTTATCAGGAAATCCAGGTGCTTGTTACGTTGGGTTTGAACTGTTCGTCCGACCGTTAATCCGTAAAGCCCTTGGTGCACGTGATTTGCATTTAAAACGATCCATTGGTGTGTTAGACAGTGATTACCCTAAACCAAATCCGTACACAAGGTTGATTCGTGGTGTTGCTTTGGAGCGTGAAGGCGTACAATATGTGAAACCGTCTGGACTAGACAAATCGAGTTCAGTTATTGCGCTCGGGGAAGCAGACGTATTGATCGTCTTACCTGCGGGATCAAAAGGGTATAAGCGTGGGGAAGAAGTGAATCTATTAGATCTACATGATCAAAAAGGTAGTCAATGGCCATGGGACATCCCAATTGTATCGTACAAATAGTCGGGTATAAGAACGCGGGGAAGACAACGACAATCTCCAAACTCATTGCTGCCCTAGAGCAAAGAAACCTTACATCCACAGTCATAAAACATCACGGTCACTCGTCCGTTCCACCAAAAGCAAGATACGATAGCGAACGCTTTATTACAGCAGGTGCAAAAGCGAGTTTTGTAGAAGGTGGGGGAGAAGTTAGCATTCAATTAAAGAAAGAAATGTCGCTCACTGAATTGCTGCACTTACAATCTCTCGTAATGACGGTGGACGTTGTATTTGTTGAAGGGTTTAAAGATACGATTTTACCTAATATAGTCTTGTTGCGAGATCAGGGAGATCTTTCGTTAATGAATCGCGCTCAAACAATCGGTATTGTTCAACGTGAACGTTTTGATGTGGATCGCAAAGGGACAGCGGTATTTTTACGTAATGAGGAAGAAGCGTGGATTTCCTACTTTGTTAATCAAATTGTAGAAATGAGGAACGAACATGTTCAAAATCACCTATGAACCGATTGCAGTCAACGAACTCATTGAACACGTTCTACACAATAATGTAGGCGCTATACAGACATTTATCGGTACAGTGAGAGAAATGACACACGGAAAGCAGACTTTGCGTCTAGAGTACCATGCGTATGAATCGATGGCAGTCAAAATGCTAGAACGGATTGGCAAAGAGATTGAGGGGAAGTGGCCAGGAACAACCGTCGCAATTACACATCGACTAGGAACGTTAGCAATTCAAGAGATTGCTGTCGTCATTGCGGTAAGCTCACCTCATCGGCAAGCGTCTCACGAGGCAACTTCGTATGCGATTGAACGTATTAAAGAGGTTGTGCCGATCTGGAAAAAAGAATATTGGGCAGATGGTAGCTTTTGGGTCGGAGATCAGCTTGAACAAAACGCTTACCATGAGAAGGAGGGTCATCATGGTTGATGTATTATTTTTCGCAGGAATGAAAGAAAAAAATCGGACAAGCAACCGTACACGCTGACCTTGCAGGGAAAACCGTACGAGAACTTAAACAGTGGGTTGAGCAAACGTACACGCTTCCTAAGGGGAGTTTAGAGCGAACGATGATCGCCATTAATGAAGAATTTGTGGAAGATACGGATTACGTACAGCCAGGAGATATGGTCGCTTTTATTCCGCCGGTAAGTGGTGGCTAAGGAAACCAGTGAAATTCTGCGCTAAAAACGGATGTGTTTTAGCGCAGATCCAGGCTTAAGCGCTTTTTTTTCTCGTTTGTTAACGCTTCTTTATCTTCTTTCTTATGAACACTGATTACAAAATACGTCGTAGCGACAAATACGGCGCCACCGATGATGTTACCGATCGTTACTGGGATGAGGTTGTAAATGAATCCTGCGAACGTCACTGATTCGGGTCCTCCGTGTAGCAATGCAATGCCTAAAATCGACATATTCGCAATGCTATGCTCAAGACCTGCAGCGATGAATGCCATAATTAACACGAAGATTAAGAATAATTTCGCGATATCACCATCTGCACGAAGAGAGGTCCAAATGGCAAGAAAGACAATCCAGTTGCAAAGAATGCCTCTGAAGAATAGTTCCATCCACGGGGCGTTCATTTTCTCTGCAGCAAGTGTAAACATGTAATGGCTATCATTGGCGCCATGAAAGATTCCGGTAAATAGAATGAGAAACGATAAGAGAATGGCCCCGATTAAGTTGCCGAAATAACTCCAACCCCAAATCGCTAACGTTTGTGACCAACTCGTGATTTTTGAAAGAGAGCTTACCGTGAATATGAGGTTATTACCTGTAAACAGTTCCGACCCGGCCCATAAAACGAGTGCAAGGGCAACGCCAAACGTAGCCCCTGTTAATACATCTAAGATCGGAGAGCCTGAACTATGTAGAGGTTGTCCGACGGAAAATAAAACGATGGTACCAATGCCAACATAAGCACCTGCAAGAATCGAAGCGAACAAATAGCGAAGTGGAGATGAAGAAAACAATCCATATTTGGTTTTTGCTTGTTCGTTTAACGTAGAGAGCGTGTCTTTGTACATGCCACTCCTCCTTCATGCGAATAGTGTTTGTTACCCAAAAAAAGAAAGACTTAAAACAGCGTCCGCTGAGTAATGTTTAATGATTTTAAATTAAGGGAAAATAAAGTAAATTAAACTTATGAATAACAAGGAGGAGATCGGGTGACTCAAACGATGACCGTAACGATTAACGGAAAGCAAGAAATGTTCACGAGCGAACAATCCGTACTTGAAAGACTACAAAAAAATGGACATGCAAGTGCCAAGTCTTTGTTACCATCCAAGTCTAGGGGCTATTGAAACGTGTGATAGTTGTATCGTAAAAGTGAACGGTGAGTTCGTTCGGGCGTGTTCCACAAAGATGAATGATGGCGATGTTGTTGATTCAATCAGTGCTGAAGTTCATGAAGCGCAGTTGATTGCGATGGATCGCATGCTTGGGAATCATGAATTGTATTGCACGGTTTGCGATTACAATAACGGGAATTGTGAGATACATAACGCTGTTAAAGAGATGAAGATTAGCCACCAAGAAACCCCTCATTCAACAAAAGAGTCGACGGTTAATCGTAACGCATTTTACCGGTATGACCCCGATCAGTGTATCCTCTGTGGTCGTTGTGTTGAGGCATGTCAAGATGTCCAAGTCACGGAGACACTATCCATTGACTGGAATCTAAAGCGTCCGAGGGTAATTTGGGACAAAGATACGACAATTGATGATTCTTCGTGTGTTAGTTGTGGTCACTGTTCAACGGTCTGCCCTTGTAATGCCATGCTTGAAGTCGGGATGGAAGGTGAAGCAGGATTTCTTACCGGAATTAAGGAAGAAACGTTCAGACCAATGGTTAATATTACGAAAAATATAGAAACAGGCTATGAATCACTCATGACGATCTCAGATGTCGAGGCAGCAATGCGGGAAGAGCGAATAAAGAAAACGAAAACCGTTTGTACGTACTGTGGTGTCGGCTGTTCGTTTGATGTGTGGACAAAAGACCGGAAGATCTTAAAGATTCAACCTCAACCTGAAGCACCAGCGAATGGAATTTCGACATGTGTGAAAGGAAAATTCGGTTGGGATTATGTGAACAGTGAAGAACGTCTAACGAAGCCTTTAATTCGTGAGGGTGATTCGTTTCGTGAAGCTGAGTGGCAAGAAGCGCTTGATTTAATTGAACGTAATTTTAAGAAAACGTTAAGTGAAAAAGGTTCCGATGCTCTCGCTTTTATTTCATCATCCAAGTGTACAAATGAAGAATCGTATTTAATGCAAAAGCTTGCGAGAGGAGTTATTGGTACGAACAACATTGATAATTGTTCGAGGTATTGCCAGTCTCCAGCTACGATGGGGCTTTGGCGTACAGTTGGGTATGGTGGCGACTCCGGTGGAATCAATGATATTGCGAGCGCTGAATTGATTATTTCAATTGGTTCAAATACGGTCGAGTCACATCCTGTTTTGTCTACGAGAGTGAAGCGTGCGCAAAAGCTAAACGGACAGAAAGTAATCGTCGCCGACCTTAGAAAGCATGACTTAGCGGAGCGCTCAGATCTATTTGTGAAGCCATCTCCAGGAAGTGATCTCGTTTGGCTCTCGGCTGTCACAAAGTACATTGTCGACCAAGGTTGGCACGACGAGGCATTTTTGGCAGAGCATGTAAATGACGTTGAAGAATATTTGAGTAGCTTAGCGCCATATACGCTCGAGTACGCGTCAGAAGTGACCCACTTAACGAGAGAAGAGCTCATCGAAATCGCAACGATGATTCATGAAGCAAAGACTACAGCTGTTCTTTGGGCGATGGGTGTGACGCAGCATGGCGGTGGAAGTGATACGAGTACTGCAATTTCTAACTTGTTGCTTGTTACCGGCAATTACATGAAGCTGGAGCAGGTTCTTACCCACTTCGTGGTCATAACAATGTTCAAGGGGCAAGCGATTTTGGCAGTATGCCTGATCGTTTACCAGGATATCAGTATGTAACCGATGATGAGGTTCGTTCTCGTTTTGAAGCGAACTGGGGAGTATCGTTATCGAGTGTGCCAGGTTTGAACAACCATGAGATGGTTGATGCCATTCACGAAGGCAACTTAGACGTGTTGTATTTAAAAGGTGAAGATATGGGAATTGTTGATTCTAATATCAATTACGTGCAATCGGCACTTGAGAAGTTATCCTTCTTTGTTGTCCAAGATATTTTCTTTACGAAAACGTGTCAATATGCAGACGTTGTCTTACCTGCAAGTCCAAGCTTAGAGAAAGAAGGGACGTTCGTTAATACTGAGCGACGTTTCCAACGGTTATACCAAGCGCTCGAACCTTTAGGAGATTCAAAGCCAGATTGGCAAATCATTAGTGAAATTGCGAATCGAATGGGTGCGGGTTGGGCGTATAATCATCCGAGTGAAGTGATGGCAGAAGCGGCTTCATTAACGCCATTATTCGCTGGTGTTTCGTACGACCGATTAGAAGGGTACGATAGTTTGCAATGGCCAGTGAAAGAAGATGGAACGGACACCCCACTGTTATTTACCGATGGATTTGCGTTACCTGGTGGCAAAGCAAGGTTATGGCCAGTCGAATGGACGAAGCCACTAGAATTTGAAGATGAGTATGATTTACATGTGAATAACGGTCGCTTACTTGAGCATTTTCATGAAGGCAATATGACGTACCAAACTGAAGGCATAACGAAGAAGACGCCGAACGTCTTTTTGGAAGTGTCACATGAATTGGCGAACGAACGAGGGCTTGAAGACGGTACGACTGTGCGCCTTACTTCTCCATACGGAGCGGTTAAAGTTGATTGTGTTGTCACTGATCGTGTCGTCGGTAAACAAGTGTATTTACCGATGAATTCGAGAGGTGAAGGAGCGATTAACTATTTGACAAGCTCCCATTCTGACAAAGACACGGATACACCAGCATACAAAGAGATCTCAGCAAAGATGGAGATTCTCAAGCAAAAAGGAGAATCGCCCTTACCGAAAACAAATCATCGCTACGGCAACCCACAACCACAAGTCGGCGTTAACGTTGAAGCGAAGTGGGCGAGATCTGATTATACGTTCCCTGGAGATCTTGTGAAGAAGAGGAGGGGGATGTAATGGCCAAAGCTACGACGGTAATTCATAAAATGGAAAAAGATCCAAAGGAGCTTCATGAACAACAAGTTAAAGAGATCGAGTCGCTACTTGTAGAACATAAAGATTCGATCGAAGACGTGCTCACGATGATTCATCAACTTCGGGATCGTGAAGTATTAAATTTGGCTCACGGTGCCCTTGGTCAAAGCGAGCACGTCTTACATCGGATTGTTACCGCAATGGATACGAAAGAAACGACGCAATCGATAAAAAAACGCATTGCTCATATTCGAGTTATTAGGCACAGTCAATATGAATGAACTAGAACCAATTGTACTGAAGTTAAACCATGGAATTAAAATGGCAGCAGAATATGATCATAGTGATCAAAACGCAGGAACCTTAGGGCTGATTCGTTCTTTGAATGATAAAGAAGTCATTGAAGGGATGAATGTTCTATTGAAATTCGTTAAAGGTTTCGGTGTTGACGAAGCCCACGAAGAGAAGATCGAACCGCAATTGGAACGCCTTGAGCACCCTGAAAAAGAGATGCACACGCAAAAACGAGGATCAATAACAAAATCAAAATCAAACCAAATCTACGCTCCTAGATTCTTTGGTTTTTTTAACTGGAGCGCTCCTCCTGTTCGTTCCACTGCTCATTAAGAAGAAGTAAGGATGACAAGTATGACTAAAGAGCATGTAAATCATAAGGTTGTTCGCTACTCAGAGTGTGGTGTAGAGACTGTTGAAGACAAGATTGTTGTAGAACGTCCGGTAACGATCAAGGTGAATGGGGAAGAACTGCTTACGATCGTCTGTTCACCCCAGTACATCGAAGATATGGTCATCGGTTACCTCGTCTCAGAAGGAATTGTGAATAAAGTAGAAGATATTGATTCCTTGCGCTCAGATGAAAACAGCGGGTTTGTTCATGTCCGTTTAAGACAAGAACTTCACCCGCTCTCGCAACAGATGCAATCTAAACGATATCTCACGTCTTGTTGTGGTATGAGCCGACAAGCCTTGATTTTTGCAAGTGACGCCAAAACGACAAAAGTCATGACAAGTCGAAACGTTACACTTAATCAATTTCAATGCTTTGAATTAATGAATGAATTACAAGAACACTCAAGTGTTTTTAGAGAAACAGGCGGTGTTCATAATGCCGCACTTGCTACTAAACATGGCATCGTTATCATGCGTGTTGATATTGGAAGGCATAACGCATTAGACAAAATCTATGGACATTGTTTAAGGAACAATATTTCATTAGAAGATAAAGTGCTCGTCTTTAGTGGTAGACTTTCATCTGAGATTGTGTTGAAAGCGGCTAAGATCGGGTGTGAAGTCGTCTTATCGAAATCGGCCCCGACAGATCGGGCCATTCAAATCGCAATTGAACAGCAAATTACAATGGTCGGTTTTATTAGAAAGCAATCGATGAATGTGTACACCTGCTCTGAACGAATCTACGAAGACAAATCGTGAGCAACTCCATAAAGGAGTTGCTCAGGCTGTTG
>NZ_BAXL01000016.1:0-120658 GCF_000698185.1 Geomicrobium sp. JCM 19055
GCGGATGCGAGGGTGTAGCGAGCGGATATGTGGGTGTAGCAAGCGGATGCACGGGTGTAGCAAGCGGGGGAGCTACTCACTGTAGCTAGAAAACGATATAATGTATTGCATAATGAAATTAATGTGAAGTCATTTTTGTTCCCATGGTAATATCAATCGATAACAGATTTTATTATTTGTATAGCGGGTGTAATGAGACATTTTCTGTAATGATCGTAGCATTGTATGTCGATCTTGTATGTTTAAAAATTGCCTGGCTTCTTTGTTTGTGCAATAGTGATTGATGAGTAGGGCATAATCAACAAGCCCCGCTTGAATATTATCATAAGAATAAGTCTGACATTTTTTACAGTAGAAACGTACGTGATTAGACGCTCGTTCCACTGGAATATGATTACATTGCGTACAAGGGACGCCGAGACGTAAGTTGGCATACGTAAGATTATAATCATGCAATACATTTCGCCACTTTGGTCGATGATTTGTGTTTATGAGTGATGTAATTTTGGCTATTTTCCGATGACCTGTCATTGAATCATGAACGTTGGATAAAAGTTTTGGAATAGCTTCTGCACGAATTACATAGCGTTGGATTTCTTCTTGCAGTCTAGAGGGATAAGAGAGTTCGGTGTAAGGAGAGGTCAGAACGACATAAGGACGAATGGTGATCGGGGTTGTAATGCGCTGTTGATGGAGGAACGTTTGAAATAACCGTTCGTGGCGTTTGACTTGATGAATCGGATTGTTTAACGTTTCGGTTTCATTACCAGATGTTTTTGTCACGGTTTCATCGTCGTGAAAATGAATGTGTCCTTTCATCTGTTTCGTATCAAAAAGATAAACGGTGTCGGATGTGAGTACGATGAGGTCGAGTTGAAAGTAATACGGTTCGTAACTGGGGAGTCGTTTGTTGTGGAGCACTTGCCAATGTGGGAGTTGAATGGCGTTTAGAAGATTGTAAAGTTGTATTTCACCGTTTAAACCAGCTTTAAATTTTTCAATGTCAGAATGTAGAGCGGGGACGTAGTCGAAGCAGCGTTTTTCTAGTGCTTGCAGTTGAAGCAATGTTTCATTAATGAGCAATGTGACACCTCCTAAATGAGTTATTCGACTCTCAATTGATTACCCCTTTATTATTAATGGATGAAGTGTACTGACTGTCGGATGCAAATACATTATAATTTCACATACCGTATTAATACTTGAAACAACCCACAAAAAACACCATGCGTTCATCAAGCGCAAGCAAGCGTAAACACAAGCGCTAAATAGATGGAAACCAGGCGTAAAACCTACCAAGCCATCATATGGATAAGCAAGGGATGTTTTTATTAGAAAGGAGTCCAAGTGATGCTTAAAATAACCGATTTACAAGTAAAAGAGGTTGTGAATGTGCAAACGGGTAAGCGGCTCGGGACGCTTGGTGATGTGGATATTAATTTATCGACGGGGATGATTGAATCTTTGGTCGTGACGGGAAATAATCGGATGCTTAATATGTTTGGAAAGGAAGAGGAGTTGATTATTCCATGGAGTCAGATTGCTAAGATTGGAACGGATGTAATCCTTGTCTATGTTTATGGCAATAACTCTTGACATTTTTCTGCAAAACTACCGTCAAACGCTCGATATGTGCTAAAATATAATGAAAGACTGCTATAAAGGAAGGCGTTTCATGGGGAAAGAACCGTTTGTGTATAATCCAGTCGATAAGCTATTTCATTTAGAACCTATAGATCAGCGGATTGTTGCTGGTTTTACGAGTCGTAACGAAGGCGTTAGTCGTGCTCCGTATAACGAAGCGAACCTCGGATTACACGTTGGTGACGATCATGATGATGTGATCAGTAATCGTGAGCGTTTGAGTGCGAAACTGGGCGTAAGCCTTGATGACTTTGTTTATTGTGAACAAGTGCATAACAATATCGTTCAGAAGGTCACGTCAAATGAGCGAGGTCTTGGCACGAAGAGTATGGAATCTGTCGTCTCTCACGCTGATGGTTTGTACACTCGAGATGAGCAGGTTGTTTTAGCGACGCTTTATGCGGATTGTGTGCCCCTTCTTTTTACTGGGGACCGTGGCACAATTGTAGGAACTGCACATGCGGGATGGAAAGGGACTGCTGGTAACATTGGCGGTGAACTTGTCCGTCAATGGGTTGAAGGTGAGAACGTTGATGTGACGAGTATTCATGCATATGTTGGGCCTTCCATTGGGAAAGAAAAATATGTTGTAGATGATCGTGTGATTGACCAGTTAAGCGCGGTGTTGCCAAGTGGTGTTACGACTTGGAATCGTGTAAGCGATGGTCAATATGAGCTTGATCTCAAACTGACAAATGCTCTTTTAATTGAGCAAGCGGGTGTTCCTCGTCGTCAAATAACAGTAAGTGGTTATTGTACAGCGAGTGAGCCGGACCTGTTTTATTCCCATCGTCGAGACGGCAGTAAAACGGGGCGTATGGCAGCGTATATTATGAGATCAAGTGGGAGTTGAGCGTCATGGTTGTAGTGAGCGACAATTTACTGAACATAAATCAAGAAATTAAACAAGCTTGTGAGCGTGTAGGTAGGCAACAAGAAGAGATTAACATCGTTGCAGTGACGAAGTATGTGTCAAATGAGCGTGCAGAAGAAGCTGTGGCGTCTGGTGTGAAGCACCTTGGTGAAAGTCGAGCAGAAGGACTCCTAGAAAAACGCGAGGCGATCACTGGTGCTGCTACGTGGCATTTTATCGGTCAGCTTCAAAGCCGGAAAGTGAAAGATGTGATCCATGAATGTGATTATCTTCATTCGCTTGACCGCATATCGCTTGCCAAAGAGATTCAAAAGCGATACAAAGGAGACGGGACTGTAAAGTGCTTCGTACAAGTGAACGTCTCAGGTGAAGAGTCAAAGTCTGGATTAACACCTGATGGTGTTATGAGCTTTATTGAGCAATTGCAAGCGTATGACGCAATTGAAGTCGTCGGACTTATGACGATGGCACCGTATGAAAGTAAACCTGAAGATACGAGGCCGCATTTTAAAAAGCTCAAGGAATTGCAACAAGAGATTGTAAAACGTGAGTTTGCACATGCTCCGTGTCGTGAGTTATCGATGGGGATGTCCAATGATTATACAGTCGCAATCGAAGAAGGTGCGACATTTATTCGAGTAGGCTCTCGTCTTGTTGGAGATGAGCGCAGCAATTTAGCGTAAAGGAGGTTCGTTCATATTGAGCATAAAATCTCGCTTTAAACGTTTTTTTTGATGTTGACGAAGATTATGTTGAGGAAGAATTAGATGCTCCTGTTGAAGAGTCAAAGTCTGACAGTGAGCAAAAAGATCGTACTCAAAATGTCGTAAGCTTGCAAAGCATTCAGCAGTCTGCCAAGATGGTTTTAATTGAACCGAGAACGTATGAAGAAGCTCAAGATGTTGCCGATCATTTGAAAAATCGACGATCGGTGATTTTGAATATGCAGCGCATTCAAAAAGACCAAGCCAAACGGATTGTAGATTTTCTAAGTGGCACGGTTTATGCCATTGGCGGTGACATTCAAAAGATTGGTGGGAACATCTTTTTGTGTACACCAGACAATGTAGAGATTTCAGGGGCAATCTCGGAGCTCATGCAACAAGATTTTGATTAGAAGAGGTTGGGGTGAGTGGTTTTATGGCAATGATCGGCCAGATCGTATTAATGGCGATGTCACTTTATCAAATTGCAGTAATTATTTATGTTCTTTCTAGTTGGTTACCTGGATTACGTGAATCAGGCTTTGGACAAGCATTAGCAACCATTGTTGAACCGTATCTAGAACCGTTTCGTAGAATTATCCCGAATTTAGGTATGATTGACATTTCACCAATCGTAGCATTGATTGCTTTGGCATTAGCGCGACAAGGTGTAATTGCAATCTTTTTCTAATCGATGGATATCTTTCAACATTTTCGTAAGGAAGAGCACGAATGGATTGTACAAGTACAAGACTTAAAAGATGCTGTTGAAACGACGTACGAAGCAAAGCTCACTGGTTTTTTTTAAATCCGAGGGAAGTTGACATTGTACAGTCGGTGATCGGTGCCGATGAAACCGTTAAGGTTGCTTTTTTTGGAGGGGTTGAAGGTGTTGAGCGTAAACGAGCGCTCATCTATCCTTTTTTTGAAGAAGTGTCGCCTGAGCGGTACAACATCGTTATGTTTCACGGGGCATTTGACCCGAAATTCTCAACTGTCTCACACCGAGATCTTCTTGGCGCATTAATGGCTTTAGGTGTAAAGCGAGAGATGTTTGGAGACATTCACGTTTTTCAAGGCAAGGTTCAATGGTTCGCAACAGAAGAAATGCAAGACTTTATTCTGATGAATCTTGAAGGTGCAGGGAAAACGCCGTTAAGACTTTCGACACTTCCGCTACATAATGCGTATGATATAACTGATGAGTGGGAAGAAAAGACAGGATTCATCTCATCGCTTAGACTAGATACTGCTATTTCAGAGATGTACAACTTGTCGAGAACGAAGGCAAAGGCATATATAGAGAATAGCCGGGTTAAAGTGAATTGGAGAACGGTGGAGGATCCGAGTTTTCAAATTCAAACTGGCGATACATTATCACTTCAAAAGCATGGACGTAGAAAGCTTTTTCAATCGATAGCGAAACGAAGAAAGGCAATTTACGTGTAACCTATGGTTTGAAGAAATAACTATGGAGGTGGCTTTCTTGGCATTAACACCGATGGACATTCACAATAAGCAATTTGCTAAAGGGTTCCGAGGCTATGATGAAGACGAAGTGAATGAGTTTCTTGATCAAGTCATCAAGGATTATGAAACCGTCATTCGTGAGAAAGAAGAGCTGTTTTCTAAAGTTAATGAGCTTGAAGAGCGTTTGAATCATTTCTCAAACATTGAAGAAACGTTAAGCAAATCGATCCTCGTTGCGCAAGAATCAGCAGAAGAACTAAAGCGTAGTTCTAAAAAAAAGAGTCGCAGCTTATCATTAAAGAGTCTGAGAAAAACGCTGATCGCATTATTAACGATGCTCTTTCGAAATCGCGTAAGATTGCGCTAGAGCTTGAAGAATTGAAAAAAACAAGCAGCCGTGTACCGGATGCGATTTAAGATGCTTATTGAAGCACAACTAGAGCTTTTAGATGATGAAGACTGGGATAGCCTAACAAACGGTGTAGAAGATGAAGAAGAGGAACATACAAGTCATACATACGAAGACCAAAAAAAGTCGCTGACTTGACGTTCATGTAGAGATCGACTATACTTTTAGCAATACTAACTAAATGTAAGCGTTGATTGGGACAGTAGTGATCAATAGACTTTTTGAGCGAGCGAGGGAAGGTGTGAGCCTCGTAAAGAGTTGATTCACGAAGATCACCCAGGAGCTACCGAACAGAAAGCGTTCGAATAAGACGTGAGTAGAGTTTGGCGTGACTAAAGCGATAATTAGGCTGAGTGGCTTATGAGCTATCAGGGTGGTACCGCGGGTAAACCTCGTCCCTAAGATTGGGATGGGGTTTTTTTATTTTGTACTGACTTAGGAGGAAAGAAATGAATTTCAAAAAAACGCTACGAATGCCACAAACGGAATTCCCGATGAGAGGAAACCTTCCAAATCGCGAACCTGTATGGCAAGGTGAATGGAAGAAGCAAAGCTTTACGAACAAGTGATGACGAAAAATGCGGATAAACCGATGTATGTGCTTCATGATGGACCGATCTATGCAAATGGAAATATTCACGTTGGACATGCAATGAACCGAATCGTAAAAGACATGATCGTTCGTCATCGCAACATGGATGGCTTTAAAGCACCGTTTGTTCCAGGTTGGGATGCGCACGGATTGCCGATTGAAACGGCGCTTACGAAAACAAAAAAAAGTTGACCGTAAGAAAATGTCCGTTTCTGAATTCCGAGCGGCGTGTGAAGCGTACGCGTGGGATCAAGTTGAAACGCAAAAAGAACAGTTTAAGCGTCTTGGTATGATCGGTGACTTTGATAACCCGTACGTCACATTAACACCAGACTTTGAAGCGAACCAAATTAAAGTGTTCGGTGAAATGGCTAAAGCGGGTCACGTTTATCAAGGGAAAAAGCCTGTGTATTGGTCACCTTCCTCTGAATCGGCACTTGCTGAAGCAGAGATTGAATATCATGACAAGCGTTCACCTTCGATTTACGTAGCGATGAAAGTAACCGACGGTAAAGGGGTCATCGACAACGGTTCAGAGTTCATCATCTGGACAACAACACCGTGGACATTGCCAGCAAACCTCGGTATTTCTGTGCATCCAGATTATGACTATGCGCTTGTTTCTGTCGCTGATCGAACGTTTGTTATTGCGAGTAAATTGTTCGATGAAGTAAGCGAAACGTTAGAATGGGAAGACGCTAAGATTGTTAAGACGGTTAAAGGTGCTGAGCTTGATCAAGTCGTTGCTGCACATCCGTTTTACGATCGTGACTCCCTTGTTATGACAGGACAGCACGTAACACTTGATGCAGGTACCGGCGCAGTTCATACTGCACCAGGACACGGGGAAGATGACTTTATTATTGGTCAACAGTACGGCTTAGAACCGCTTTGTCCTGTAGACAACAAGGGCGTTATGACCGAAGAGGCTCCGGGATTTGCAGGTATTTTCTATGATGAGGCGAACAAGCCAATCACAGAAAAGCTGGATGAGAACGGCGCGTTGCTTAAATTGAAGTTCATCACTCACTCTTACCCACACGACTGGCGTACGAAAAAGCCAGTAATTTACCGTGCGACTGAGCAATGGTTTGTCTCTGTTGAGAACATGCGTCAAGAACTTTTAGACGCGATTGCACGTGTGGATTGGCAACCGAAGTGGGGAGAAGTTCGTCTTCACAATATGATTCGCGACCGTGGTGATTGGTGTATTAGCCGTCAACGTGTTTGGGGCGTTCCAATTCCGGTATTCTATGAAGAAGACGGTTCTCCAATTATTACAGATGAGACGATTGCACACGTTGCTGATTTGTTCCGTGAACAAGGATCAAACATTTGGTTTGATTGGGAGACAAAAGACTTAATGCCGAGCGGTTATTCTTCTGAGAAAAGTCCAAATGGTAACTACACGCGTGAAACAGATATTATGGACGTTTGGTTCGACTCCGGTTCTTCACACCAAGGTGTTTTAGAAGAACGTGACGACCAGCACCGTCCTGCTGATCTTTACTTTGAAGGTAGTGACCAATATCGTGGATGGTTCAACTCATCCCTCATTACGAGCGTAGCCGTAACAGGAGATGCACCGTACAAAAAGGTATTGAGCCACGGCTTTACGCTTGACGGTAAAGGCGAAAAGATGTCGAAGTCACTCGGGAATGTTATTGATCCTGCGAAAGTGATGAAGCAACTCGGTGCTGATATTTTACGTTTGTGGGTGTCTTCAACAGACTTCCAATCGGATGTTCGTGTATCCGATGACATTTTGAAACAAGTGTCTGAAACGTACCGTAAAATCCGTAACACACTTCGCTTTATGCTTGGAAACTTAAGTGACTTTGATCCTGCAACTGATCGGGTTAAAATGAGCGACATGAATGACGTGGATTTGTTCATGTATCAACGTCTAAATGATGTCATTTCACGTGCTCAAAAAGGGTATCGGGAGTATGCTTTTGGGACGACGTATCAAGCGTTGCATCATTTCTGTTCAATCGATTTAAGTGCATTCTATATGGATGTTGCCAAAGATGCATTGTATTGTGATCATGAAAACGATGCCGAAAGAAGAGCGATGCAAACAGTGCTTTACGATAGCGTTGTTGCACTTACAAAACTACTTGCACCAATTACACCGTACACGGCTGAAGAAGCATGGTGTTTCATTAAAGATCGTGAAACAGACTATGTTCAACTTACAGAGATGCCTGACGTATTTACGATTGAGAACGAACGCGAACGCGAAGCACGCTGGGCACACTTGTTAAACGTCCGTACCGTTGTGCTTAAGGCATTAGAGGAAGCAAGGGCAGACAAAGTCATTGGTAAATCATTAGAAGCAAAGCTCGTTCTTACTGTGGATGAAACAGCTTATGCAATGTTAAACGAGATGAGTCACCCTGAGAAGTTGTTTATCGTTTCGCAACTTGAGCTAATTAAAGGCGAAGAAACGAATGTTTCCGTACAAAAAGCTGAAGGTGATGCGTGTGAACGTTGTTGGCACGTGAAAGAAGATGTGGGTGAAGATGAAAGCTTCAACACACTTTGTACACGTTGTGCAGATGTTGTAAAGACGTATGACCCTGCGATTTTGGAAGAAACGGCAAAATAAGCCTCGGTTAAATGACTCCCTATGAAGAGAAACTAACTTTGTAGGGAGGAATTTACGTGTCTTGGATGGAACAAATAAAGCATGATTTAGAAGAACGCAAAAAAGACATTGAGCGACGAGAACATGCCCACGAAGAAGATGGGCGGGATAATGAATTGTCGGTGTTTGACAATCATCCTGCCGATTCTGCGGATATTTTTTATGAGGCAAGTAAAGATGATGCGCTTCATATGCATCGCCACGTTGAACACGAAGAAATTGTTCATGCCTTAAAGAAATTTGAAAACGGTACGTATGGGATCTGTGAAGAGACAGGTGCTGAGATTCCTAAAGAACGACTTCTAGCGAATCCAACGGCGCGTACAGTTGTGAATCCGGAGAAACCTGCAGATCATAGCGGCGTCTTTCTTGGAACGGCACAAGGAAATCCGAGTCCGTATAGTGGTGGTCAGGTCGCTTCTGACGGAGTAGATATGTGGGAAGCACTGATGAATACGACTGAAGATCAAAGTTATCATGAAAGCGCGACGAGCGACTTTTGGGTTGAGAAAGAGCCTGGATTTACTGAGGAGTTTGAGCGCTATGCAAGTACTGGGATCGAAGGGTATCATGGAGCGGAACACGTACACGTCGTCAAGCTCCAGACGATGACTTTACAAATGAAATTGAAGGAGAAGAGCGGCAGTAATTATCTGCCGCCATTTTCCTTGTAAAGGAGAGACAAAGTTGATCGCATTATACTATCTGATTGCGTTAGTCATTATCGGACTTGATCAGCTAACTAAAATTATTGTCGATCGCAACATGGAAATTGGGGAATCGATTCCGATCATTGAACAAGTGTTACATATTACCTCACATCGAAATATGGGGGCAGCATTTGGAATTTTACAAGGGCAAATGTGGTTGTTTTTTATCGTAACTGCGGTCGTTGTCGTCGGAATCATTTATTACATGCCTAAGCTTATTAAAGAACATCGCGGATACGGTATAGCGCTTGGTGTTTTATTAGGCGGAACGATTGGTAACTTTATTGACCGGTTGTTTAGAGGTGAAGTTGTTGATTTTGTCGATGTGTACATTGGAAGTTATAGCTTTCCAATTTTTAATGTCGCAGACGCAGCATTAACTCTTGGTGTGATTTTCTTGCTCATTTTAATGTTTATGCAAGATCGGAAAGAGAAAAAGGAGCAAAGTAGTCATGAGTAAATTCGAATGGGTTATCGAAGAAGAAGCGGGAACCCGTATAGACAAAGTCATCGTTACCAGAACAGGAGAATCTAGAACGACGATTCAGGACTGGATTAATGAAAATCACGTAACGGTAAACGATGCGAATGTGAAAAGTAACTACAAAGTACAAGACGGTGATCGTGTCACTGTAATTCCAAAAGAAAAAGAACAACTTGAGGCAGTCCCAGAAGACATTCCACTCGACATTCGCTATGAAGATGAGCATGTTCTCGTTATTAACAAACCAAGAGGCATGGTCGTGCATCCGGCACCAGGGCATCCAAGCGGTACTGTCGTCAATGCATTGCTCGGGTTAAAAATGCAATTGTCGACGTTGAATGAGGAAATGCGACCGGGTATCGTTCATCGAATTGATAAAGATACGAGCGGGCTATTGATCGTTGCAAAAACGGATCAAGCGCATCAACATCTCGTGCAACAATTGCAAGGGCGTACGTTAAAGCGTACGTATGAAACGATTGTTCACGGTGTGATTGCACACGAATTTGGAACGATTGATGCACCGATTGGTCGTCATCACCACGATCGTCAAAAGATGACGGTGACAGACGTCCACTCACGTGAAGCAATTACACATTTTACCGTCATCAAACGGTACAAAAATTACACGCGCGTAGAATGTCAATTAGAGACAGGAAGAACGCACCAAATCCGTGTTCATATGGAATACATTGACCATCCAATTGCTGGGGACCCGAAATACGGTCCAAAGAAGACATTGCCAATTGAAGGGCAAGCACTACACGCAAAGGAACTGTCATTTATTCATCCAGCGACTGAAGAGACAGTAACTGTAACCGCAGAACTTCCTGATGATATGGAGCAATTAATCTACAATTTAGAACATTCATCAGAGCATTGACAAAAAAATACGTTCAATGAAATAATAACGTTAGAAATTAAATAGCCCTTTAACACAGTCCAGAGAGGCTGAGAAGGATACGGTAGAAGACACGTCTTAGGTGACGTCTGTTTTCTGAATATGTATACTCAACCCCTCTCTATTACGGAGCAGGGGTTTTTTTATATGTAGGGCGAAAGGAGATTCTTTCATGACAACCCGGACACAGACATTATTTGATGAAGCGGCAATGCGAAGAGCATTAACACGGATTTCTCATGAGATGCTCGAGAAGAACAAAGGAATGGAAGACGTACTTTTAGTCGGGATCAGAACGAGAGGATATCCACTAGCACAGCGTTTAGCAAGTAATTTGAAGCGTATTGAAGGCATTGAAGTTCCAGTCGGCTCCATGGACATTACGTTGTACCGAGATGACTTAACGCAAAAGAAAGAAGAACCAGAGATTCATCACGTAGATTTGCCAGTATCGGTTGATGGTAAACGCGTCATTCTTGTGGATGATGTCTTGTATACAGGACGTACTGTACGAGCAGCGATGGATGCATTGATGGATATAGGAAGACCTTCGCAAATTCAATTAGCAGTGTTGATTGATCGAGGGCACCGAGAACTACCGATACGAGCAGACTTTGTAGGAAAGAACATACCGACGTCGTCCAGTGAGACAATTCAGGTACAGTTAGAAGAAAGTGATCAAGTCGATCTCGTTAGCATTACAAACTAATAATGAATACTCTTTAACCCAGTCCCGAGAGGCTGAGAAGAGGTTTACCTTGTTTACACTTAAATTAGCTCATATGGCTACGTGTAACTCAAGGTCCATCTCTTTGCCGCCGGGTAAAGAGATTTTTTTATGGAGGTAAACATGAAGCCAGTATTAGACATACACGAACGCCCTAAACTCGCAAAATGGATCATTCTTAGCATGCAGCACTTATTCGCCATGTTTGGCGCCACAATCTTAGTTCCGGTATTAACCGGTTTAAGTCCTTCCGTTGCCCTCGTCTCGAGTGGACTTGGGACAATCGCTTACTTGATCACAACGAGAGGAAAGATTCCTGCTTACGTCGGATCATCATTCGCATTCATTAGCCCACTCATAAGTGCGATGACGTTTGGTGGACCTGGAGCGGTCATGCTCGGAACGTTCTCGGCCGGGATTGTTTACGGGCTCACATCACTACTCATTATGGCATTCGGTGTGAACTGGTTACTAAAGCTTTTACCTCCAATCGTCGTCGGACCCGTCATTATGGTCATCGGATTAGGTCTAGCATCAACGGCCATCGAGATGGCGATGAATTATGACGCAAGTACAGGTGAATATGTCGATACGGCATTACACTTTACAATCGCACTCATCACGCTTACCGTAACGATCGTTTCATCAGTCTTCTTTAAAGGTTTCTTACGACTCATCCCGGTCTTGATCGGACTCGTAACAGGTTATGTGATTAGCATTTTTGCTGGGCTTGTCGACTTAACGCCAGTTCAACAAGCTCCGTGGTTCCACATTCCAGACTTTGCGATTCCATACATTACGGTAGATCCGGTTTACTCGCTTGCGATCATCGGGATTATGGCGCCAATCGCACTCGTGACGATGGCTGAACATATCGGAGATCAAATGGTACTAAGTAAAATTACAGGTCGCAACCTTTTGAAAACCCCTGGTCTTCATCGCTCATTACTCGGTGACGGGATTGCCTCAGTCATTGCCAGTTTCGTCGGTGGTCCACCGAATACAACGTATGGGGAGAACATCGGAGTTCTAGCAATTACGAAAGTGTTTAGCGTGTTTGTCATCGGTGGTGCAGCGGTATTTGCAGTCGTGTTCGGCTTCTCAGGAAAAATTGAAGCGCTAATCGCAAGTATTCCAGGATCGGTCATGGGTGGTGTCTCCATCTTACTGTTCGGGATCATCGCGTCATCAGGTCTTCGATTAATCGTAGAAAATCGCTTAGAC
Organism: Geomicrobium sp. JCM 19055; assembly: GCF_000698185.1. Taxonomy (NCBI): domain Bacteria; kingdom Bacillati; phylum Bacillota; class Bacilli; order Caryophanales; genus Geomicrobium; species Geomicrobium sp. JCM 19055. The sequence continues at coordinate 12,390 of NZ_BAXL01000016.1, forward strand.
ATGTCAGAGAACAGAAACTTAGTGATTGCCTCAACTATACTCGTTATTGGAATTGGCGGAGCGTTCATTGAAATTACAGAAGACCTAGTAATTCCTTCTATGGCACTAGCAACGTTTATCGGCATGATTTTACACGGAGTATTACCGAATAAAACGATCGGTTACGGAAATGGTCAATTGTTCGAAAGTGTTGAAGACGATCAAAACAACGGCTAACACAAATTTTAGTGAGGAGTGGTCAACAATGCGTCACTTTACAACGATGGAGCAGTTAGAAAAGCAGGACATTTATGAGTTACTTGAGGAAGCAAAGCGTTGCAAAAAACAAAATGGATTTAAAGCATCATCCGAAGCGTTTATTGCAAATGTTTTTTATGAACCGAGTACTCGAACGAAATTGTCATTTGAAGCTGCTGAAAAACGACTGGGCTATACACCGCTAAATGTCGATTGTGACCACTCAAGCATTCAAAAAGGTGAATCGCTGTACGACACCGTTCGAACGCTCCAAGCTCTAGGAGCAGCGGCTGTTGTTATCAGACACCCTGAAAACAATTATTACAATCAATTACAAGACATATCGATACCAATCATTAATGGAGGCGACGGTAGTGGTCAACATCCGTCGCAATCCCTTCTTGATATGTTCACGATTTACGAAGAGTTTGGTACCTTTCAAAGTGTTCGCGTTGCAATTATCGGAGATGTGTTACACAGCAGAGTTGCTGGATCGAATATTAACGCTCTTCAGAAACTCGGCGCAGAAGTGATTGTCGCTGGACCTAGTGAGTGGACGAAGCGAGTAGATCAATCACTAAACGTAATGACGGTAGATGAAGCAATAGCAAACGCCGACGTTGTCATGATGCTTCGAGTTCAACATGAACGTCATGTTGAAACGCTTGATATGAGAAATTATCACGAAGCTTATGGGCTAACAGTTGAGCGGGCAGAAACGATGAAAGATACGAGCATTATCATGCATCCAGGACCGTTTAATCGAGACGTTGAGATTGCTCGGAGCTCGTAGAGTGCCATAAATCAAGAATTTTTACGCAAGTGGAAAACGGAGTATTTTGTAGAATGGCAATAATCAATGCAATGGTACGTGCAAATTTAGTTCAGGAACTTAAAGGAGTGATGTAAATGGTACGCAAATTAATTTTAGAAGATGGGTATGTATTCACGGGCACAGGATTTGGAAGTGACAAAGAACAGAGTGGAGAGATTGTCTTTAATACTGGAATGACAGGTTATCAAGAAATTATGTCAGACCCGTCGTATGCAGGCCAAATCATTACCTTTACGTACCCTTTGATCGGTAACTATGGAGTCAATCGTTCAGACTTTGAAACGCTCGTTCCAGCTGTGAAAGGTGTTGTCGTGAAATCCCGTTCACCTTATCCGAATCACTGGAAGAGTGAAGAATCGTTTGATGAACTACTAACTCGCTTTGACATACCAGGGATTGAAGGTATTGACACTCGTGAATTAACGAAGCGCATTCGTGAAAAAGGAACCGTTCGTGCGATCATTTGCAATGATGATGTGAATGAAGAAGACGTTATCAAACGCCTAAAATCAGAAGCACCACTTACGAATCAAGTGGAAAGTGTTTCTACAAAAAATACATATACCGTTCCAGGTGGAGGAGGACCAAAAGTTGTCCTAATCGACTACGGAGCGAAACAGAACATTATGAGAGAACTATTAAAGCGCGGATGTGAAGTAAAAGTTGTTCCGTTTGATGTCTCAGCAGAAGACGTGTTAGCAGAAAACCCTGATGGTGTGATGCTCTCAAACGGACCAGGAGATCCAAGGGATGTCAAAGAGGCCGTCGAAACGGTAAAAGCACTCGTCGGCAAGACGAAGATCTTCGGCATTTGCTCGGGCATCAACTGCTGTGCCTAGCCCTCGGAGCCGAAGCGGAAAAAAATGAAGTTCGGACACCGTGGTTCCAATCATCCCGTTAAACACATTCCAACTGGTAAAGTGACGATGACTGCGCAAAATCACGGGTTTGCCATTAAACGAGAGTCGCTCGAAAACACACCGCTAATCGTAACGCATGTGGCAGTAAACGATGGTTCTGTAGAAGGCGTAGAACTGAAAGATCAAAGTGCATTTAGTGTGCAATATCATCCAGAAGCAGCACCAGGCCCAATGGACGCAAACGATTTGTTTGATCAATTTATGAACCGAATCTTACAACCAGCAGGGAGATGACGAAAAATGCCTAAACGTCAAGATATTCAAAAAGTACTCGTACTCGGATCAGGACCCATCGTAATCGGTCAAGCGGCAGAGTTTGATTATTCGGGGACACAAGCTTGCCAAGCGTTAAAAGAAGAAGGGTACGAGACGGTGCTGATTAACTCAAACCCTGCAACGATTATGACTGATACGAATATGGCAGATAAAGTGTACATTGAACCGTTGACGTTTGAGTTCGTCTCTCGAATTATTCGCCAAGAGAGACCAGACGGTTTAATTGCGACAATGGGTGGTCAAACAGCTTTAAACTTAGCGATGGAACTAAACAACCATGGTGTACTAGAACAGTATGGAACAGAATTACTCGGGACGGACCTCGTAGCGATTGAAAAAGCAGAAGATCGTGAAGCATTCCGCTCACTCATGCACGAACTCGGCCAACCAGTTCCGGCAAGTGAGATCGTTCATACCATTGATGACGGGATGGCATTTGCGAAGACAGTTGGCTTGCCGGTTATCGTTCGTCCAGCTTACACACTCGGTGGAACGGGTGGAGGAATTGCGAAGACGTTTGAAGAGCTAGCGGAAACACTTGAGTCAGGCCTCTCCTACAGCCCAGTAAATCAATGCCTCGTTGAACAAAGCATTGCGGGAATGAAAGAAGTCGAATACGAAGTGATGCGTGATGCAAATGACGATGCGATCGTCGTTTGTAACATGGAAAACATCGACCCTGTCGGGGTGCACACAGGAGACTCAATCGTTGTAGCCCCTTCACAAACGTTAAACGATCGTGACTACCAACGACTTCGCGATGCCTCGTTAACGATTATCCGTGCCCTTGGCATTGAAGGGGGTTGCAACGTTCAATTTGCACATGACCCTGATCGCGATGCTACTACGTCATTGAAGTAAATCCTCGCGTGAGTCGCTCATCTGCGCTTGCATCTAAAGCGACAGGATATCCGATTGCTAAATTAGCAACGAAGATCGCTGTCGGTTACTATTTGCAAGAGCTTAAAAACCCCGTGACGGAGCGAACTTATGCAAGCTTTGAACCGGCATTAGACTATATCGTAACGAAAATCCTCGCTGGCCATTTGATAAGTTCTCATCTGCAAACCGTAAGCTCGGTACACAAATGAAAGCGACCGGTGAGATCATGTCAATCGGTCGTACGTTTGGGGAATCGCTACTTAAAGGCATTCGCTCCTTAGACATGAAAGAAGATCACCTCTTAGTACCACGCTACGAACAAAAAAAAGTGATCAAGAGCTCATCGAGCAATGGGAAGCCGCTGATGATGAAAGGCTTTATGCGGTAGCAGAAGGGTTTAGAAGAGGGTATTCAATTGCCCAATTGCATGAGCACTCAAAAATCGATGAGTTTTTCCTCATGCACATTGAAGGACTCGTTCAACTCCACAAAGCGATCGAAGCGAAACCGAATGATAAAGAGATTTTAGCTGTCGCAAAAGAGAATGGCTTCTCAGATAAAGTGATCGCCTCACTTTGGAACGTGTCAGAGATGGACGTTCGAGACGTAAGAAAATCACATCAATTAACACCAGTTTTCAAAATGGTCGACACGTGTGCTGCTGAATTTGAATCAAAAACGCCGTACTACTACAGTACGTATGAGCGAGAAAATGAATCATTCAAAACCGATCGTCCGTCCGTTCTTGTCTTAGGATCAGGTCCAATCCGTATCGGTCAAGGTGTTGAGTTTGACTATGCAACAGTTCATGCAGTTTGGGCGATTCAGCAAGCAGGCTATGAATCGATCATCATTAATAACAATCCTGAGACGGTCTCAACGGATTTCAGTATGTCAGATAAGCTTTACTTCGAACCATTAACGTTTGAAGAAGTAATGAACGTCATTGATTTAGAACAACCTGAAGGAGTTGTCGTGCAATTCGGAGGTCAAACAGCGATTAACCTTGCGGAGAAACTGGCCAATGCGGGCGTGAAGATTTTAGGAACGTCGCTTGAAGCGATGGACACAGCAGAAGATCGTGATAAATTCGAGCGCGCATTAAAAGCACTTGATGTACCGATGCCACCAGGGAAAACGGCAACGTCAGTGGAAGAGGCAGTCGCTGCTGCGAACACATTAGGCTACCCAGTGCTCGTTCGTCCGTCGTACGTACTTGGGGGTCGGGCGATGGAAATTGTCGAACATGAAGATGAGCTGCGCACGTACATGGAAGAAGCAGTTCACGTGCATAGCGAGCACCCGGTATTGATCGATCGTTACTTCTACGGAAAAGAAATAGAAGTTGATGCCATTTCGGATGGTGAACACGTCTTTATACCAGGGATGATGGAGCACATTGAACGTGCAGGTGTTCACTCTGGTGACTCGATTGCAGTTTATCCTCCGCAATCATTGTCTGCGACAACGAAACAAGAAGTGATTGATCAAACGGTAAAGTTAGCTCGAGGCTTAGACATTGTTGGTCTACTCAACATCCAATTCGTTCTTTATAACGACAAAGTGTATGTGATTGAAGTGAACCCTAGAGCGAGTCGCACAGTCCCGTTCTTAAGTAAGATGACAGGCGTACCGATGGCACAAATCGCAACACACGTCATTTTAGGGAAAACGTTAAAAGAACTCGGTTACGATGAGGTGTATCACACTGAGCCGGATCGTGTTGCGGTAAAAGCACCTGTGTTCTCCTTTGCGAAGTTGCGCCGAGTTGACATTCATTTAGGACCTGAAATGAAATCAACAGGTGAGGTGCTCGGTCGCGATTTAACGTTAGAAAAAGCGTTATACAAAGGCTTAGTCGCTTCAGGGATGAACATTCCTAGAAAAGGAAACGTCTTGTTCACGATTGCTGATAAAGATAAAGATGAAGCGATCAAACTGGCGCATCGCTTCGATCGTCTCGGATTTCAACTGCTCGCTACGAAAGGAACGGCAGACGTTTTACAAAACGAAGGCATCTCCGTACAAAACGTTCATAAGATTGGTGAAGGTAAACAAGACATTTCATCGATCATCCGTGAAGGCGGTGCTCAACTTGTCATCAACACGTTCACAAAAGGCAAGCAACCAGCGAGAGACGGATTTAGAATTCGCCGTGAAGCGGTTGAACATGAAATCATTTGTCTCACATCAATGGATACAGCATTTGCACTTCTCCACGTGCTTGAAATGATGAGCTTTGCGACAGAGCCAGTGCCAAAACTGCAGCAAGCAACATCAAAAGAGGAGGTACACGCATGAAATCAGTTCCTCTAAAGGTCGTAAGAAATCAAGAAATTGCTGAAGAGACGTATGAAATGATTTTAAGCGGCGGACTTGTTCAAGAAATGAACCGCCCTGGGACGTTTCTCCATATTAAAATTCCTTCTAGTCATCACGTTTTGCGTCGTCCCATCAGCATAGCCTCAGTAAATCAAGAGCTCGGTACGTGTACACTCGTCTACAAATGCACAGGTGAAGGGACGAGGGCGTTAACGAACGTACGACCGAATGATTGTTTGCAAGTGCTAGGACCGCTTGGAGGGCAAGGGTTTCCAACAGAAGAACCGTCAACTGATCAGGAAGTAACGCTGATCGGTGGCGGTGTCGGAGTACCACCGATGTATTTTGCAGCCCGTAGTCTCTCAGAACGTAACATACCATTTCGCGTCATTCTTGGTTTTCAGAACGAAGCCGCTGTCTTTTATGAAGAGGCGTTTAAGCAGTTACAAGCAACGGACGTGACGATTATGACGGATGACGGAAGTTACGGAGAGAAGGGTACAGTCATTGATGCCTTGCAAAACCTCGAACAACCGTCCACATATATCTATACGTGTGGGCCAAGAGGGATGTTAAAAGCGGTTAAAGCTGCCGCGCATCATGATACAACCGTGTACGTATCACTAGAAGAACATATGGGCTGTGGCATCGGGGCTTGTTTCGCTTGCGTGTGCAAAACTGAAGATGAAACGTCGTATGTCAAGATTTGTACGGACGGTCCTGTATTCCAATCAAACGAGGTGTTACTATGAGCGAACGTTTAGCGGTGAATTTGCCTGGTTTATCGATGAAAAATCCAATCATGCCCGCATCAGGGTGCTTTGGATTTGGTCGAGAGTTCAGTGAGCTCTATGATTTAAGTTTACTCGGTGCGATTGCGATTAAAGGGACGACTGGTGAACAACGCTTTGGAAACAACACGCCCCGTGTTGCAGAAAGTCCGTCAGGAATGCTCAATAGCATCGGCCTACAAAACCCTGGTGCACAAGCAGTTCGGGACAATGAACTTCCATTTCTTGAACAATTTAATGTTCCGATTCTAGCGAACGTATCCGGTTCTTCTCCAGAAGAATACGTAAAGGTCGTCAACACGCTTAATGAGGCCAGTAATGTTGGGGCTTTTGAAGTTAACATCTCGTGTCCGAATGTGAAAACAGGTGGCATACAGTTCGGGACGGATCCTGAACAGGCGGCGATGCTAACGAGCTTAATTAAAGAAGCGACAAACAAACCTGTGTACGTGAAGCTATCGCCGAACGTCACGGACATTGCGGCGATTGCCAAAGCGGTAGAACAAGCAGGAGCAGACGGATTATCGCTGATTAATACGCTCATCGGCATGCGCTTTGATTGGCGAACGAAAAAGCCAATTTTAGCAAATGAAAAAGGCGGCTTATCAGGTCCGGCGGTAAAACCGGTTGCACTTCGAATGGTTTACGATGTAAGGCAAGTTACAGACTTACCAATTATTGGTATGGGTGGTATTGAATCAGCGAAAGACGTGATTGAATTTTTGATCGCAGGGGCTGATGCAGTCGCTGTCGGTACGGCGAACTTTACGAATCCGTTTGCTTGTATTGAAATTATTGACGAACTGCCAACGTGGTTAGATCAGCTTAATGTAAATCAAGTGTCAGAGTTACAGAGAAGGGGTGTTGTACTGTGACACATGCACCTCTTTTCATAGCCTTGGACATGAATAATGAAAAAAAACAGCGATGGCTTTTTTAGAGAGATTCGAAGATGTACGACCAGATCTTAAAGTCGGAATGGAATTGTTTTATTCAGCTGGACCGAAGCTCATACACGACCTGAAAGAACGAGGCCATCATCTGTTTTTGGATGTGAAATGTCATGACATTCCGACAACCGTAGGCAAAACAATGAAGCAACTGGCGTCTTTCGGCGTGGATGTGATTACGACCCATGCAATCGGTGGAAAAGAGATGTTAGTAGCAGCAAGGGAAGGCATTGAAGCGGGTACACCATCAGGCGCAAATCGACCGAAACTCATTGCCGTCACTGCACTGACGAGTACGACCGAAGACATGTTAAAACAAGACTTATTAATTCAAGAAAATCTTAAACAGATGGTTCATCACTATACGACTCGAACGGTAGAAGCGGGACTTGATGGAGTCGTTTGTTCTGTCCACGAAGTTGCGATGCTTCGGAAAACTTTCGGACATGATCTTTATACACTAACACCAGGAATTCGTAATCATGACGGTAATTTGCATGACCAAAAGCGTGCAGCAACAGCTGAAGAAGCAAGAGTTGCAGGGAGTAGTGCCATCGTTGTCGGACGTGCCATTACTGAGCATAACGATCCTCGCGTAGCTTATGAAGCCATGCTTTCACAATGGAAAGGAATGAGTGTTTCATCATGAATCGTAAACAACAACTTGCAAGTGAATTGTTAGACATTGAAGCCGTTAGCTTAAAGCCAAATGATCCGTTTACGTGGTCATCAGGATTGCAAGCACCGATCTATTGTGATAACCGCCTTACGCTATCACATCCGTCACTTCGTAGTGAGATTGCAGAAGGATTTAAGGCCGTTATTACTGAAAACTACGCTGATTGTGATGTGATTGCAGGGACAGCAACAGCTGGAATTCCACACGCAGCAATCGTAAGTGATCGCTTGGAATTACCGATGATCTATGTGCGTGGAAGTGCCAAGAAGCATGGCAAAGGCAATTTAATTGAAGGTAAGCTCTCTAAAGGTGATCGTGTTGTTGTCGTTGAAGATCTTATTTCAACCGGCAAAAGTTCCATTGATGTTGCTAATGCAATTCAAGAAGCTGGTGGCGTCGTTGTTGGTGTCGTAGCGATCTTTTCTTACGGATTAAAGATTGGTACGAAGAACTTCGCTGAACATAACATCTCGCACAACACGTTAACAGACTTTGAAACATTGATTGAACAAGCGATTAAAAAAAGGTGTCATTCAAGAAGAAGAACAAGTACAATTAAAGCAATGGCAAAAAAACGCCAGAAAATTGGCGATAGAGACCACAGTTGTGGTTTCTTTTTTGTAGGAGGAGCTATTGTTGAGGATTCGTGACATGGAACAAGCAGATTATGAACATATGCAGCCGATCTATCAAGCAGGGATTGACTCTTTGTTAGCAACGTTTGAAACAACGGTACCTTCTTGGTCCGAATGGGATGAAAAACACCACGATCATAGTCGTTGTGTGGCAGTGACTGACGAACGGGTAGTTGGCTTTGCGGCTCTTGCACCGGTCTCAAATCGTTACGCATATCGCGGCGTTGCAGAAGTGAGCGTGTATGTAGACGAATCGCAGCACGGCAAAGGAATTGGTAAGACGCTCGTCAATGAACTTATAGAACGTTCAGAAGAACAAGGGATTTGGACGTTGCAATCAGTCATTCTTAGTGAGAACAAGGCGAGCATACATATTCATGAGCAGTGTGGGTTTCGACATGTTGGTGTACGAGAGAATATCGCCAAGCTTAATGGAGAGTGGCGAAGTACAGTGATGATGGAACGGAGAAGTTCCGTTATTACATAAAAAAACCGTCTACGATTGTGATCGTAGACGGTTTTTAATTGTCTAATTAAGAATGTTTTCCGTTAACAAATCGATCAACGAGGAGTGCAATCGCACCGTCGCCAGTTACGTTCGTTGCTGTACCAAAGCTGTCTTGTGCCATATAAAGGGCGATCATAATACCGACCGCAGCTTCAGTAAATCCGAGCATTGTCGTGAGTAATCCGAGTGAAGCAATAACCGCACCACCTGGAACACCAGGAGCTGCAATCATAATGACGGCAAGGGCAAAGATGAATGGCAACATCCCTAATACCGTTGGTGTTGCTAAATCGCCGTACATCATCATAACCGTGGTTGCAGCTAATACGATGGTAATAGTACTACCTGCTAAATGGATATTTGCGCCGAGTGGAATGACCGTTTCTGCCATGCTTTCTCGAACACGGTTCTTCTTCGTTGCTTCGACGGTTACTGGAATTGTCGCTGCACTAGACATCGTACCGACCTGTAAAGTAGGCTGGTAGCATGTTTTTAAGCGCTGAAAATGGATTTTGACCAGCAACAGACCCGGCAATGGTAAAGGCGCCAATTAAATATAACCAATGCGTAGCAATCGCTAAAACTAACACGAGAGCAAATGACGAAAGTGTTTCCCAAACTGTACCGTCTGCAGCCATTTCAGCAAAAATACTTGCAATGTAAAATGGTAAGAACGGAATAACGACTTTCCACAGCAACTTTTCAATGATGTTTTTTCCTTCATCGAAAAATGACTTTAATGTCGGTGAATTCGTTCGTGCAATACCGATTCCGAACACAAACGCCATGACAAGTGCGGTAATTACACCGAGTGCAGGATCAATTTCTAATTCAAATAACGGCGTGAAGCCTGCTTCTTCTCCGACCATAGGAACAGATTCAGTAATGAATAATGGTAAGACGACAAGAGCAATAATAAGTGCGAATACACCTGCCAGAACCGAAGAGGTATACGCGATTCCCGTCGTAAGACCAAGGGTTTTGCCAGAACCTGCGCCCATGCTCGCAACGCCACTCGTAATAAAAATAAAATAACAAAAGGAATGATAAAGCCTAGAAATTGGCCAAAGATCATCTGGAAGGTCACGATCGCATCCATTACCCAAGACGGAAGTGAAACAGCGATAAGACCAACAACAATACCCCCGATAACACCTAGAAGCAGTTTCAAAATTAACTTCAAAGCAAGATTCCCCCTATTTCTTCAGTTTCCTTACGACGTGTTCTTCTGGTGTGACGAACAATGTTTTTTTGTTCGTCATACGTAACAAAACCAGGCTTGGCACCGCTTGGCTTTTTCACATGTCGTATTAATGTATAGTCAACTGGGACACTCCCAGATTCTCGTGCTTTCGAGAAGTAAGCTGCAAGTTGAGCGGCTTCGTGAAGTGTTTCTTCTTGGAAGTTGTCGCTTCGAATGACAACGTGGGAGCCTGGAATGTCTTTTGTGTGCAGCCACGTGTCGTTGCGATTTGAAAAACGCATCGTGAGAAATTCATTTTGTTTATTGTTTTTGCCAACAAAAATTTCGATTCCTTCACTTGATTCATAACGCTCTGGTTTTGGCTTTTGAGGCTTGTTTTTCTTTTTGCCACGATGTTTCTGCTTCAAGTAACCTTCTTCTTCAAGCTCGTCTCGGATGTCTTGGACTTCATGTTGAGAAATGTAATCCATTTGTTGAATTAAGTTGTCAAAGTAAAGAATTTCTTCATCCGTTTGTTTAAGTTGTTCTTTTACCGCATGTTGGGCACTTTTCGCTTTGTTGTACAACTTAAAGTAATGCTGCGCGTTGTCAGCTGGACTTTTTTTCAGGGTTAAGGGCGATCGTTAACGTTTGGCCTTCAGGGTCGTAATAATCAACGACTTCCACGTCACGATCTCCTAGTTTCATAAGATGCATGTGGGCGGTGAGTAACTCGCCGAGCTTTTGATTTTCTAATCCTTTTAATGAAGACTGTTCAGTTTGTTGGAGTTTCTTTTTCTTGCGCTCATTTTTTTTGGCGCTGAGTTTTTAAGAAACGTTCTAAATCGTGCGCTTGCTGCTTTACGCGATCCCGTTCTGCTTTTCCACTATAGAACTGCGCAATCATTTCGTTTGTTGACGTAAACGTCGTCTTCTCTCCGCCAATATGTGAGAGTGGTAAAAGATAGAAGTACTCTTTATTTTGAGGAGATTGATGGATCGTCGGTTGAATCGTGTGCGTCTTGAGCGTTGCCATCATGTCCAAGAAAGATTTCGCAAGGGTTGATCGATCGCCAATGCCTGCTTGCTCAACAATTTCTTTTGCTAAGAGGGGAGACATTCCTGAAAAACGACTCACGAGTTGCTTATCGATTTTGCCACTGTTCCAATCAATTGCCCGGTAGACATCATCAGTCATTGCAGACAAAGGATTTTGCTTTTCTTGTTGTGGAGGCTCGTATACGTTTGACCTGGTAAAAGCGTTCGATGACGGTTTACTGCTGGAGAAATATGTTTAATCGCATCAATGATATTACCATTCGCTGCAACTAAGACTAAGTTGCTATGCTTACCCATAATCTCAGCAATGAGTTTCTTCTCTTCACGATCACCAATCTCATCAGTTGATTCAATAGTAAATGTTGCCACTCGTTCTAGATCCGTTTGTTCAATCCGTTTAATGAATCCACCTTCAAGATGCTTTCTTAGCATTCGGCAAAACATTGGTGGTTCTTGATGATCGCCCGCAGGACTCGTGCTTTCATGCATGCGAGCAAAGCTTGGGTGAATGGAAAGAAGTACGGTTATATTTTGACGTTGATTTCGAATCGTCATATAAATATCGGTTGCGCTCGGTTGTTTGATTTTCGTAATTCTGCCACCAACAAGTTTTTCTTGCCACTCGTTTAGGACAGAACGTAGTACAAATCCATCGTAAGACATAATTTCACCCTTTCTAACCTCAACAGTATAGCATGTTTTCCAGACTCACTGAATAGGATGGATTGAGAAGTCCAAGCTGTGGGGTGGGAAGAGATGAAATGGCATCAAATCGATCCGCTTACGGTCTATAAGAAGTTAAACACGGAAGTAACGACCGGTTTGTCGGAAAAAGAAGCAGAAGAACGACTACACATCCATGGTCAGAATAAACTTCAAGAAGAAAAAGCAACTCCATGGCCGATTTTGTTCTTAGAACAGTTTAAAGATTTTATGGTTATTATTTTGCTTGTCGCAACGTTCGTATCAGGCTTACTGGGCGAATACATTGATGCCTTGGTCATCATGGGAATTGTTCTCGTCAACGCCATTCTCGGTTTTGTACAGGAGAGAAAGGCTGAACGATCGTTAAAAGCGTTAAAAGAATTATCTGCTCCAGAAATTACCGTATTTAGAGATGGAAAATGGACGAACATTGCTTCTCAATATGCCGTCCCCGGAGATATCGTACAACTAGAGAACGGAGATCGTATTAGTGCAGATATCCGCTTAATCGAGACGATGAGACTTGCTATTGAAGAATCATCGTTAACGGGTGAATCTGTCGCTTCTGAAAAAAATGAGCACATTGTTTCAAACAGTGAGGCAGCTCTTGCGGATCAACACAATATGGCGTTTGCCGGCACGATGGTGACGAGAGGACGCGGAAAAGGCGTCATCGTTCATACAGGAATGAAAACGGAGATGGGGAAAATTGCGCATTTGTTGCAATCGACTGAAAGTGTCTCCACGCCACTGCAGCGTCGTCTAGAGCAGTTAGGTAAAATCCTCATTGTCGGTGCGATTTTCTTAACAATTCTAGTCGTTCTACTCGGTATTATGCAAGGACAACCTGCATATGAAATGTTCTTGGCAGGTGTATCGCTCGCTGTAGCAGCAATTCCAGAAGGGCTACCAGCAATTGTAACTGTTGCACTAGCGCTCGGCGTACAGCGAATGATCCGTCATAAAGCGATCGTAAGACGTTTGCCAGCAGTCGAAACGCTCGGTTGTGCTTCCGTCATTTGTTCAGATAAAACGGGAACGTTAACGAAAAATGATATGACAGTAACAGAACTTTGGACATTCTCACAGCATGTACAAGTTGAAGGCGAAGGGATCGAAGGCAAGTTTTTAAGTAACCAAAAGCCAACAAAGGTTCAAAAGGACAGTGAAGATTTACTCACTTATGGACTGCTGTGTAACAATGCAGAATTACAACTTGAGGTAAGCGACCGCAAACAGCACGTGAAATCGTCGGATCAGTTTACCGTAAGTGGGGAACCAACAGAAGTAGCACTAGCTGTTTCAGCAGCAAGGCACAGCGTCTATCAGCAGCAATTAACGAATGAGTGGATTCGACTCGATGAGATTCCATTTGATTCAAATCGTAAACGCATGACCGTCATCGTTCGAAATCGCGAAGGACAAAAGTTTGTCATTACAAAAGGTGCACCAGACGTCTTAATCTCTCGATGTACGAGTGTTCAAGTAAGTGGTGAAGTGAAGTCGCTGTCAATGACGATGCGCTCCAAATGGGATCAAACGGTAAGTCGCATGGCAAAAAAAGCATTGCGGACGATTGCTGTAGCCGTTCGACCATTGCCTGAAGGGGCGACCGTTGGTGTAGACATTGAACAAGACATGACGTTAATCGGTTTACAAGCGATGATGGACCCGCCAAGGCTGATGTGAAAGATGCCATTAAAGAATGCCGTGAAGCCGGCATTAAAACCGTTATGATTACCGGTGACCATGTGGACACAGCAAAAGCAGTTGCAGAGAGTCTAGATATGCTTCCAGAACACGGTTCTGTTATGACTGGCAGTCAGCTAGATCAACTAAACGATGGTGAACTAAAAAAAAGCACGTCGCAAAACGTACGTATTTGCCCGTGTCACACCTGAACATAAGCTCCGCATCGTACAAGCGATGCAACAAAACGGGCACGTTGTTGCGATGACAGGTGATGGTGTAAATGATGCACCAGCATTAAAAGCTGCCGATATTGGCGTTGCGATGGGTAAGACGGGAACGGATGTAGCTAAAGAGGCTGCTGCACTCGTTCTAGCGGATGACCACTTTTCGACGATCAAAGCTGCCATTGCAGAAGGTCGTACGATTTATGATAATATTCGTAAGTTTATTCGTTATATGCTTGCTTCAAACGTCGGGGAAATTTTAGTCATGTTGTTTGCACTTTTACTCGGTTTACCGTTGCCACTCGTTGCGATCCAAATCTTATGGATTAACCTCGTTACGGATGGTTTACCAGCGATGGCACTCGGAGTTGATCGAGCGGAAAATGACGTGATGAAACGGGCGCCAAGGCATCCAAGAGAAGGGATCTTCGCGAGAGGTCTCGGAGTTAAAATTATTACACGAGGCTTTCTAATTGGTGCGGTGACCCTCATCGGCTTTGTCGTTACATTGTATGGAACTGCCGGTATTCCAGATTTAACGAAGGCGCAGACAGTAGCCTTTACTACGCTCGTCGTCGCACAATTGATTCATGTGTTTGATTGTCGTAGCGAATACTCGGTGTTCCACCGAAATCCGTTTAGTAACAAAGCGCTCGTCGTTGCCGTCGTTCTTTCATTCGTCATGATGTTAGCCGTTATTTACGTACCATTCTTACAACCAATCTTCTATACAACAGCACTTAGCTTAAACGAATGGTTCCTCATTGTTGGTCTCGCAGCCATTCCAACTGTTGCGTTAAGCTGGTCTGGTCTTAAAAAAAGGAGAATAGCATGAAGTGTTGCTCTAAAAGGTCGCCTTAAGATCTTGAGGGCACTGAAAAAGTCTCTAACTAAAGAACGGAAGCTCGAATTTAATCGAGTTTCCGTTCTTATGTTTTATAAACTGAACTGGAGTCATGATTTCCACTGCGAGCGGATTACATCGCGCATGGAGTTGCAGGACTCGGTGGCTATATTCACGGTGAACATCAAACAAATTCTGAAGTTAATGGGGAATAGATTCCCCATTAACGCTAAAATCATAAAAAAAACGGAAACACAAAAGTCGGTCATATGAACAGACGTCGTATTCATAAACAACGATGAAAAGAACAATCAAGTTACAGTAAAATAATTATGTAAACTAACAATATTCACATTATATGGTAAACTGGATCCGGGTGATTAACATGAACCAACTGGTAGAAGCATTGCTCTTTCCGAAAACCTCTCTAAACGAAAGACAAATAGCAAAAGCATTCAACAAGAAAACCGTTCTCATTACAGGTGCAAGCTCCGGTATTGGTAAAGAGATGGCATTCCTATTCGCTAATGCGACGTGCCACCTTCTCTTAGTAGCAAGAGACCATGAACGATTGGACGAGGTAAAACGAGTGGTTGAACAAAAACAAAACGCTACTGTATCCATTTATGCACTCGATTTACGCGATGAATTAGCACGTGAGCACTTTTTACATACGATTCAAAAAGAGACGGACGGTATTGATGTATTGCTATCAAATGCTGGACTGTCAATTCGACGATCGCTCTATGAATCATTGGATCGCTTCCATGATGTAAAGCGAACGCTGAATATTAACTATGAAGCACCTGCTGCAATTGTTATGTCGATGCTGCCGCTACTAGAGAAACGTGGTGGCCAGATCGTGAATGTGTCTACGATTAATTGCCAATTACCTCCGATGTCTCACTTTGCCGCTTATCAAGCATCAAAAAGTGCCTTTGATACGTGGCTTCGCTCGGTCACACCAGAAGTAAAGAAGCGTGGAATGAACGTAACGAGCATCTATTTGCCGCTCGTTCGAACGCCGATGATTGCGCCTACAAAACACTACGAGAAAATGCCTGCAATGTCGCCAGAACAAGCGGCGATAAAAATCATTGCTGCGACGATTAAACAGAAAAAACGTTATGAGCCGTGGTGGCTTACATTTGCGAAGCTTTATAGTTCAAGAAAAGTGAGTTTATAAAGTGATCGAGTTGTAAAAGGGGAGTAGCATCCATTGATTCAATTATTGAAAGCATTATATAACATTCGTTTACTACATCCAAAAGCACTGGCTACGCTCTTGTACTCCTGTGTACGTCGAGGCGTTAACGTTATGGCGTTGTTAGAATTTGCAAAACGAACGTATCGACACGCTCCGATGGTTAGAAGTGATGGTGTTGTGTGGAGTTTCGAAGATTTGCATGAGAAAGTGCTCATCACTGCTCGTAAATTGAGTAACCATGAAGTTGACATAAAATCAGGAGATCGGGTGGCTCTCGTCGTAACGAACAATACGTCGTTTACGACGTTGCTATTTGCTTGTACGTCGATAGGAGCTGATGTGTTTTTGATGAACCCGTCGTTGTCTACGAAGCAGCTTCATGCCTTTTGCACGGAAAATAACATAAAAGCCATCATTCACGACAGTACATACTCATTTACGGACAACGTGGCAGCACTTACCGTCCAAGAGATAGAGCAAACAAAAGCTGCTAAGAAACGTCCTGGTAGGGCACGTGTTAATCGGGTGATTATTCCTTCAGGAGGGTCCACTGGGAAAGCGAAAGCAATCGCGCACAAACCCTCATTGACGAATTATTTGGCTCCATTTCGTGCATGTATAACGACCCTAAACATGAAGCATCATCAACACGCTTACATCGCAACGCCGATGTACCATGGCTACGGGTTTGCGGTTTTTTTATTGTGTGTTGCTGCTGGGAAAGAAGTGATTGTTGATGAACGGTTTAACGCAAACCTCGTGATGAAGCGAATGACAGATCACAACGTTCATCTTTTAATTGTGACACCGACGATGCTACACGATCTTGTCCAAGTCAAATCACCAAAAAAGCTAACGATTCAGTGCATCGCTTCAGGTGGCGCGCCGTTAAATGAACCACTGATTCAGCGTGCTACCGAGTTGTTTGGCCCCGTTGTACACAATTTATTCGGTACGACAGAAACAGGGTTAAATTTCATCGCTACTCCAAACGATTTACGACAGGACCCAAGAGCGTTAGGCAAACCAATTAAAGGGATGAAAGCAAGAGTTGTAGACACAAGAGGCAAGGTGGCGAACAGTCAAGAGACTGGGTCATTGCAAATTTTAACGAAGAGCGGTATGGAAAAGGCGAAACAAAGCTGGTATTCAACTGGAGATCTCGTAGTGAAAGACGAAAAAGGACGTTATTATAGCCGAGGAAGAGAAGATGAACAAATCCTATCGGGAGGAATTAGCGTCTATCCAATTGAATTAGAACAACTGTTACACGAACATGAACAGGTTGAACGAGTGGCTGTTGTCGGTATCCCTGATGAGCGTTTTGGGGAGCGGCTACATGCCTTTGTCGAGCCTAAAGTTAGCGCGTTAACAGAAGAAGAGTTACGACGCTGGTTAAAAGAACAAGCAAGACGAGAATTAATGCCAAAAAAAATAACCTTTCGTTCACAGCTTCCGTACGAACAAACTGGAAAAGTAAACAAAAAGAATTTACGTGATTGAACAAAGAAAGCGAGATTCCTGAGAATCTCGCTTCTTAACCTCACCTTAAATGCTTTCGGCAGCCGTAACTTCAAACGTGACTTGCCCGCTAGATGCATCAACAGAACCAGTAATCATAACAGGGAAGTCGTGACCGTTTTCAAACTTAAAGTCCGCCCATCCCCAACTTACCATTGCATCGTCACCTTCTGGGACGTAACTGATCGGCAATGAATGGTGATGACGTTCAACAATGTCGAGTCCCGCACGTTCTACGGCATTGTAAAGGGTTGTGGACGTTTGGCAAATGCCACCACCCATACCATTGGTGAACTCCCCATCAACGATTACATTGGCTTCTTGATAGCCTCGTTCTGCAGTTGCAGGCCCAACGACTTCATGGAACGAAAAGCGGTCGCCAGGACCTAGAATAGAGCGGTGGATACTTTCGGTTGATAAACGAATGTTCTCAACTCTTCCCGTTGTGCTTGCATCAAAAGACGTTGAAAATGATCCAATTGTCTCATCGGAGATAGCTTGTAGATCATCGTCAGTAACGTTAGGAGACGTTACTTCGATCGGTAGTTTAATAGAATCATGATAATACGAATGATTCAATATATTCTCAACAAGAGCATTTTCGTCTAAGATCACTTGGTCTTGGCCGCCTTCGACTTGACCGTCGATGTTCTTAGGGGTTTTCATTGATTGATCATAACCGTTCTCGCCACGGGCAAGTTCTTTTGCAAAAGAGCGTAGCTCATCTTCTTGCAATTCATCTCGCGTAAATTCTACATGAAAATCTTCATCATTTTCGTCATAAACACTCACTTTATGAGTTGGAGTTTCACGTAATTCGTGAAGTGGTTTTTCTCCAAATACAGGTGCGCTTGCCATCACTTCTTCATCAACACCGCAAGCACTACTTAGTACGAATAGTCCTACAATAGGCAATAAACGTAACGGCTTCATACAATTCCCCTCCATAAAACTTGGTCGTAGTATAGACGTTTCAAATTGGGAAAAGTTTCACATCTTTTCTACTTATAATGTACCATAAATTCCCACCTTGTAATATATGTAATAGTAAAAAAACGACAACGAAAATCCGACTTCTTTTCAGCAAATTTCGCGGTTCTCTTTTTAAAGACAACGGTGAACTACTTGTTGTCTAAAGCAAAAACGTATAAAATAAAATGATGGAGTGAATCGAATGGTAAATAGTATGACTGGTTTTGGACGAGCAGAACAGACATTTTCAGGTGGAAAGTTACTCGTCGAAATGCGTACCGTAAATCATCGTTTTTAGATGTTCATATGCAGTTGCCTACTTCACTAAGACACATAGAACAAGACCTTCTAAAGCTTATAAAGTCTCGGGTAAACCGAGGAAAGTTTGATCTGAAAGTTGAGATTGAAGAAAATCGAGGTCGTCTAAAAAAACTCCAAGTGAATGAAACATTGTATGATGATTACATCAAAACAATGCGTAGATTTATGAAAACGGAGAATGTTGAACAGAAGATCTCGCTCGATTTAAGCTTAATTGATTTAGGGATCATTGAAGTTGTTGATGATGAGTCGACGACAAACGGTTTGGAGGAACTTGTTCTAAACACATCGAAGGACGCTCTCGTTCAGCTACTAAGCATGAGAGAAACAGAAGGAGAGTATTTGTACGGTGATGTTTATGAGCGATTGCTCGAGCTCGAACAGATGGAGCTTAAGATAAAAGGGCATGTACCTGAAGTAGAAACGATGTATCGTGAACGCTTAGAGTTAAAGCTAATTGAGTCGTATAGACTATTAGATGGACACGATGAGCGGTTGCATCAGGAAATTGCCTTTTTACTAGATAAGAGTGATATTACAGAAGAATTAACGAGACTACATTCGCACCGATTGCAGTTTTTACAAACGCTTACTGAACAACCCCCGATGGGTCGTAAGCTGGAGTTTATTCTTCAAGAAATGAATCGTGAAATAAATACAATTGGCTCTAAAGCCAACCATGCAGAAATCTCCAAAAGTGTCGTTTCGTTCAAAGCTGAGCTTGAAAAGTTACGCGAACAAGCGCAAAATATCGAATAAACGACGTGCAGAAAAGGAGGGTAACATAATGAACGTAAAACTCATTAATATCGGTTTTGGAAATATGGTTTCAGCAAATCGAATTATTACCATTGTAAGTCCTGAATCTGCACCGATTAAACGAATTATTCAAGAAGGTCGCGATCGTAACATGCTGATCGATGCTACATATGGAAGAAGAACGCGAGCGGTTATTATTTCAGATAGTGACCATGTTATACTGTCAGCGGTCCAACCAGAGACCGTTGCTCAACGATTGCATTCAAAAGACGAAGGCGAAGAAGAATCATAAGTGTAGGAGTGAACCGATGTTGAAAAAGGACAAAGGGTTGTTAATTGTTTTATCAGGGCCTGCAGGAGTTGGGAAAGGCACAGTTTGTAACGCACTAAGAGGCGTGAATGATCGAATTTCTTACTCCGTGTCTGCAACGACCCGCTCTCCTAGAGAAGGTGAGCAAGAAGGTGTCAATTATTTCTATAAGACAAAAGAAGTCTTTGAAGAAATGATCGCAAATGATGAGCTTTTAGAATGGGCGAAGTATGTTGATAATTATTATGGAACACCACTACACTATGTAAAAGAACAGCTCCGTGAAGGACAAGACATTATTTTGGAGATTGAAGTTCAAGGTGCTGCCAAAGTAAAAGAGAAATACCCAGATGGTGTTTTTATATTCCTAGCTCCGCCAAACTTAGATGAGCTGAGAAAGCGAATTGAAGGGCGAGGAACGGAAGATTCTGATCTAATTAACCAACGCATGAATGTTGCGAAAGCTGAAATTGAAATGATGGCGCAATACGATTATGTTGTTGAAAATGACCAGGTCGACAATGCTGTAAGTAAAGTTCAAACGATCATTGATGCAGAACACCTCCGTCAAGAGCGTGTGATCGATTATTATCGTAATTTAGTAGAGGGAAGTGAATAAGATGTTATACCCATCGATTGATTCATTGTTAAAGAAGATTGATAGTAAGTATTCACTCGTTACAATTTCAGCGCAACGCGCACGTGCACTTCAAGAGCAAGAAGAAAGAAGTTTTGGAGTGAACAAACCAGTATCAAAAAAAGAATGTCGGTGTTGCACTTGAAGAAATTCAAGAAGGCTACTTAAACATCAAAGCGTAACGGTCAAAGAGGCTGTCTATTTACAGGCAGTCTTTTTTTTATTTACATAGGAATTTGCTATAATAAATAGCAAAAAGAACAGTGCGGAAGGGTGTAGGACGTATGGACGGTAAGAAAATCGTGCTCGGTGTAACCGGAGGAGTTGCAGCTTTTAAAGCAGCCGCCCTTGCTTCGAAATTGAAACAAGCTGGAGCGAGTGTAAAGACGATCATGACAGAAAGTAGCAAAGAATTTGTTACACCACTAACGTTTCAAGCGCTCACGAGGGACCGGGTTTATGACAATACATTTGTAGAAGAAGATGTCTCAAAAATTGCTCATATCGACGTTGCTGATTGGGCAGATGCGTTTGTAATCGTGCCTGCGACCGCAAATTTCATTGGGAAATATGCTAATGGCATTGCAGATGACATGTTAACGTCCACGTTGCTTGCGACAAAAGCTCCTGTATACGTTGCGCCAGCAATGAATGTGAACATGTATGACCATCCTGCCGTGATCCAAAACCTCGAAACATTGATGAACCGCGGTGTGACATTTATTGAACCCGGTGCGGGGTACTTAGCGTGTGGGTGGATTGGCAAGGGACGATTAGCCGAGCCAGAAGATATCCTGAATTTCTTACACGGTGAATTCAGTGAACGAAAAGAAAAGACGCTAATGGGTAAAAACGTCCTCATAACCGCTGGTCCAACAAGAGAAGTCATTGATCCTGTACGGTTTTTGAGCAATCGTTCGACAGGTAAGATGGGCTATGCAATCGCCAAAGCAGCTATTGATTTAGGAGCGAAAGTGACACTTGTTAGTGGACCTGTGCAATTGGAGGCGCCGCAAGGCGTCACGCTCATTTCGGTAACGAGCGCAGAGGAGATGTATGAACAAGTGATGAAGCATTTTGACGATGCGGACCTTGTCATTAAAACCGCTGCAGTTTCTGATTATCGTCCAACAAAGGTAGAAGCGCATAAAGTAAAGAAACAAGCAGGCAACCTGACAATTGAAATGGAGCGGACGAAAGACATTCTTCGTACACTCGGAGAGAATAAACATCATCAAGTGCTCGTAGGTTTTGCCGCTGAAACGCAAGATGTAGAAACGTACGCAAAAGAAAAGCTTGAAAGAAAACGACTGGACTTAATTGTAGCGAATGATGTTTCGGACCGCTCAATTGGTTTTGAAAGTGATGAAAACCGTGTGTTATTGATTGATCGCGAAGGTGGCGTAAAGCGAGTTGATCAACAGAAGAAAGAGACGTTAGCATATACGATTTTAGAAAACGCATCGAAGCTTTTACGTGAGGAGAATCACCGTGTACACGAAAGTCATCGTTGATGTCGCTGCGGGAGGTGTCGATCGACCGTTCGACTATCGTTTAAAAGATGCTCATCTTGGCGTAGCAGCACCTGGAATGCGTGTGCTCGTCCCGTTCGGGAAGCGTAAACTAACAGGAATTATCGTTGAATTATCCGATACGGCATCCGTGAAAAACGTCAAGTCTATTAGTGAACTGTTAGACGTCACCCCAGTTCTTAGTCCAGAACTTCTAGATTTAGGGAGCTGGCTTGCTAAAGAAACGACGTGTTTCCAAATCACAGCACTGTTTGCGATGATTCCAGCGGCGATGAGAGCGAAAGCACAAAAATTTCTCGTTTTAAACGAGGAAGCAGATCACGTTGACGTTTCTGTTCAAGCGTTGTTCGGCCAACGAATCAAAATTCCATTCAAAGAAATTCCAGAAGATAAAACGATTCTGAAGGCCGTTTCTAGAGGGATTCAAGAAAATGTTCTGTCAGTGTATTATGAGCTAAAAGACGGTGCAAAGCATAAAGAGCAAAAGGCAGTAACAACGTTACAAAGCGCGCAACAACCAAAAACGGCGAAACAACAAGAGACGCTAGCAACGATTGAGCGAGTAGCAGATTCTGGCGCTGTTCCAGTCGCCACACTTATTAATGATCATGGACTCAGTCGCTCAACAATTCAAACGCTCATCAAAAATGAATTTCTTGAGGAGCATCAAATCGTTATTGAACGCAATCCTTATGAACGCCAAGCTGGCGATGGGCGGGAAGCGAAGCAAACACTCACCCATGATCAACACGTTGCGTATGAATCAATTCGTGATGCAGTTGAAGAACGATCATCGAAACCGATGCTGTTGCATGGAATTACCGGTAGCGGTAAGACGGAAGTGTATTTGCAAGCGATTGAACAAGTGCTAAAAGAAGGGCGAGAAGCGATTGTGCTCGTCCCCGAGATTTCACTAACGCCACAAATGGTTGAACGGTTTAAGCGGCGATTCGGAGACCATGTTGCCGTGATGCATAGTGCGCTCTCAAGCGGGGAGCGGTATGACGAGTGGATGAAGATTCACCGTAACGAAGTGCAAGTCGTTGTTGGAGCACGGTCTGCCGTGTTTGCGCCATTTAATAACATTGGTTTGATCATTATCGATGAAGAGCATGAAAGTAGTTACAAACAAGAAGATTATCCCCGTTATCATGCTCGAGAAGTGGCCATTTATCGTAGCCAAACGCACGAGTGTCCTGTCGTTCTCGGTAGTGCAACACCTTCTATGGAAGCTTCGCTAGAGCAAAAAAAAGACGTCTATACGTTACTTTCATTGCCAGAGCGTGTAAATAAAAAACCGCTTCCTGCCATTGAACTAATTGATATGAGAGATGAGCTTCGTGGTGGCAACCGTTCGGTGTTCTCTAGTCAGTTACTTGATAAAGTGAAAGACCGGTTAGCGAAAGAAGAACAGATTGTCTTGTTTTTGAACCGACGTGGGTTCTCGACGTTTGTGATGTGTAGAAGTTGTGGATACGTCGGTGATTGTCCGCACTGTGAAATCTCCCTTACGTATCATCAACGGGGCAACCAGTTGAAGTGCCATTATTGTGGGCATGAAGAGACGATGTATGAGGAGTGTCCTGCGTGTGAAAGTGAGCACATTCGCTTCTTTGGAACGGGAACACAAAAAGTCGAAGAGGAATTGCAAAAGCTATTACCAGAAGCGCGAATCATACGAATGGACAACGATACGACACGTAAGAAAGGCTCGCATGAAGCACTGTTAAAGCGATTTGGTAATCACGAGGCAGATATTCTACTCGGTACGCAGATGATTGCCAAAGGCTTGGATTTCCCAAAAATTACATTGGCAGGCGTCTTAACGGCTGATACGCTCTTGAACTTACCAGATTTCAGAGCACCTGAACGAACGTTTCAGTTGTTAACGCAACTCGGTGGCCGCGCGGGGCGAGACACGCGTGAAGGAGAAGTCGTCATCCAAACGTACACCCCAGAACATTATGCGATCCAGCACGCAAAGAGCCATGATTTTGAAGGTTTTTTTTGCGTATGAGATGCAACAAAGAAAGCAAGCAGGTACCCGCCGTATTATTTCATTTGCTTAATTACATTTTCACACGAAGAATTGCTCACGGCGATGAAAGCTGCTGAACGAGCGACTCGTTTTCTAAAGGAGCGTTTAAGTGATCAATCGGTCATCTTAGGGCCGACTCCGTCACCAATTAGTCGGATCAATGATAGATATCGGACGCAATGCATGATAAAATACAAACGAGAACCTAATTTTTCGGAGATTCTCAGCGAACTATTTACTCATTACCAACAAGAAGTGCACAAAGATAGTCGTTTTATGGCCATTGATCGCCATCCAAACATATTCATGTAGCCCCCACAACGTTGGGGTTTTTGCACGACAGTAAGGTTTGAAAGGATAGATAAGTATGAAAATCGTTTTTATGGGAACACCTGATTTTGCTGTACCTGTGCTTTCTATGCTCGTTGAAGAAGGTCATGACGTCATCCGTGTCGTCACTCAACCCGATCGTCCGAAGGGACGCAAAAGAGAGCTTATTAAAACACCTGTGAAAGTTGAAGCTGAGAAACATGATATCCCCGTGTTTCAACCCGAGAAACTTCGTGATGATGAAGCGGTAGAACAAGCCATCGAAGGAAATCCTGATCTGATTGTAACTGCCGCTTACGGTCAACTTTTGCCAGAATCGATTTTAACAGCTCCGAAATACGGTGCGGTAAACGTTCACGCTTCACTACTGCCTGCTTATCGCGGAGGCGCTCCGATCCATCAGTCTATCATCGATGGACAAAAAGAAACTGGCGTGACCATCATGTATATGGTGAAGCGATTGGATGCAGGCGATATGCTTCTTCAAGAAGCCATCAACATTGAAGAAGACGATACAGTTGGAACGATGCATGACAAGCTAAGTGCGCTTGGTGCGAAGCTCTTAAAAGAAACGTTGCCACATCTTGAAAATGGAACGGTCCAACCAGTACAACAAGATGAAGAAAAGGTAACGTATGCACCGAACATCGCTCGGGGTGCAGAACGTATTGATTGGACGAAATCTGCCCAAGCTGTTCATAACCAAATTCGTGGGATGAACCCATGGCCCGTTGCTTTTACGACGTGGAATGGTCAGTCGCTTAAATTATGGAAGTCTGAGCTTAGTGATGAGCACTTTGATGCGAATCCTGGAACGGTTGTGGAACGTGATCAAGATTCATTTACCGTTGTGGCGGGGGACCATCACGGGGTAAAATTACTTCTCGTCCAACCAGCAGGCAAAAAAGCCATGGAAGCCTCTGATTTTCTTAGAGGAAAAGGCCAATCCTTAAACGTTGGAGATGTACTCAAAGATGACAAAGAATGAAAACCCACGTTACGTGGCAGCGAAAACGCTCCAAGCAGTGTTCTTCAAAGGGGCGTATAGCCACCTCGCACTTGATGAACAACTTAAAAACCATCAGTTATCGGCTGTGGATCAACGGTTTGTAACAGAAGTGGTTTATGGTACGATAAAACGATTGAATACGATTGATTATCTTTTAAATGGTGTGATGAAAAACAAAGTCCACAAAAGTGATCAACGAATTCAAGTCATTCTGCGCATGGCAGTTTACCAAATGTTTTATTTGGATCGCATTCCCGAACGAGCAGCAATTCACGAAGCGGTTGAGCTTTCAAAACAGTGGGGAGAGTTGGTCTTAAAGGTTTAATCAACGGCGTTTTACGTTCGTTGTCAAGACAAGGGCTTCCTGATTTTTCTTCCATTACACCAAGTTCAAAACGAATTGCAATTGAAACATCTCACCCAGAATGGCTCGTTAAACGATGGATCAACGCTTACGGTGAAGAAGAAACGATGCGTTTATGTGCAACTAATAGCGAACGGGGCAAAACGGCGGTTCGAGTGAATCTAAGGGTTTCGACTGTTGATGCCGTTCAAATAGAGCTTTCTGAAGAAGGAATTGAAACGGTTAAAGGTGAACTAGCCACGGAGAGCTTAATCGTCACACAAGGCGTCGTCACGAAAAGTGCTGCGTTCAAAGAAGGACGACTTAGCATCCAAGATGAAAGCTCCATGCTTGTGGCAAGAGCATTAAACCCAAAACCTTCGATGAAAATGTTGGATGCGTGTGCAGCGCCAGGCGGGAAAACGATGCACGCTGCTGAGTTAATGAACGATGAAGGCGAGATTATTGCCAATGATGTGCATGCTCATAAAAAGCGTCTCATCGAAAAGGAAGCAAACCGATTGCAACTTTCGATCGTTCATGCAACGACTGAAGACGCGGTGAATCTTGCGGCAACGTATCAAGATGTGCGGTTTGATCGTATTTTAGTTGATGCTCCGTGTAGCGGTCTTGGCGTACTTCGAAGTAAGCCAGACATTAAATGGAATACGGATGAAAAAGAGATTCAAAAATTGCCAGCATTACAGCTTGACATTTTAAACGCCGCCTCCAAACTTCTCAAAGATGACGGAGTGCTCGTATATAGCACGTGTACGATATTGCCAGAAGAGAACGAACACGTCGTTCAAGAGTTTCTAAAGAACAATGAAGACTTTACTCACGATGAATCATTACAAGAACGAATAAAGATACAAAGCGAAAATCAAGGATATACAACGATCTTGCCACATCAATATGGCAGTGACGGATTTTTTTATTTGTGCAATGAAGAAGGGAAGTGCTCGTCATGGAAACGAGAACTAAAAAGCGAGATATTACGAAAACAGCAACAGATGGAAAACGATCAATTCTTTCATTAACGTTTGAGCAATGGGAAGAATGGATGAAAGAAAACAAAGAACCAAAGTTCCGTGCAAAGCAAATTTTTGAATGGTTGTATCGGAAGCGTGTCGAATCAATTGATGAAATGACCAATCTATCGATTACACTTCGAGATAAACTAAAAGAAGAATTTCGATTTACGAGGTTAAAAGAAGTGCTTCGTCAAACATCTGTTGACGGTACAGAAAAGTTTCTTTTTGAGTTACACGATGGATACTCAATCGAGACTGTATTAATGCGTCATGATTACGGAAACAGCATTTGTGTAACAACACAAGTTGGGTGTCGTCTTGGGTGTACGTTTTGTGCATCAACTCTCGGTGGCTTAAAGCGAAATCTTGAAGCGGGTGAAATTACAGCACAAGTATTAGACGTGCAACGTGCGCTTGATGCAAAAGGCGAGCGAGTTGACTCAATTGTCGTGATGGGTATTGGTGAGCCATTTGATAACTATGAGAATCTAATGGGCTTTCTTAGAGCAGTGAATCATGATGAAGGACTTAACATTGGTGCTCGTCACATTACGGTCTCAACGAGTGGAATGGTGCCTAAAATCTACAAATTTGCTGATGAAGGAATGCAAATCAATTTTGCGATTTCCCTCCATGCGCCAAACGATGAAATCCGCGGTCGCTTAATGCCGATTAACAAAGCATTCCCAGTGAAAAAGCTGATGGAATCGATTAAGTATTACCAAAAGACGACAAAGCGTCGTGTTACATTTGAGTACGGTCTATTTGGTAAGGTGAACGACCAAGTCGAGCATGCTGAAGAGTTAGCTGAGCTCATTAAAGACCTTAAATGTCACGTGAACCTCATTCCGGTTAATGACGTTGTTGAGCGTGATTATGTGCGTACGAGCCGCGAAGATATTTTTGAATTTGAACGTACGTTAAAAGAAAAAGGAGTACTCGTCACAATCCGTCGTGAACAAGGGCATGATATTGATGCTGCTTGCGGACAATTACGCGCAAAAGAACGCGCTGAAGAAACGAAGGTGTGAGTGTGAAAGTTGAGCTTCGAAGTGATGTAGGTAAGATGAGAGAACATAATGAAGATGTATGTGATTATTTTCTCTCAGATGATCTTCTTCTCGCAGTTGTAGCTGATGGCATGGGTGGCCATAAAGCTGGTGATGTTGCGAGTGAACTTGCCATTCAAACGTTAAGAGAAGCATGGAAGAAACAAGCACCACATGCAACAGAAGAAGCCATGACATCATGGCTTCTTCATACGATTACAGAAGCAAATGAACGCATTTATGAGCAATCGCTGACAAATACAGAAATGCGTGGCATGGGTACGACGATTGTTTGTGCACTCATAACCGAATCTGAAATGATTAGTGCTCACGTTGGTGATAGCCGCTTATACGTGAAAAAAAAGAACACCATATCTCACAAGTAACTCATGACCATACACTCGTAAATGAACTTTACCGTCAAGGCAGATTTCAGAAGAAGAAGCTAAAAATCACCCACAAAAAAAATGTCGTCACACGCGCACTCGGCACAGAGAATCAGTGCAACATTGATGTGTTGCAGCATGAATTAAGCGATACGGACACCGTTATTTTGTGTTCGGATGGGCTTAGCGACAAGCTATCAAACGATGATTTTGACGTTGTGTTAAATCAAGATAATCGTTTAGAAGATAAAGCCGATCAACTATTGCAACTTGCTCTTGACCGTGGTGGCGAAGATAACATTACGTTCATTCTCATAGACAAGGGAGCGAACGAACTATGATAGGGTCACGTATTGACGGTCGTTATGAAGTCATTGAAGCCATCGGTGGTGGCGGAATGGCAAACGTTTACCGAGCGCGAGATGTTATTTTAGAGCGTGATGTAGCGGTAAAGGTTTTGCAACCTCAATATACACATGATGAAGCATTTATACGTAGATTTAGACGTGAAGCTCAGGCGGCGACCAGCTTAATTCATCCAACGTTGTTGACATTTATGATGTTGGTGAAGAAGATCAGACGTTTTACATCGTGATGGAATACGTTGGTGGTAGTACATTAAAAGAAAAAAATAGTCCGAGAAGGTGCGCTTCCGTTTCAAGAAGTACTCCAAATCTTTGATCAAATTTCTTCAGCGATTGCGTATGCCCACGACCAAGGAATTGTTCACCGTGACGTTAAACCACACAACATTCTTCTTGATGAAGATGGCACGGTAAAAGTAACGGATTTTGGGATTGCAAGAGCGGCCTCAGCTGCAACGATTACACATACGAATTCTGTTCTCGGTTCTGTTCATTATTTATCTCCTGAACAAGCACGTGGTGGGGCGGTTACGTTAAAAGCGGACATTTATGCTTTAGGCGTTGTGCTTTATGAAATGATTACAGGGACATTGCCGTTTGATGCAGATTCTGCGGTTTCAATTGCACTCAAACATTTGCAAGAGAAGATTCCGAACGCAAAAGTGTTGCGTCCTGACTTGCCAGAGAGTATGAACAATATCATTCGTAGAGCGACTGTCAAAGATCCTTTGTTGCGTTATGAGACGGTACACGACATGTTGCATGATGCAGAAACGGCGTTGTTACCAGAACGGATGAACGAAGCGCCACTAGAACTTGATGATCAAAGTGAAGAAGAAACAAAAGTGCTGCCTGTATTAAGCGACCAACAGTCTTCTGAAGAAACAATTGTCGCTCCAAGTGAACAAACAGGCCAAGAAGAAAATGATGCAAAAGCAAATGAGCCTAAGAAAAAGTCAAAGCGTAAGCTTGGTTGTTTCCATTACTCGCATTTCTGATCATTGTACCGACAGCGCTCGTGCTAGGATTTATGGTCATTCCGTCTTGGTTTGCTGTAGATGAAGTACAAGTGCTGATGTGTTGGTACGAATTACGAAGAAGCAGAGCAGTTGTTAGAAGAGAATGAACTGATCGTTACAATTGAGCGAGAATATCACGATGAAGTTGAACGTGATGTTGTCTATTATCAAGACCCAAGAGCGGGAAGAAACGTGAAAGTTGAAAGTGCGATTACGCTTCGAGTGAGTGATGGTCCAGAAACGGTTGAAATGCAAGACTTAACAGGATGAGTGTAGAGGATGCGGTTGATCTTCTAGAGGAACTAGACATTGACGTTGAGACGACGAGTGAACCTTCTGATGAGCAACCACCAGGGTACGTCATCAGCCAGACACCTGAGTCTGGTGAAGAGGTCATTCAAGACGAGCTATCGGTTCAACTCGTATACAGTGAAACACCACAAATGACACTCGGAGACCTTACAGGCTCCAGTGAGCAAGCGGTGCGTAATTACCTTGAATCTCATCAATTGTCAGGTACATTTGATCGTGAATACTCAGAAACTGTGCCAGAAGGGCAAGTGATTACTCATGAGCCAGGACCGTACGTTACGATTGATGAAGGGTCTGGCGTGACATTCGTGATTTCTAATGGTGAACCGCCTGTCGAAGAGGAAGAAACGCAAACCCGCTATGCGGAGATCCCCGTAAATGTGACCGATCCAGAAGCTGGACAGTCCTATGATATTCGCATTGAATTTACAGATAGAACGACAGGAGGCGACCCAGAGATTTTCGTTGAGGAAGAGATCACAGAATCGACCGAATATCTCGTTCCTTTTGAAGTGAGTAAGAGTATACCAGGGACGTACACGTTGTATATTAACGACGAAGAAATGCAATCTAATACGCTAGAGTTCGAAGAAGACTAAGGAGGAGATTCGTTGCAAGCAGGCCAAATTATAAAAGCCGTCGGTGGATTCTACGATGTTTTACATGATGGAGAGGTTACGCGTTGTCGGGCACGTGGATTGTTTCGTAAGCAAAAGATTAAACCGCTCGTCGGTGACTTTGTCACGTTTGAAGAGGAATATGTTCAAACGGTCGAATCGAGATCAAATGAAATGCATCGTCCACCGATTGCCAATGTCAATCAAGCACTACTCGTTATGTCTTCGACGAAACCGGAGTTTAGTACGTATTTATTAGATCGATTGCTCGTCCATACAGAAGCGATGGAAGTTGAATCGATCATTATCATTTCGAAAATGGACCTTGCAAGTGAAGAGATAAAGCGAGAAGTTCGAAGCAAAGCCAGTCGATATGAATCACTTGGTTATACAGTCGTTTATACGCCAGGTGATGACGATCTCGAAGTAATTCGAGGTTTATTAAAGGACCGTACACCGTCGTTGCGGGGCAGTCTGGCGTCGGTAAATCAACGCTATTAAATCGTGTTGATGACTCATTAGACCTTCAAACAGGTGAAATTTCGCAACAATTATCAAGGGGAAAACATACGACACGCCACGTTGAGTTATTGCAAACGTGTGGAGGTCAAGTCGCAGATACTCCTGGCTTTAGCTCCCTTGATTTTACGGGGATTGACCTTGATGTTTTGGCAGATAGCTTTCTTGAAATTTATGAGGTGTCTAAAGATTGTAAATACCGCGGCTGTACGCATCGCAGAGAAGATCGTTGTGCAGTAAAGGCTGCGGTTGAAACAGATGAAATTGCACCGTATCGATATGACAATTATTTGTCATTTTACAACGAAAAAGAAGAAGAAGAAAAGCGGAGGTTTTAACACAATGGCAATGATCGCACCGTCAATCCTTTCAGCGGATTTTAAACAACTAGGCAACGACATCGAGGCAGTGAGCAATGCGGACTATATCCATGTAGACGTAATGGACGGAAAGTTTGTTCCTAACATTACAATTGGTCCTCTCATTGTTGATGCGGCAAAACGCTCAACGTCACTACCACTTGATGTTCACTTAATGATTGAAGATCCAGATCGGTACGTTGAAGACTTTGTCAAAGCCGGCGCAGACATCATTACGGTTCATGTCGAAGCTTGTACTCATTTGCACCGAACGATTCAACTCATTAAAAGCCATGGTGTTAAAGCGGGAGTTGCTTTAAATCCACATACTCCAGTAGCAATGGTTCAACATGTGATTGAAGATGTAGACCTCGTCTTGTTAATGACGGTTAACCCTGGGTTTGGTGGGCAAAGCTTCATTCAAGCTGTGCTACCTAAGATTGCTGAAGTACGTAGATTTGCAAATGAAGTGAACGAAGAGTTACTTATTGAAGTTGACGGAGGCGTTAACGAAGAGACCGCAAAACAGTGTGTAGAACACGGAGCAAACCTGCTCGTGGCAGGATCACACATTTATAAACAAAGTGACCGCAAGCAGGCGGTGGAACGGCTCAAAAGCATTACCGAGTAATTTTTTATAAAAAACGATGTACTATTTCCTTCTGGGTGAATATACATATAGAAGAATCCGTATGTGCCCGTCAGTGTTTGTCTTCGGAAAAAGCTGGCCTTCAAGGAGGAATTGGAATGAAATTTTATACGATTAAGCTTCCGAAGTTTTTAGGTGGGGTTGTTCGCGCAATGCTGAACTCATTTAAAAAAAGAGTAACCCCCAAAAAAGAAAAA
The DNA here is from genome assembly GCF_000698185.1 of Geomicrobium sp. JCM 19055. Lineage (NCBI taxonomy): Bacteria > Bacillati > Bacillota > Bacilli > Caryophanales > Geomicrobium > Geomicrobium sp. JCM 19055. Next base: position 44,617 of record NZ_BAXL01000016.1, read on the forward strand.
GCACCGCTTAGCGGAGCTTTTTCTTTTTTTTCATTTTATAAAAACCGGTAAGTAGCGCTTAAACGCGCTCTACTTTACCGGCTTTCAACGCTTTTGCAGATACATATACTCGTTTAGGTTTCCCGTCAACTAGAATACGAACCTTTTGGACATTTGCGCCCCAACGGCGTTTTGACGAGTTGTTCGCGTGGGAACGGTTATTACCGCTTGATGGTCCACGACCCGTAACAAAACATTTACGTGCCATCAGAATCCCTCCTTTATTTACTTCTCCCTTACTTGCACTCGAACATCTTAGCATAAAAATATGGAAGAAATCAATATAGATTTATGAACAGTTGCTTTATAAAAGCTGAAAAATATAGTAAACTGTCGATAGTTATCATTACTGATGGATGAAAGGAGGATGGCTATGGCCTTAGAAATGAATTCTCAACTAGGTTCCATTGACATCTCAAAAGAAGTAGTTGCAACCGTTGCAGGAGGTGCAGCAACAGACTGTTATGGGATTGTAGGCATGGCCTCTCAAAAGCAGATCAAAGACGGAATCTCTGAGCTTTTAAAGCGTGACAATTTCTCACGTGGAGTTGTCATCCGTGAAAACGAGGGAGATCTTATGATTGATATGTACATCATCGTAAGCTACGGCACGAAGATCTCTGAAGTTGCTTACAATGTACAATCAAAAGTGAAATATCAACTAGAAAAATTACTGGGACTACAAGTAGAATCTGTGAATATCTTTGTTCAAGGTGTTCGCGTTTCTAATCCGTAACGGTTGGACTAAATGAGGTGTGTATAAGTGTCAAATACAATTAACGGCCAGATGCTTCTGGCCATGTTTAATGAGGGAGCAGTCGCTTTAGAGAAGCACGCAAAGCGAGTTGACGCTCTAAATGTCTTTCCTGTACCAGATGGAGATACTGGAACGAATATGAGCCTTACCATTCGCTCTGGTGTGAAAGAAATGAAGCAGCAAGATGCAACGAGTGCAAACCAAGTTGCAAAAACGTTCTCTAAAGGTTTACTAATGGGAGCACGTGGAAATTCAGGTGTCATTTTGTCACAACTATTCCGTGGTTTTGCAAAAGGCATTGAGCATGAGCAAGTGCTTGATGGACAAGCGCTTGCTAAAGCGTTCGACGGAGGCGTTCAGACGGCGTATAAAGCGGTTATGAAGCCTGTTGAGGGGACAATCTTAACGGTTGCTAAAGATGCAGCTGAGAAAGCGACCAAGTCTGCAAAGAAAACGAAGGATGCAGAGCAAGTACTTGTCGATGCGATTGAAGAAGCGAAAGCTTCACTTGAGCGCACACCTGATTTACTTCCGGTACTTAAAGAAGTTGGTGTCGTTGATTCAGGCGGTCAAGGACTCGTCTACATCTATGAAGGTATGCTACGTGCAATGCGCGGAGAAACGACAGCAGATGACGCTCCAGAGCAAGCATCGATGGAAGAGCTCGTTCATGTTGAACACCACAACATTCAAGGTGACATGAATCCAGAGGATATTGAATTTGGGTATTGTACTGAAGTGATGGTTCGCTTTAGCGATGACAAAACGAACGAGTCACCTTACGTTGAAGAAGATTTCCGCAATACGTTAAGCCAATACGGCGATTCTCTTCTAGTCGTAAGTGATGAAGATATCATTAAGATCCATATTCATGCTGAACATCCAGGTTTCATCATGAACGAGGCACAAAAGTACGGGGAGCTTATTCACGTTAAAGTCGACAACATGCGTGACCAGCATGCTGCACTTTCAAATGAACCTAAGAAAACTGAACCGCCCGTTCCGAAGAAAACTCAAGAAGAAGCCGAGTTTGCCATGATTGCCGTTGCAATGGGTGATGGGATTCGTGATCTATTCAAGAGTGTCGGTGTAGACATCGTGATCGAAGGTGGTCAAACGATGAACCCGAGTACGGAGCAGTTGACGAATGCAATTAAAGAAACGCACGCAAAGCATGTGTTTTTAATTCCAAACAACAGCAACATCATTATGACAGCCGAGCAAGCAGCTGAAGTGAGTGATCGTGATGTTCGTGTTATCCCTACGAAGTCTGTTCCTCAAGGATTAAGTGCGCTGTTTTCGTTTAATGCAATGAACAATGCCGATCGCAACCAAAAAGAAATGACGGAGAGCATTTCTCAAGTGAAAAGCGGTCAAATTACAAAATCAATTCGTGACACAGCAATTGATGGCATAGACATTAAGAAAGACGACATCATGGGCCTTGTTGAGAACAAGATTGTAAGCTCAGGAGATTCTTTAGAAGAGACGCTCATTTCTGTGACAAGCCAAATGGTAGACAACGATACAGAGATGGTAACGATCATTAGTGGTGAAGAAGCTGAAGCGTCTTGTACGGATGCGCTCGTCTCGTACATCGAAGAGAAGTATCCAGAAGTTGAGACTGAAGTGCATGAAGGGAAACAACCGCTTTACCATTACATTATTGCTGCTGAATAAAAGATAAGAGGGGATGGATGATATGACACGTGTAAAGATTGTTACGGACAGTACGGCTGATATTCCGAACGCGCTCGCTGAAGAACTAGACATTACCGTTATTCCACTAAAAGTAAACTTTTCAGCGGATGAGACGTATCTTGATGGAATTGAATTAAGTCCGACTGCCTTTTATGAGAAGTTACAACAAGCGAATCAAATGCCAACAACTTCTCAACCTTCACCGTATGATTTTGAAAAGCTTTACAACGAGATCTACGATGAATCAGAAGAAGATACCGTCATATTTTCCATTCATCTGTCTTCTAAATTGAGCGGTACGTATCAAGCTGCAACGATCGCTGCCTCAGAAGTAGAAGACAAAATTAACGTGCATGTGATTGATTCAAAACGAGCGAGCTATTCTATTGGCATAATCGTCGCTGATGTTGCGAAGCTTGCTATTGAAGGCGCTGATCAAAAGGCAATTCAAGACCGTATCGACGTTCTTCTAAATGAAACATCGGTATACTTTATGGTTGAAACACTTGAGTATTTACAAAAAAACGGTAGAATCGGTAAAGCACAAGCACTTATTGGATCCTTATTAAAAATGAAACCGATTTTATCTCTTTCGAAAGAAGGAGAAGTCTACCCGTTTGAAAAAGCTCGTGGCCGTAAAAAAAGCAATCGATAAAATTGTAGAAACGTTACAAGAAACATACAAAGACCAACCGGTAGACATCGGATTAAGTCATGCGGTTGCTCCTGAAGTTGGCGACACGGTTTTAGAAGAAATCAAAGCTCGTTTAAACACTCAATCGACAGTTAAGACAGAAATCGGTGCGGTAATTGGTACTCATGTTGGTCCGGGAACTGTTGCCGTGATGGTCACTCCTACAAAAGCGTAAGGGGATTGTTATGAAATATCGTAGTGTTACAGAGATTATTGGTCCAATCATGGTTGGACCGTCAAGCTCACATACCGCAGGTGCTGCTAGAATTGGACGTCTTGCAAGACTACTTTTTGATGGTCAACCGAAGCGTGTGAACATTCATTTATACGGCTCATTTGCGAAAACGTACAAAGGTCACGGTACTGACGTGGCGTTAATCGGCGGTTTGCTCGACTTTGATACGTTTGATGAGCGAATTCGCGATGCAAAGGAACATGCAAGCAATGCAAACATGCGTGTTCGCTTTCATGAAGAAGAAGCCATCCCTGACCACCCAAATACGGTCAAGCTTCGCCTTGAATCCGACGACAATGCGATGGAACTTGTTGGAATTTCAATCGGTGGTGGTAAGATTGAGATCATTGAGTTAAACGGATTTGCTTTACAATTAACCGGACATCATCCAGCACTTCTAATTGTTCATCAAGACCGGTACGGAGTCATTGCAAATGTGGCAAACGTACTAGCGCTTCATAAAGTGAACATTGGTCATATGAAAGTCTCACGAAAAGAAAAAGGGCGAGAAGCTCTCATGGTCATTGAAGTTGATCAAACGGTCACAGATGAGATTATGACATCACTTGAAAAACTTGAGCATGTAGACCAAGTCGCAAAACTTCACGAATAAATGATTGAGAGGTGGACGTTCATGTTTCGAAACGTCGCAGAGTTAATCGAATTGACTAATAGAGATGGAATCTCCATTTCAGAAGTCATGATTCAACAAGAGATCGAGGTGACAGGTCGTTCAAGGGAAGCCGTCTTAACGGATATGGATGAGAAGCTCACGATTATGGAAGAAGCCGTAAGACGTGGCATTGAAGAAGATGTGAAATCTGTTTCAGGACTCACCGGTGGAGACGGAAAAAAGCTTGAGAAGTATATCGAAAATGGCAACGGTCTAAGTGGTGACACATTGTTACGCGCAGTGAGTCGTGCAATGGCAACAAACGAAGTGAATGCAGCAATGGGAATGATCTGTGCGACACCAACAGCCGGCTCCGCTGGAGTCGTCCCAGGAACGTTGTTTAGTCTTAAAGACAAATTAAACCCAACTCGTGAAGCGATGCAACGGTATTTATTGACTTCAGGTGCATTTGGTCTTGTCGTTGCGAACAATGCTTCGATTTCGGGAGCTGCGGGTGGTTGTCAAGCAGAAGTCGGTTCTGCAGCAGGTATGGCAGCGGCAGCTGCTGTAGAGCTTGCAGGCGGTACACCGAAGCAATCTGCTGAAGCAATGGCAATGGCACTGAAAAATATGCTAGGCCTCGTTTGCGACCCGGTTGCAGGACTCGTTGAAGTACCTTGTGTCAAACGAAACGCAGCAGGTGCGTCGATTGCAATGGTAGCAGCTGATATGGCGCTTGCCGGAATTGAAAGTCGCATACCTTGTGACGAAGTGATTGATGCGATGTACCGCATCGGTGAGAGTATGTCAGAAACGTTAAAAGAAACTGCTTTAGGTGGGCTTGCTGCGACACCTACAGGCAAAGCGCTCGAATCACAGATTTTTGACCTTTCTGCTGAGCGTACATGATGAACACATCCGTCTCCTCGCTAAAAGGAATCGGTAAAGAAAGTGCCAAAGACCTCGAGCGCCTTGGCATTTTCTTTATTTCTGATCTTCTAGCACATCTTCCTTATCGCTATGAAAACAAAGAAGCACAACCGGTTGAACAGCTCGTTCATGATGATAATGTGACCGTTGAAGGAGTTGTAATCGGTGAAGCGAGAGTAAGTTACTACGGAAGAAAGAAAAACCGATTGAATTTTAAAATGAACAGCGGGGGACACGTGTTAAACGTTGTAGCGTTTAACCGTGCCTTTTTAAAAAGCAAGTTGCAAAACGAAGTCGCAATTACTGTGTCAGGGAAGTGGAATCGGCACCGAGCTCAAATTACCGCCCAATCTATTGAAGTTGGACAAGTAGAAGAGAAGAGGCCGTACGCCCCAATCTACGCCTTATCTGGAAGATTAACGACACGCCAGCTGACGCAATGGACAGAAGATGCGCTAGCGATGACCGATGCGTTTCCGCCAGAGCGATTGCCAGAGGCTTTGTTAGAGCGATATAAATTACCGGCGATCTCGATACGATTCAACAGTTGCATCGACCGACGGACAAAGAATCTTTAAAACATGCAAGAAGACGTTACATATACGAAGAGTTTCTGCTGTTTCAACTGCGTATGCAAGCGTATAAACGTTCAGTACGCCAACATGAACAGGCAACACCACTTCAAGAGGACGTAGCTAAAGTAAAGGCGTTTATGGATGCTTTGCCATTTGCGCTTACACAGGCACAAAAGCGCTCACTTGATGAAATTGTTCATGATTTGCACCAACCGTATCGAATGAATCGCTTACTACAAGGGGACGTAGGTTCTGGTAAAACAGTCGTGGCAGCGATTGCAATGTATGCAGTTATTACTGCGGGAAAAACGACAGCATTAATGGTGCCGACGGAGATTCTAGCTGAGCAACATTATGAATCGCTGCAAGAACTCTTTCGTGAATTCGACGTTTCAATTCGTTTGCTGACGGGCTCCACGAAGAAGTCTGAACGAAAACAAACGATTGAAGCATTAGAAGCAGGTCAGGTGAATGTATTAATTGGAACCCACGCGCTCATTCAACCTGACGTCCCAATTCCAAATCTCGGTCTCGTCGTGACCGATGAACAACATCGATTTGGCGTCAATCAAAGACGTGCATTGAAAGAAAAAGGCAGCCCAGATGTGTTGTTTATGACCGCAACGCCCATTCCGAGAACGCTTGCTATTACAGCATTTGGTGATATGGACGTATCAAGAATTGATGAGCAACCCGTAGGGCGTAAACCGGTAGAAACGTATTGGGCAAAGCATGATATGTTCGAGCGAGTCATTACGTTTATTGAAAAAGAAATTCGTGCCGGACGTCAAGCGTATGTAATTTGTCCATTAATTGAGGAGTCAGAGCAACTAGACGTACAAAATGCCATAGACTTGTATGAGCAATTGCAACAGATTCTTCCTAGCGTTTCCGTTGGACTCGTGCACGGTCGCCTCTCAAACGATGAGAAAAACGGCACGATGGAACGATTTTTTAGTAATCACGTGCAATTGCTCGTTTCTACAACGGTCGTTGAAGTCGGAGTAAACGTTCCGAATGCGACTTGTATGCTGATTTATGATGCGGATCGCTTTGGGTTAGCTCAGCTGCACCAGCTAAGAGGTCGAGTCGGTCGTGGAGATGCCCAATCGTACTGCATTTTGCTTTCAGACCCAACGTCTGAAACAGGAAAAGAACGAATGAAAATTATGACCGAAACAACAGATGGATTTGTGTTAGCAGAAGAAGATTTAAAGCTTCGAGGTCCTGGTGACTTACTTGGTAAGAAACAGAGCGGTATGCCTCACTTCCGTTTAGCAGATCCTGTCCATGATTACCGAGCCCTTGAGACAGCAAGACAAGACGCACAAACGCTCATACAGTCCGATGCGTTTTGGGCCGACGTTGAGTACGAGGCGTTACGTAACTATTTATCCGATACAGGAGCGCTTTCTGGAGAGAAACTCGATTAAAGATTTGTTGATTTTCTCTCCAGATTGTTGCAAACTACTATTAGGACCTAGTCATAGAAATGCGGTGCTTATTATTCATGAGAAAACCAAAGCATGTTCGTAAAGCTGAACTGAAGGAAACGATTCAAAACAATCCATTCATCACAGACGAAGCATTGGCTACGTCCTTTAATGTTAGCATTCAAACAATTCGACTAGATCGCTTAGAACTCGGTATACCAGAACTTCGTGAGCGATTAAAAGACGTCGCAAGACAACACCATGATGAAGTAAAAGCGTTAACAGATGAAGAAGTAATCGGTGAAGTCATTGATTTACAACTTGATGAGACAGCGATTTCAATCATGGAAATTCGAGAAGAACATGTATTTACGAGAAATGGAATTGCTCGTGGGCATCATTTGTTTGCACAAGCAAATTCACTAGCTGTGGCCATCATTAACGATGATTTCGTCGTAACAGGTCGTGCTAATGTACGTTTTTCTAAACCAGTAAAAGCAACAGAACGAGTCGTTGCCAAAGCAAAAGTTACCGCTCAAGACGACAAATGGACAACCGTAATCGTCGAAAGTTATGTCGATCAACGACGAGTATTTTCTGGAGAATTTCAAATGGCAAGAGGCCATCAAGACTAAAGTGATGAAGGTTGAACTGATAAAAGGAGCTTAAAGCATGAAGATTGCAGTAGACGCTATGGGCGGTGACAACGCCCCTAAAGCTCAAGTGGCTGGCGCAATGGCAGCTGTTAAAGCATTTGATCAAATTTCGATTGTTCTCGTCGGTGACGAAGAGCAAATTAACGAACATCTAAATGCGCACCCAAGAATTGAAATTTTGCATACCGATGAAGTCATTACAAACGAAGATGCACCCACGCGTGCGGTGCGTCGTAAGAAGAACTCATCAATGGTTCTTGCTGTTCGGGAAGTACGTGAAGGTCGCTGTGATGCCTGTATTTCTGCAGGCAACACAGGTGCGCTTATGACGGCAGGACTTCTTCACGTTGGGAGAATTGACGGGGTGGAGCGTCCAGCGCTTGCGCCGATGTTACCGACGATTGATGGCGAAGGATTCTTGCTTTTAGACGTTGGTGCGAACATTGAAGCGAGAGCGGAACACTTGTATCAGTACGGTGTTATGGGCGATGTTTATTTACGACAAGTGAAAAACCGTAAAACCCCTCGCATCGGTTTGTTAAACGTCGGTACAGAAGAAGGAAAAGGAAACGAATTATCGAAAGCTGCCTTTGAACAGCTTCAAGGTGGAAAGTTCGAATTCGTTGGCAACGTTGAAGCAAGAGACGTATTAAACGGTGTATGTGACGTTGTTGTCTGTGATGGATTCTCGGGGAATATCCTTCTAAAAACGATTGAAGGAACTGCTGAATCATTGTTCACGATCTTAAAGGCAGAGCTAACCTCAACGACAATGAACAAATTAGCAGCAGGAGTTTTGAAGCCTTCGTTTAAAAATATAAAAGAGAAGATGAGTTATTCTCACTACGGTGGTGCTGGTTTGTTCGGGCTTAAAGCGCCAGTCATTAAAGCTCACGGCTCATCAGACCATACAGCGATTTATCACGCAGTAAGGCAAGCGATGCAAATGATTGAAGAAAAAGTTCCAGAAGTCATCGCAAAAGAATTAAGCGATACGTCAGAGAAGGAGTGATTCACATGCGGAAGTTTGCGTTTTTGTTTCCTGGACAAGGGTCTCAAGTCATTGGAATGGGACTAGATGCGAAACAGACGAATGAATCATCGAAAAACGTCGTGGATGTTGCTGATCGTGTGTTACAATTTCCACTTTCGAAGCTCATGGAAGAAGGACCTGAAGAGGAACTAAAGCAAACGTCAAATGCACAACCAGCGCTTGTTACGACGAGCATTGCTGCTTTGCAACTTGTTAAGGGGCTTAATGTTACCCCGTCATTTGTAGCAGGTCATAGTTTAGGAGAGTACAGTGCTCTCGTTGCCGCAGGTGTATTAACGTTTGAAGATGCGGTTGCAGTCGTTCGTAAACGTGGCCAGTTCATGGAAGCAGCAGTTCCGAACGGAACAGGTACGATGGCAGCAGTTATGGGTGGTACGCGTGAGGATCTAAAAGCGGTCTGTGAAGCTGTTACTGCTGAAGGTGAAGCTGTACAAATGGCTAACGTTAACGCACCTGGTCAAGTCGTTATTTCAGGGACGACTGCGGGTGTGAAGACGGTCGGTGAACGAATGAAAGAAAAAGGTGCGAAGCGTACGATCCCATTAAATGTGAGTGGACCATTCCACTCTGCATTAATGGAGCCTGCTGCAAATGAGCTAGAACAAGCGTTAGCTAGCATTTCATTTCGAGATGCAACCGTTCCAGTCATTACAAATGTATCCGCAACAGGCGAACAATCAGGCGAACGGTTAAAAGCAGGACTCGTCAAGCAAATGACATCTCCTGTTCTTTGGGAAGATTCGATTCGTTATATGATTGGTGAAGGCGTCAATACATTTGTTGAAGTAGGAAGTGGACAAGTGCTATCAGGACTTGTGCGCAAAATTGATCGCAAAAATGTTGACGTTGTCTCTCTTCATACGAAAGACGATGTAGAGAAGCTAAACGCATTACTTCAGGAGGTTTAATCTATTGAAATTGCAAGGGAAAAAAAGCCTTAGTCACTGGGGCTTCTAGAGGAATTGGACGTGCGATTGCAATCGAACTTGCTAGTCTTGGTGCCGATGTAGCAATTAATTATTCAGGCAATCAAGCAAAGGCAGAAGAAACAAAGGCAAGCTGTGAAGCTCACGGTGTACGAGCGATAACAATTCAAGCGGATGTTTCTGATGAAACACAAGTGAAAGAAATGTTCAAAACGGTCACGGATGAATTCGAACGCATTGATTTACTCATTAACAATGCGGGGATTACACGTGACAATCTGGTTATGCGTATGAAATCAGAAGATTGGGATGACGTGATGAACACGAACGTAAAGGGGGTGTTTCTCTGCTCGAAGGCGGCATCTAGACCGATGATGAAGCAACGCGAGGGTGTTATTGTCAACATCGCCTCTGTCGTTGGATCAATTGGAAATCCAGGTCAAGCAAACTACGTTGCGGCAAAAGCAGGTGTTGTTGGATTGACAAAGACGCTTGCGAAAGAATTCGCAAGTCGTAACATTCGTGTGAATGCTGTTGCACCAGGCTTTATTGCAACTGAAATGACGGATGAATTGCAAGATGAAACAAAATCAGCATTACTTGAACAAATCCCACTTGCTACACTTGGTGAGCCAGAAGATGTTGCACGTGTTGTATCCTTTTTATGTAAAGAGGATAGTCGCTATATGACAGGACAAACGTTGCATGTTGATGGCGGCATGTATATGGGGTAAGACAAACCTCTCTAGTTTTTTTTACTAGGAAATCATCTATAATGACAATGGTTACATTCAATTAAATAAACAATCGAATTAAAAACACGAATGAAAGTCTAGGAGGAATTATCATGGCAGAAACAAATACATTAGAGCGCGTAACGAAAATCATCGTTGATCGTCTAAGTGTGGAAGAGTCAGAAGTGAAAATGGAGTCAACGTTTAAAGAAGATCTAGGTGCAGATTCACTTGATGTTGTTGAACTTGTAATGGAACTTGAAGATGAGTTTGACCTTGAGATCTCAGATGAGGAAGCGGAAAAGATCGCGACGGTTGCTGATGTCGTCAACTACATAGATGCACAGTAACCCTTTCCTTTCAGACAAGTTCTGCACATCGCAGAGCTTGTTTTTCCCGTTTTCTGATTGAACTTTTTAAAGGAGTAGATGAAAATGAGTCAACAGTCAGGGCGTAAACGAAAGGCTGAAAAGAAATACAGTGTAAGTGATGCGCATGCGAAAAAGTTCCAAACGATGCTAAGTTCCCTATCGGTTACGTTTATTGATCAACAATTGCTATATCAAGCATTTACACATTCTTCGTACGTGAATGAACAACGCTTTCGTGCAGACCAAGATAACGAACGATTAGAGTTTTTAGGGGATGCGGTGTTAGAGCTTGCAGTATCTCAACATCTATTCAAGCGTTTTCCACTCATGCAAGAAGGAGAGATGACGAAGTTAAGAGCTGCCGTTGTATGCGAACCTTCGTTGTTTGAACTTGCTGAGCGACTTGAGTTCGGATCATTGATTTTCCTCGGTAAAGGTGAAGAGATGAGTGGCGGTCGCAATCGACCTGCAATGCTTGCAGACGTTTTTGAAGCGTTTGTCGGTGCGTTGTATTTAGACCAAGGGATGGATGCAGTATACGCATTTCTTGAAGAAACCGTCTATCTAAAGATTGAAACGGGTAGTTACACGGACGTCATGGACTTTAAAAGCCAATTGCAAGAATTTGTGCAACAAGAAGTAGCGGACGGATTAGTTACCAAATTGTTGCTGAGCAAGGGCCTGCCCACAACCGCGAATTTGTTGCAAAAGTGTTCGTGAACGAAACGAGTTACGGTGAAGGTACAGGAAAGACTAAAAAAGCTGCAGAACAACACGCAGCACAAAAAGCACTAACTTTATTGAGTAAAAAAGTAGCGAATAAATGACAATCACCTTAAAACGTAATGGTTTAAGGTGATTGTACGGTTGACCTATTTTTTTTGCTTTAATTGCCCCGAGTTCTGATACGAGTGCATCAATTTCTCTTACGCTTAAATTCGGATGACTAACAACATAGTCATACACGTCTTTAATGTCTTCGTATTGATTAAGTGAGTAGTACTCAGGATCAAGAACAACTCGGTTTACTACTTTTAGTCGTTCCTGCAACTTTTCAAACATGTAAGTCAAATTCTCATGTGTAGCATGATCTAAATTCGTCATGGATGGCCTCCCTTTCCATTCTATTTTAGAGGCGATTTTCATGTTTGAAAAGGTGAGATTACAAAAAAGTCGTCAGATGGAACGAGAATAAGCACGACGTTAGAAAGAATTGAGGGTAAAGCCATGTATTTAAAAAGGCTAGAAATATCAGGGTTCAAATCATTTGCAACTCCATTGAAGATTGATCTAGACCCGGGAGTGACAGCAATTGTAGGGCCGAACGGGAGCGGGAAAAGCAACGTTTCGGACGGGGTCCGCTGGGTACTTGGCGAACAATCTGCGAAACAGTTGCGCGGATCAAAAATGGAAGACATTATTTTTGCAGGTAGTGAATCGAGAAAGAAAGTGAACCTTGCAGAAGTAACGCTCGTTTTGGATAACGAAGACGGACATATGAGTTCTGAGTTCGCTGAGATTAGTATGACGAGACGGTTGTTTCGCACAGGTGAGAGTGAATACTATTTGAACGGCACCGCCTGTCGTCGCAAAGACTTGCTTGATTTACTCATCGATTCAGGACTTGGCAAAGAAGCGTATTCGATGATTGGACAAGGAGAAGTTGAAAAGATTCTCTCTTCAAAACCTGAAGAACGTCGCGTCATGTTTGAAGATGCTGCTGGCGTTTTAAAATACAAATCAAGAAAACAACAATCAGAGAAAAAACTTACAGAAACGAAAGATAACCTTCAGCGTGTTGAAGATATATTAAGTGAGCTTGAACAACAAATCGAACCCCTTGAGCGTCAAGCATCTACTGCAAAAGAGTACGTCGAAAAGCGTGAGGAATACGAGAAGTTAGACATCTCGTTACTTAGTTTTGATATTGATGATAAACATGGGCAATGGACGAGTAAAAAAAACAAACTCCAAACCTTACAAGCAACTTTAGAGACGAAAGGTGCACAACTTGAAAAAAAAGCGTTCAAGAACAAGACGATGTAAAAGCATTGCTCAAACAAATTGACCAACAACTAGAAGAGAGTCAAAAAGAGCTTCTAGAAGTGAGTGAGCGTTTAACTCAATTAGAAGGCCATCGCGAGCTCATGAATGAACGAGGTTCAAATGCACACGTGAGGCTTGAGGAACTCGAGCAAAGAATGACTGCAATTGAGACGAGTTGGCAAGAGTCCAAGAAATCTCTTGATGCTGAAGCAAAACAACTTGAAGATAAAGAAGCAAATGATGCAAAGCTCGAAAAGCGTTGGAACACGATGCAAAAAGAAATGAGCAAAACACAAGAAGATTTCGAGACAGAACTTGAAGCGCTTAAAACGACGTATATCGATGTGTTAAATGAACAAGCTGCACTAAAAAAACGAAATGCGTTATCGAAAAGAACAGCAAGAAAAAGTGAAACGGCGAATGGATACACTTGATGAAGAATATTCGGGTGCCAAGGATTCGCTTGAAGCAAAACAAACGAATTTCGATCACTTGCAACAGCAAATCGAATCACTAGAAACGAAGAAACAAACCGTTCTTGAAGACGTGGAAGAGTCAAAGCAACACGTTGAGAAGATCCAAGAACACAAACAGAAACAAAGTGATCATCTTCATCGTGGCTATCGAAGTTATGAAGATGTGAAAGCACGGATCGACTTACTTGAGAGAATGGAACAAGAGCACGCAGGGTTTTTCCAAGGGGTAAAGGCTGTCATGCAAGGTAGAGATCACGGTCAACTCTCAGGTGTACTCGGTCCAGTCGCTTCACTCATTCATGCTACAAAGAAATTCGAACTTGCAATTGAGACTGCACTTGGTGGGGCGTTACAACATATTGTCGTAGACACCGATCAAAATGGACGAAAAGCGATTGCTTACTTAAAAGCAAAAAAAGCAAGGAAGAGCAACGTTCCTACCTCAAAATGTTATGAAGCCAAGGTTTGTTCAATCGAGTACGTTAAAGAAACTTGAGCAACAACCTGGATTTGAGTGCGTAGCAACGGCAGCGGTTTCAAATGAGCACCACGTTCAAAACGTCATTGACCACTTATTAGGTGGTATTATCATTGCAAGTGACTTAGAGAGTGGACAAGCAATTGCTAAAGTGAGTGAGTTTAGGCACCGCATCGTAACGTTAGACGGTGATGTCATTAACCCAGGCGGTTCAATGACCGGAGGTAGTGAAAAGAAAAAAAGGCCAAGAACTACTCGGTCGTAAACGTGAGCAAGGCGAATTGCTTGAGAAAAAGCGTGATATTGAAGCTGCAATCTCTGACTTGGAACAAAACGTAAAAGATAAAACGAACGAACACAATGAAGCCATGCAGTTGTTGCAAACAAAAGAGTCAACGCTTGAAGAACTAGTCGATTCGCTACAACGAGCGAAAGAAGAGTTGCATCTCCAAAGACAAGCGCTGCAACAAAAGCAATCCGAACACTCATTGTATGTAAAAGAAAAAAAGCGTGCTTGACCAAGAGCTCTTACAATGGACAGAAGAGAAGGAAACGAATGAACAAAAAGCGATTGAGCTCTCAGAACGCTCCACGTCATTAGAGCAAGAGATTAATGAAAAAGAAGCTGAAAAAAAACGTCAAGCACTTTCAGAGAAAGAAATGCAAGAGCAAGTGACGTTGCTTCGAATTGAACGCGCCAAGCAAAAAGAACAACTCGACCATCAAAAACAGACTGTGAAACGCTTGCAAACTGAGGTGAGCGAGCAGCAGCGAGAGTTAGTTAACATTAAAGAGGAACGCGAGGCATTGACGTACCGCCTTGAAGACGTTTCAGGTGGGTCGTCAACGATTGATGAAGACATTGAAAAGACGCGTGAAAGCAAAGAAAAGTGGCAAACGTATGTTGAAGCAAAACGTAAAGAGCGTGAAGAAACAAACGAAAAGCTTGGTTTAGTTGAACAAGCCGTAACGAGGTTCGATAGCGAGTACCGCGATACAGATCAACAAAGACAGCACATCGAGCTCGTCACAGAGCGGCTCGATGTTGAGCTTGATCACCTTCTTGATCGTTTACAAGGAGAATACGAGTTAACGTACGAAGCAGCCAAAAAGAAACGTGATCGTGAGATCCCGGTTGAAGACGCTAGAAAGCGGCTTAAGTTATTAGAGCGTGGTATTGAAGAACTCGGTTACGTAAATTTAGGGGCGATTGAAGAATATGAACGCGTGTCTGAGCGTTATCAGTTTCTAAAAACGCAACAAGAAGATTTGCGTGAAGCGAGACAAACGCTCGTTGAAGCCATCCGTGAAATGGATGAAGAGATGACGCGCAAGTTTCGAGAGACGTTCGTGCAAATTCGTGAACAGTTTAAAGAAACGTATCGTGTCATGTTTGGCGGCGGTGAAGCCGATCTCGTTCTAAGTGAACCAGATGACCTTCTAGAAACAGGCATTGATATATTTGCAAGACCGCCGGGTAAGAAAAAAACAAGCGTTGTCGTTATTGTCTGGTGGCGAGAAGTCATTAACAGCGATTGCGCTATTGTTTGCGATTTTAAACGTTCGCCCTGTTCCGTTTTGCATTTTAGACGAAGTCGAAGCGGCGCTTGATGAAGCGAATGTCAAACGGTTTGCGGACTACTTGCAACGCTTTTCTGCACAAACCCAGTTTATTGTAATTACCCACCGTAAAGGCA
Organism: Geomicrobium sp. JCM 19055; assembly: GCF_000698185.1. Classification (NCBI taxonomy): domain Bacteria; kingdom Bacillati; phylum Bacillota; class Bacilli; order Caryophanales; genus Geomicrobium; species Geomicrobium sp. JCM 19055. The sequence goes on from NZ_BAXL01000016.1 coordinate 60,032, forward strand.
CGATGGCAGCGAGTGACTCACTTTATGGGGTAACGATGGAAGAATCAGGTGTATCAAGACTCGTCTCTGTAAGGTTAGAAGAAGCAGAAATGCTTGAGCCAGCGATGTCAACGAGCAAATAAGAGAGGTAGGATTTTAGCGAATGAGTTTTTTTAAAAAGTTAAAAGATCGCGTAACAAATCAAACAGATTCGGTCACAACGAAATTTAAAGATGGTCTCCAAAAAAAACAAGAGATTCATTTTCTGAGAAAATGAACACGTTAGCAGCAAAATACCGTACAGTTGATGAGGATTTCTTTGAGGAGCTTGAAGAGCTACTAATTTCAGCAGATGTTGGTGTGAATACGGTTATGGAGCTTGTGGATGAGCTTCGTGAAACTGCAAAGCTTGAAAATGTGAAAAACAGTGCGGATATTTTACCAGTCATTAGTGAGAAATTAACCGAGAAGCTGGATTTCACAGGAGAGGATTCCGAGCTTTCGATGAATCAAGAAGGCATGACGGTCATTTTATTCGTCGGCGTTAACGGCGTAGGAAAGACGACGACAATCGGGAAACTCGCTCACCATTTTAAAGAGCAAGATAAAAAGGTCGTGCTAGCTGCTGGAGATACGTTTAGAGCGGGTGCGATTGAACAGCTAGGTGTATGGGGCGAACGTGTTGGTGTTGACGTTATTAAGCAAGCTGAAGGCTCAGATCCTGCGGCTGTTATGTATGACGCGATCCATGCTGCAAAATCTAGAAGTGCCGACGTCCTTCTTTGTGACACCGCAGGTCGCTTACAAAACAAAGTGAACCTCATGAAAGAACTTGAGAAAGTGAAACGAGTCATTCAGCGCGAAGTGCCAAGTGCGCCGCATGAAGTGTTGCTCGTTTTAGATGCGACGACTGGACAAAACGCTATGGCACAAGCGAAGCAATTTAAAGAAGCGACAGACGTTTCAGGGATCGTATTAACGAAGCTTGACGGTACAGCAAAGGGTGGAATCGTACTTGCGATTCGTAACGAACTTGACATTCCGGTGAAGTTTGTCGGGCTCGGTGAAAAAGTGGATGACTTGCAACCGTTTGATGCAGAACAGTTTACGTATGGTTTGTTCCAAACACTTGTCGAAGAGAAGTGAGTGAGAAGGAGCGAATAACTCCGTGTAAGTGCATGGATTGAAATTACGAGCAAAACGCTTGTCACACGTCTAGTGATTAGATCTGAAAATGTCCGAGAGTGTTCATAGAAACTCTCGGCAGTTTCTTGACACAAGGCAAGGGGAATTGTACCATTCTAATTGTAAAGGTTATTCACTTAACAGTAAGGGTGAAGTACAATGCTCGAGAAAACAATGAGAATGAACGCATTGTTTGATTTTTATCATGCATTATTAACAGACAAACAACGAAATTACTTGCAATTGTACTACTACGATGATTATTCCCTCGGAGAAATTTCTGAGTTATACGATGTGAGTCGTCAAGCCGTTTATGATAACATTAGGCGTAGTGAACTTATGCTTGAACAGTATGAAGAGAAGCTTCAATTGTTCAACCGTTATCGTTTAAGAGAAGAGCTTTACAAGAAACTTCGACTAGCGTCTGAAGACAGTGAAGTGATCGCTCTTGTAACAGAGTTAGAAAGTACGGAAGAGTAAGGGGGAGATGACCATCGCCTTTGAAAGTTTAGCTGAACGACTTCAGCAAACGATGCAAAAGATAAAAGGTAAAGGGAAAGTAAGTGAAGCCGACGTCAAAGAAATGGCGCGTGAAGTTCGTCTTGCTTTGCTAGAAGCCGATGTTAACTTTAAAGTGGTTAAACAATTTGTAAACCGCGTAAAAGAACGTGCGGTCGGACAAGAAGTGATGAAGAGCCTTACGCCAGGTCAACAAGTCATTAAAGTGGTTAATGAAGAATTGACAGCGTTAATGGGCTCAGAAGAAAGCAAGATTGAAACGGCACCGAAACCACCGACGGTCATTATGATGGTCGGTTTGCAAGGGGCCGGTAAAACGACGACGACGGCAAAGCTTGCGAACTATTTACGTAAGAAAAAGAATAAAACACCTATGCTCGTTGCAGCGGACATTTATCGTCCAGCAGCGATTGATCAATTAAACACACTCGGTAAGCAATTGGATATGCCCGTGTACTCTGAAGGAACCGATGTAAGCCCGGTAGACATCGTCAAGCGCGGTGTTGAAAAGGCGAAGGAAGAGCATCACGACACAGTGATCCTCGATACTGCGGGACGATTGCACGTTGACGAGAACTTAATGGATGAGCTAAAGGAAATGAAAGCTTCTGTGAATCCTGACGAAATTTTACTCGTCGTCGATGCGATGACTGGTCAAGATGCGGTAAACGTTTCGGAGCAGTTTAATGAACTCCTTGAAATATCAGGTGTCGTTCTTACGAAACTTGACGGCGACACGAGAGGTGGTGCAGCACTGTCAATCCGTGCTGTAACCGAGAAGCCGATCAAATTTGCCGGTATGGGTGAGAAGATTGACCAACTTGAACCGTTCCATCCAGAGCGAATGGCTTCACGAATTCTCGGCATGGGCGATGTGCTTTCACTCATTGAGAAAGCACAAACGAACGTTGATGAAGAGAAGGCGAAGGAACTGGAAGCAAAGCTTCGTAATGCAGACCTCACGTTTGATGATTTTCTAGAACAAATTGATCAAGTGAAAAGCATGGGTCCTCTTGAGGACTTGCTCGGCATGTTGCCAGGTGCCAACAAGATGAAGGGCATGAAGAACATGCAAGTCGACGACAGCCAAATTGGCAAAGTCGAAGCGATTGTTCGTTCAATGACTAAGCAAGAAAAGGTCGAACCGAAGATTATAAATGCAAGTCGAAAGCGTCGGATTGCCAAAGGAAGCGGTACGACCGTTCAAGATGTTAACAAGCTTCTCAAACAGTTTGAAGATATGAAGAAGATGATGAAGCAAATGACGTCACAAATGGGCGGAAAAGCTGGTAAACGCAAAGGAAAAGGCGGCATGCAGTTTCCGTTTATGAAGTAATTTAAGCGATTTATGCACTGAAAAGGAAAAACCCTTTACACACTCAAACATTTTGTCTATAATAGGCTAATGTGCGATGATTTCACCATGAACGTGAAGTTATAGGTGACCAGTTGTCATCATAAAAAATTTACAACATATAAGTTGGAGGTAATGAATTATGGCTACAAAAATTCGTCTTAAAAGAATGGGATCAAAGAAAAGACCTTACTACCGTGTCGTAGTTGCGGACTCTCGCTCACCACGTGATGGTCGTTTCATCGAAGAGATTGGAACGTACAACCCACTCGTTACAGATAACTCATTTACAGTAAAAGAAGACCGTGCTGTAAAGTGGATGCTTGATGGTGCTAAGCCATCTGACACAGTACGTAACCTATTCTCAACTGCTGGCCTCATGGAGAAAGTCCATGAAGCAAAGAACAGCAAGTAAGTAGGAATACGGATGCTACAAACACTCGTCTTGACCGTTGCCAAAGCACTTGTGGATCACCCTGACGATGTGACTGTTGAAGAGACAGAGCACGATGGAACAACGTTATTAACGCTGTCGGTTCATAAGGACGATGTCGGTAAAGTCATCGGCAAAAATGGTAAAGTTGCAAGTTCGATGCGTTCATTACTTGCTGCTTCCAATCGAGAGAACGGCAAAGTTCGTCTCAAGATTGCTGATTAAGGACGTGTTGAGGGGAGGCTAAGCCTTCCCTTTTTCTTTTATCAATGCTACGATTTTTACATATACATACTATCTAGAGGATGAGGTGGATTTCATGAGGATTGAAAAGAATGTACTTGTACGTCACGTACTTACAGAAGATTATCGCAAAAAGTTGCTCACAAAAATGGATCAAGAAAAAGATCGACTAACCAATGAAGTGGAGCAACTCCGTTTTCAAGCTCAAAAGCAAGCGAAAGAGCAAACAGATGCGAAAAACAAAGCACTCATAAAAACACGTTTTAACGCAGAGATTAATAAACGAACGCAACGGGTAGAAAGCATCACGTTCCGTGAGAACAAAATCCGCACGTTGCCAGAAGGATCTCTAGTTACAGGTGACACTGTCAAACGATATACAGACATTCAAGTAGGGGATCGCTGGGCTGATCATAAACTTGAAGACGAAATTATCGTAGAAGATGGAGTCATTAAAGAGATCCGTACTAAAGGAGATCACGCTTCACATGACGTCAAACATTGAATACTTTAATGTTGGAACAATCGTTAATACTCACGGCGTAAAAGGAGAAGTTCGTGTCGTTTCAACGACGGACTTTCCAGAACAGCGTTTTAAGGTTGGCAATGAATTGTCTGTCAAGTATAAAAACGGCAATCGTCAGCGCCTTACGATTACGAGCTCAAGAGCACATAAACAGTTCCAATTGTTAACGTTTGAAGGCATTAACGACAAAGACGAAGCAGACAAGCTTCGCGACGGGGTTTTAGAAGTCACTGCAGATGAACGAGAGGATTTGTCAGATGGTGACTTTTATTACAATGATATTATCGGTTTGAAAGTCGTTACGACAGACGGAGTAGAACTCGGGTTTGTAAAAGAGATTCTCGCACCAGGAGCGAACGACGTTTGGGTCGTTAAGAGAACGGAACCGAAGAAAAAGGACGTCTTGCTGCCTTATATCGATCAAGTTGTTAAAGACGTTGATTTCAACTCCAAAACGGTAACCGTAACATTAATGGAAGGGTTGCTTGACGAATGAAGCTCACGTTTTTAAGTTTGTTTCCGGAGATGTATCAAGGCGTTTTTTCGTCATCGATTTGGAAGCAAGCTGAAGAGAAAGGGCAAGTAACCTATTCCGTTACTGATTTTCGTCAGTTTGCTGACAACAAGCATAACAAAGTCGATGACTATCCGTTTGGTGGCGGGGCAGGCATGGTGCTTCGTGCTCAACCGATCTATGACGCGATTGAAAGCTTACAGCTTTCAAAAGACGCACGTGTTGTGCTCCTTTGTCCACAAGGGGAGCCACACACGCAGGAGAAAGCCGAACAACTAGCTACAGCGGATGAACTAGTCTTCATTTGTGGACACTATGAAGGGTATGACGAGCGAATCCGTGCTCTTGCAACAGACGAAATTTCAATCGGTGATTACGTGTTAACCGGTGGAGAGCTCGCCTCAATGGTAATTGCAGATAGCGTGATTCGTTTGCAATCTGGCGTTCTTGGTAATGAGCAATCAGCCAAAGAAGATTCGTTCCAAACGGGATTGCTCGAACACCCTCATTACACAAGGCCGGCAGAGTTTCGTGGAATGAAAGTGCCAGACGTTCTTCTCTCAGGTCATCACAGAAACATCGAAGAGTGGCGAAAGAAAGAATCCTTTCGCAGGACGTATGAACGAAGACCTGATCTTCTAGAAGACTATGATCAGTCGGATCAAGAAGAAAAATGGTTAAATGAATTTAAGAACAACGATTGAACTCTATCAATCGGTATGCTATGATAGCAGTTGTGGCGAAAGCCGTTGAATCCGATGTTCCGCTGCGGTAATCCCGTAAGAGCATCCGAGAAGGAAGGAGGAAACACCCAATGACTAATCTCATTAACGAAATTAACAAAGCTCAACTTAAGAGTGACGTACCTAGCTTTCGTCCTGGAGATACAGTAGCTGTTCACGTAAAGGTAGTTGAAGGTACGCGCGAGCGTATCCAAGTATTCCAAGGTCTTGTATTAAAGCGCCGTGGAAGCTCAATTAGCGAAACGTTTACAGTACGTAAGATCTCTTCAGGTGTTGGTATTGAGCGTACGTTCCCAGTACATTCACCAAGAATCGATAAGATCGAAGTGAAGCGTCGTGGACGTGTACGTCAAGCGAGACTTTACTACTTGCGCAAGCTTCAAGGTAAAGCTGCAAGAGTTAAAGAACTTCGTAGCAACTAAAGATTTTCAAAAGGAGCTTGCCATTGGTCAGGCTCCTTTTTATTTATAGTTCGTAAGGAAAGTAGGGAAGACGATGACAATTCAGTGGTTTCCAGGACATATGGCGAAAGCGATTCGCCTAATCAAAGAATCTTTAAACCAAGTGGATGTGGTCATTGAGCTGGTCGATGCACGGATTCCAGAATCCTCGCGAAATCCAGTGCTTGATGAAACCGTTACAGACCAACCCCGTGTTCTCGTATTGATGAAACCAGATATGGCTGACCCTAATGTTACGAAACAATGGCTACAACATTATCGTGACCTTGGTCAAACAGCACTGACTATCGATGCTAAGAAGAACATTGGAATCTCTGAGCTAATTGCTGCTGTAACAGAGCTAGCTGAGCCTAAAATGGAAAAGCTTCGTAAAAAAGGCATTCAACACAGAAGTGTACGAGCAATGATTGTTGGTATTCCTAACGTAGGTAAGTCCACACTGATCAATCGCCTCGTAGGAAAGAATCAAGCAACAACCGGCAATAAACCTGGGGTGACGAGAAAAAAACCAATGGCTAAAAGTTGGCAAAAAGCTAGAGTTGTTGGATACACCAGGAATTCTGTGGCCGAAATTTGAAGATCAAACGGTCGGTTTGCGTTTAGCGGCGACTGGCGCAATTAAAGATGAGCGCCTTGATTTTTCAGATGTTGTACTCTATTTGATTCGCTATATGAAAGAATACTACCCAAAATCTTTGTTAGAACGGTACAAGCTTCAAGCAGAACCAGAACATGAGATTGGCTGGTTTGAAGAAATTGGCCGAAAGCGCGGATGCCTCATGGGAGGCGGAGACATTGATTTTGATGCAACTGCAGAGTTGATTTTACGAGAATATCGTTCTGAAAAACTAGGGAGAATTTCGCTTGAACGACCTGAGCACTAAGCGGGGCGTCTGACGAAGGATCCCTAGTTTTCGTCATAGAGAGGGCTAATCATGAAAAAAGCAACGATTAAAGACATTAAATTAGAGTTAACAGGGGAAACGATCGAAGCAACCAGACTTGAAGAACTTCGCGCAGATTCACGAGCAGGTGTCCAGAATTTATTAAAGAGTTATGAGCAAAAACAACAGCTTCTACGTGAAAAAAAATGCAATCCTATACCGATAAAAGAAATGAAGAGTTTCAAATGTGCAATACGTGGCAAATCGCAGGTCTTGATGAAGTCGGTCGAGGACCACTTGCTGGACCAGTTACGACCGCTGCGGTCATGATTCCAGAAGACGTTTTTCTTCCAGGTCTTACGGACTCCAAAAAGTTAAGTAAACGAGATCGTGCGTATTTCTACGATGAAATTATGAGCCGCTGTACCGTAAGCATTGGTGAGGCAAGCGTTGAAGAAATTGATGAGTTCAACATTTACGAAGCCACAAAGCTAGCGATGGTACGTGCAGTCACTGGATTAAAAACGATTCCAGATCATTTGCTCGTTGATGCGATGACGCTCCCAGTCACGATTCGTCAGACATCACTTATTAAAGGTGATTCAAGAAGTATGAGCATTGCGGCAGCATCTGTTATCGCAAAGGAAACACGTGACGAATACATGAAAACGTTACACGAACAGTATCCACAGTATGGGTTTGATCAACATGTTGGTTATGGGACGAGTGCGCATTTACAAGCGATGGATGAATACGGTGTGTTGCCTGTGCATCGCAGGAGTTTTCGTCCTGTAGCAGATCGCTTAAATTAAAGAAGGTGAAGTCAAAGTGAATGTCAGTGGTCCACTACATAGTACTGAGAACCGCACACAACAGACGTCATCATTTCATGGTCTTCGCGTAGGCGAGTGGTTTAGCGGGAAAGTGAAGACCATCTATAATGGACAATTCGCGGCGATTGAGACGAAGAACGGTTCATTTGTTGCGCGATTAGAAGCGGCGCTTGAAGCGAACAAACGTTACGTCTTTCAAGTAAAGCAGACCGGTCGCGAGATTCAACTAAAAGTTATCCAACAAACGAATCAAGTTGATGTTAACGAAACGTTAGGAAAGCGTGCAGATCGTTTTGAGCGAGCGCTTTTCCATCATTTTGTGAAACATGAGGTAGCTTTTACGAAAGAACAGATGCAACAATTAGCGTCGCTGTTAAAGGAAGCGGGCACGGTTAAGCCAAATGCATTGCAAACGATGACGCTCATGCAAGAGCGCCAGTTTCCAGCAACGAAAGCAACGTTTGACGCGTTGCATACGTTTCAAACGTCTTCTTTGACACTTGGTGAACGTTTACATACGCTCAAACAACAATTACAGTCCCAATCAGAATCTCCGACGCGTTTTCTACAGTTGTTAGAACACGCTTCGACTTCGCGTGATGTAGGCAACCGAGATGTATTGCAAGTTTCTCGTTTGCAACACATCATACATGACGCCACTCGGGGAGAAGGTGTCAGACAACAAGGAGCGACAGAACTATTATCAAGGCTACAATGGGTTGAACGAGGGACGACGGTGGACGCCGAACATGCACGAACGTTCGAGCAAAAGCTAGTACAGATGAGTCAAAAAGAGCAAGCCTCCACAATGAGTCAACTGTTACATGCAAAAGGTCTCTCAAAAGACGAGCGTTTCGTCTTACAACAACTCTTTAAAGAGGAACGCATTCAAGTCGCTCAAGTACGTGATTTTTTTACGTGGTGAAAACCATGTATCACTGAGAGCGTTACTTCAGGCTGGTGCTACGTCAGAATTACCAGTACAACAAAAGGGGCAGTTAGCAACGGTGTTCCAACAAGTTGTTGGTGCAACAGTCTTCCATGAGTCGCATTCGCAACCGCTTATCGTACCGATGCACGTGAATGACACGTTTTTAGATGTGCTTATTATGCTGGACGACCCTAAAGAACAGCTTGAAGAAACAGAAAGAGTGTTATTTTTTTTAACATTACCGCATTTGAAAGATACAGTCGTTGATGTACGTCGTCAAAAGCAGCAACTAGCGATAACCGTCTATAATCAAATGGATGAACCTCACTGGATGAAACCGATATTAATGCCGCCATTTAAAGAAAAGTTAAAAGAACTAGGGTTTTCATTAACTTCATTTGAATGGTTACGAGCAAATGAACAACTACCGGTGTTAAAAAGTTCAAATCAAGAGATGACGACGAATCATCGATTGGACGTGCGCGTATGAAATCGAAACGAAAATTTGCAGCTGCACTACGGCATGATGCAACAAGCGATCAAGCACCGGTTGTAACAGCAAAAGGTCACGGTACCGTCGCAGAAAAAAATTGAACAAATTGCCAATGAGTCAGATACCCTGTTGTTGTAGATGAGGCACTCGCTGAACTGATGACGCACTTACATGTTGAAGCGCCGATTCCGTCTGAGCTATATGAAGTGGTCGCTGAAGTATTTGCCTTTGTCTATAAAATTGATCGTGAAATGAAAGAAATTCACGAAGTTGGGAATGTTACAGACAAAGGGGGTTCGACTCATGGCAAATAAGAAGAATTTACTTGATGTTCAAGGTGCAGCAGATATGATTAATCAATACAAAGAAGAAATGGCGCATGAGTTTGGTGTACACCATAGTGTGCAAGAACAAGATGCCAAAGCAAAAGATATGACAAAAACGATTCAAGAAGAAAAAAATAAAAAGAATGATTAAGTAAACGTTCAAGAGGTGGAAAGTCTAACTCTCCATCTCTTGAACGTTTATTTAAGTTTTTTTAAAATTTTTCCGAATATTCACTGGAAATTTATTTCGAAAAGCGTTATATTTACTTGGTGACTGTTTTCTGAACTTCGCTTGAAAGTAGGTGTAATTTTGCAAATATTTAAGGCTTTAAGACAGTATTATTGGCCGTATCGACGTTACTTTTTAGGATCTATTTTCTTTTTAGTGTTTGTAACTGGCTTTACGGTCGTCTACCCGATTTTCCTGCAATTAGCCATTGATGAAGGGATCGTTAACCAAAACTATGACCTCATCCCTATGCTAGCAATCGGTTTTATTATCGTCATGATGTTCAAAGGGTTAGCTGCCTTTTTCCATCAGTACTGGGGCGATGTTTTCGGGATAAAAACCGTTTATGAATTACGTAAAGCATTGTATGAAAAGTTGCAATACTTACCTTTTCGTTATTACGACAACGCTCGAACAGGGGATTTAATGTCACGGCTAACAGCCGATGTAGAAGGCTTTAGGTTCTTCTTGTCATTTGGGTTTGCACAATTGTTTAACTTCGTAATGATCATCGTCTTTTCTCTTATTGTAATGTTTTATTATTCACCTCAACTCGCACTGATTACTCTTTTTATGATGCCGATTTTAGCGATTACGGTACAGCGGTTTGATAAATTTGTACACCCTGCATTTAAAGAGATTCGCATATCAATGGCAAGCTTAAATACGCGTGTTCAAGAAAATGTTAGTGGTATGAACACAGTTAAATCATTGTCAAAAGAAGAGTTCGAGAAAGATCGATTTGATGAGAAGAACTCCCATTATCGCGATCGTTACTTGTACACGTCAGGCATTTGGTCAAAATATTTTCCGGTTATGGAATTTATCGGAAACATTGCGGTCGTGCTCTTACTTGCTTACGGTGCTATCTACCATTTATGGCACCCTAACGCCAGGAGCGTTTGTCGCATTTTTTTAGCCTCGTCTGGTACATTATGGGACCCTTAATGAATTTAGGTTTTATCATTAATACGTTTAGTCAATCTAAAGCTTCTGGTGAGCGTTTGCTTGAAGTATTAAATGAACCAGAAGATATAAAGGACCATGATAAAGCGATTAATGCAGGACGACTTACCGGTGATGTGTCGTTTGAAGACGTATCTTTTTATTATCCTAACGAAGACAAACCAGCGTTACAGCATGTCTCGTTTCAAGTGAAGCATGGTGAGACAATTGGTCTCATGGGTCAAACGGGGGCAGGTAAATCAAGTGTTACACAACTTATTGCTCGCTTTTACGAAGCCACAAATGGGCAAGTCAAGATTGATGGAAAAGCAGTGCAAGATTATACAATTAAAACGTTACGAGAAAATATCGGATTTGTTCTACAAGAACCGTTTTTGTTTTCATCTTCGATCCGAGACAATATTTCATACGGACGTCCGGAAGCCGAACTTGAAGAGATTGTGGAAGCCGCAAAACGAGCAGATGCCCATGAATTCATTGAAGCATTACCAAATGGTTATGACACCGTTTTAGGTGAGCGGGGAATGGGGCTTTCTGGTGGACAAAAACAACGAATTTCAATCGCAAGAGCATTGTTAGTTAATCCAAGTATTTTAATTTTAGATGACGCTACGAGTGCGGTTGATATGCAAACAGAAGTGAAAATTCAAAAAGCGTTTCGGGAACTTATGAAAGGGCGCACAACGTTCATTATCGCTCACCGCATATCAAGCGTTCAACATGCAGATCAAATCTTTGTGTTAGAAAACGGGAAAATGAAAGAACGTGGGAAGCACAATGAGTTACTTAAAGAAGCTGGCATGTATAAACGAATCTATGATATTCAATATCAAGATTTGCAAACGATCCAAGAAGAGTCCATACGGTGAAAGGAGGGAAAGTATCAATGCCAACAACGAGGGTAATGGAGCGTTTTCGATATAGTCAAGATACAGCCATTGAAAAACCGTTCAACTGGGAAAAGTTAGCACGCTTACTTCATTACATGAAAGAAAGTGGTTCTTTAATCGTAAAAGCGATCGTTGCGATGCTGATTACGACAACTGTGCGATTGATCGTCCCTCTCATTATCGGTCAATGGGCTTTAGATTTTGCACTAGCAAATGAAGATTACGGGCTTATGCTGCAACTAGCGGTACTTGCATTGTTTCTTTACATTTTTTTCTTTGTTTGCAAACCGACTAAGAATTAAATGGACGAATGAAATTGGACAAAATGCAATTCATGCGTTGAGAAAGCAATTGTTTAACCACATCCAAGGGTTATCTAACCGGTTTTTTGATAACCGTTCAGCAGGCTCAATTCTCGTAAGAGTCGTCAATGATGTGAATGCATTGCAAGAGCTTTTCACAAACGGAATTATTAACATGTTAATGGACATCATCATGCTCATTAGTATCGTGATCATTCTGTTTACGTTAAGCCCACCACTTGCACTTGCTGTGTTGATTGTACTGCCTATTATGTTTTTCATTTCGACAAAACTACGTCGTAACATTAGGCGGTCTTGGCAAACGGTAAGAATTCGTCAATCGAAATTAAACTCTCATTTAAATGAAAGCATTCAAGGTGTCAGAGTCACCCAATCATTTTCACAAGAAGAAAACAACATGTCCTTTTTTAGAGGTGTGAACAAAGAGAATTACGATGCATGGGATGAAGCATCTAAGAAAAGTGCGGTTTTCCGTCCATTTGTAGAAATGGCAAACGCACTCGGTTCAGCCGTTTTAATTTGGTATGGGGCGTATCTTGTTATGACAGGTTCAATCGGATTTGGTGTTCTTGTTTCTTTCGCATTTTTCCTTGGGATGTTCTGGGAGCCTATTTCTAGACTCGGCCAAGTGTACAATCAACTGCTCGTTGCGATGGCGTCTTCAGAACGAATCTTCGAGTTTCTCGATGAAGAACCGAACGTGAAATCAAAACACGATGGCAATGAAGCAACGAATCTTAAAGGGGAAATTCAATTTGAAGCGGTCACGTTTGCTTATGATGAAAGTCGTAAAGCGTTAAACCGTATTAGCCTATCAATTCCAAAAGGTCAGACGATCGCACTCGTTGGCCATACAGGGTCTGGGAAATCAACCATTGCGAACTTAATTTCTCGTTATTACGATCCTACAGATGGTCGCATTATGCTTGATGGCATCGACTTAAAAGATTACAAGCTCCATCGTTTACGTGAAGAAGTAAGCACGGTATTGCAAGACACGTTCATCTTCTCAGGAACGATCCGAGAGAACATACGCTTTGGGAAGCCAGATGCAACGGACGAAGAAGTGGAGCAAGCGGCAAAGGCAATTGGAGCGAATCATTTTATTGAAAAATTACAAAATGGATATGAAACGGAAGTAGAAGAGCGAGGAAACGTGCTTAGTGTCGGTGAACGACAGCTATTATCATTTGCTAGAACGCTATTGGCAGATCCGAAGATTATCATTCTAGATGAAGCAACCGCAAGTATTGATACTGAAACCGAAGTCAAAATCCAACAAGCATTAAAAACGTTATTGCACGGGCGAACGTCAATTATGATCGCACATCGATTATCGACTATTCGTGAGGCAGATAATATTATCGTATTAGAGCAAGGAAACGTCCTGGAAAATGGAAATCATGAGCAATTAATGAAACGAGAAGGTAAATATTATGATCTCGTTATGAGCCAATTCAAAGCTTTAACTGTATAATTGATCCAACTCATCAGTAGCGCGGGAAGCTGACGAAACCCAGTGATTTTTAGGGATGTCACCTACTCGCGCTTCTTCATTCGTTAAGGGGGGAATTATGGACGACATGATTACAATCCGTCAAGCCGTCGTTACAGATGTTGTTGATATTATTCGTCACAAACAGGTTGTCTTGCAAGAGAATGCTTCATTTATGGGACGAACCGCAAAGGAATATCGACCGACTATAGAACATGAGCTAGCAAGGATCCGAAAGCACCAAAATGAAACAGGTATAATGCTCGTTGCCATACACCGTGATGAAGTTATCGGTATGCTCACGTTCAGCAGGCCATCAAGACCGCATTATTCTCACAATGGAATGTTTGGGATGAGTATACAAGAACGTTATACAAATCAAGGACTCGGTCACAAGCTGTTAAACGAATTGTTAATATTTGCTACTAATGATCCAGCAATCGAGAAGGTCTCATTAGAGGTCTATGCGCATAACGAGCGAGCAATTGCTTTGTACAAACGGCTAGGATTCACGGTTGAAGGTCAAAAACCACGTCACCGTAAAGAGAGTGACGGCTCATACGTTAAAGACGTTCTCATGAGTAAAATTGTTACGTAAGACGTTTTTCGACATTTTCGGTACTTTAACCTTTAGTAGAAAACGTTTTATGCTATGATAAAAAATGTGTGAAATGAACTTATGACAAGCAGATTGCTTGTCTAGGACACATCTGATGTAACCGATTGTACTCATAGGGAGGATGGAAATAACATGAATATTCATGAGTACCAGAGTAAAGAATTGCTCCGCAAGTACGGCGTTGCTGTACCGAACGGGCACGTTGCTTTTACGGTCGATGAAGCCGTTGAAAAAGCGTCTTCATTAGGTACAGCCGTAACCGTAGTAAAAGCACAAATCCACGCAGGTGGACGCGGAAAAGCTGGCGGTGTTAAAGTCGCGAAAAACCTTGATGAAGTGCGTACATACGCAGATGACATTCTTGGTAAAACACTCGTGACTCACCAAACAGGTCCAGAAGGTAAAGAAGTTAAGCGTCTTCTTATTGAAGAGGGCTGCGATATTGATCAAGAATACTACATCGGCCTTGTGCTAGATCGTAGTACATCCCGTGTTGTCCTTATGGGTTCTGAAGAAGGTGGAACTGAGATCGAGGAAGTTGCAGAAGCGACTCCAGAGAAGATCTTTAGAGAGTATATTGATCCTGCAGTAGGTTTACAAGGATTCCAAGCAAGACGTCTTGCTTTTAACATGAACATTCCGCAAGATTCACTCGGAAAAGCGGTTAAATTCATGGGAAGCCTTTACCAAGCATTTGTTGAAAACGACTGCTCAATTGCTGAGATCAACCCACTCGTTACTACAAAGCAAGGCGACGTTCTCGCTCTTGATGCGAAGCTTAACTTTGATAGCAACGCTCTTTACCGTCAAAAAGGAATCACAGAATACCGTGACCTTGACGAAGAAGATGCAAAAGAAATCGAAGCTTCTAAGTACGACCTAAGCTACATCGCGCTTGATGGTAACATCGGTTGTATGGTTAACGGAGCCGGTCTTGCGATGGCTACGATGGACATTATTAAGTACAAAGGCGGCGAACCCGCGAACTTCCTTGACGTTGGGGGCGGTGCGACTGCTGAGAAAGTAACAGCTGCGTTCAAGATTATCCTTTCTGATGAGCACGTGAAAGGGATCTTCGTAAACATCTTTGGTGGAATTATGAAGTGTGACGTTATCGCAGAAGGTGTCGTTACAGCAACGAAAGAAGTTGGACTTGAAATTCCACTCGTTGTACGTCTTGAAGGTACAAACGTAAAAGAAGGTAAGAAGATTCTCGAAGAATCAGGGCTTAACATCACATCTGCAGATACGATGGCTGATGGTGCAGAAAAAATCGTAGCTTTAGTTAAATAGAAAGGCGGGGCCAAGTACAATGAGTATCTTAATTAATAAAGATACGAAGGTTATTGTCCAAGGAATCACGGCAGTACTGGACTATTCCATACAAAACAAGCGATTGAATATGGAACAAACATCGTTGGCGGTGTAACACCGAAAAAAAGGTGGCACCGAGATTGAAGGAGTTCCTGTATTTAACACAGTGTCAGAAGCTGTTGAAGCAACTGGCGCAAACGCAACAGTAATTTATGTTCCACCTGCATTTGCAGCAGATGCAATTATGGAAGCTGTAGACGCAGAATTAGATCTTGCAATCTGTATTACAGAAGGTATTCCAGTCCTTGACATGCTTAATGTTAAGCGTTATATGGAAGGCAAGAAGACTCGTCTCGTTGGACCGAACTGTCCAGGAGTAATTACACCTGAAGAATGTAAAATTGGTATTATGCCAGGATACATTCACCATAAAGGTCACGTTGGGGTTGTTTCCCGTTCTGGTACATTAACGTATGAAGCGGTAGAGCAACTTTCAAGTAACGGCATCGGTCAATCAACAGCAGTTGGAATCGGTGGAGACCCAGTTAATGGTACAGATTTCATTGATACGCTTAAACTCTTCAACGAAGATGAAGATACAAAAGCGGTTATCATGATCGGTGAAATCGGTGGTACAGCAGAAGAGGAAGCTGCTGAATGGGTTAGAGATAACATGACGAAGCCAGTTGTCGGTTTCATTGGTGGCGCTACTGCACCTCCAGGGAAGCGTATGGGACATGCTGGTGCAATCATCTCTGGCGGTAAAGGAACAGCTGAAGAAAAGCAAAAGACACTTCGCGCATGCGGAATTGAAGTTGCTGAAACTCCAGCAGTAATTGGCGAAACGCTCATTAACGTTCTTAAAGAACAAAACCTTTACGAAGCTTGCTTAACGCACGAAGTAAAGTAATTAAGGAAAAGCCCTTGTGACAAACAAGGGCTTTTTTTATAATACGATTACGGAGGTGTTACATGAACACAAAACGAAATCGTCTGCTTTACTTACACAGTACGAGGAAGTTATCGTCTAAGCACTTATTGTCGCTCTTAAGACACGTACCTGTAGAAGAAATCCATGCGCTAGACGTGGCCTCATTAGCTTTTCTTACGAAAGCAAAAACAGACACGGTGAATACGTGGACAAAGCATTGGAAAGAACATCCGTATTCAGACTTTAAACCACCCGAAATCCCTGCCATTACGCTCTTTGATCAAGAGTATCCCCGCCGCCTGTATGAATTACCAGATCTTCCCCCAGTACTTTATTATTCCGGAAACCTTCATTTAATACGTGCACAACATCTGTTAGCCGTCATAGGAACGCGTTCACCGAGCCGTTATGCAGAAACTGTTATGCCAACTCTACTTGATCCTGTTATACAACAAGGTGCCGTCATCGTCAGTGGTTTAGCGAGAGGGATTGATACGTACGCCCATAAGCTCGCAATCGGCAAAAATGGAACAACGATCGCAGTCATTGCAGGAGGTCTGAACCATATTTACCCGAAAGAAAATCAAGGCATTGCAAATCTAATGGCTACGAAACATCTCATTCTCTCCGAATACTTTCCAACCCAACCCCCAGAAAAGTGGCATTTCCCTGAACGAAATCGAATTATTAGCGGTCTTTGTGATCGATTGTTTGTCGTTGAAGCGGGTGTACGATCAGGCACGCAAATTACCGTCGATTGTGCATTAGAACAAGGGAAAGACGTCTATGCTCTCCCTGGAAATATCAATGCGCCAACGTCACAAGGAACGAACCAAATGATCTTTGATGGTGCTCAGATGGTCTTGTCTGCGACCGATCTATTATTTCAGGAATAAACCATTTTTACTGCTTAAAATCAAAAAATTTCACCGATTAAAAACATAGGATGTTTGACAAATTGTAAATTCATGTTCAATAATAGGGAAGGTTTACATTTACAAAGAAGGGGGAGGAAACTCGAGATGGCAGATTACCTAGTAATCGTTGAATCTCCCGCAAAAGCGAAAACCATTGGAAAGTATTTGGGCAAAAAAATATGCAGTAAAAGCATCCATGGGCCATGTCCGTGATTTACCTAAATCCCAAATGGGCGTTGATGTGGAACAGAATTATGACCCGAAATACATTACCATTCGAGGAAAAGGTCCTGTTTTAAAAGATTTGAAACAGGCGGCTAAGAAAGCGAAACGCATCTATCTCGCTG
The DNA here is from genome assembly GCF_000698185.1 of Geomicrobium sp. JCM 19055. Taxonomy (NCBI): domain Bacteria; kingdom Bacillati; phylum Bacillota; class Bacilli; order Caryophanales; genus Geomicrobium; species Geomicrobium sp. JCM 19055. The sequence goes on from NZ_BAXL01000016.1 coordinate 77,487, forward strand.
CCGACCCCGACCGCGAAGGGGAAGCGATTGCGTGGCACTTGGCGCATAGCCTCGACATCGACACAGAGTCAGAATGTCGTGTAGTATTTAACGAAATCACGAAAACCGCAATCAAAGACGCATTCAAACACCCGCGTCCGATTAACATGGACTTAGTTGATGCACAACAAGCGAGACGAATTCTAGATCGCCTTGTTGGATATAACATTAGCCCTCTATTATGGAAGAAAGTGAAAAAAGGGTTAAGTGCAGGACGAGTTCAATCGGTCGCTGTGAAGATGATTAATGATCGGGAAAAAGAGATTCAAGAATTTATACCAGAAGAATATTGGTCCATTACAGGACAGTTTTCGTACGGGAAAGAAACGTTCGAAGCGAATTTTTACGGTACGAAAGACAACAAAGAAAAATCAAAGAAGCAGCCACTTTCCTCTGAAGATGATGTTAAAGCTGTATTAGGTCAGCTAAAAGGTGATGAATTCCTCATCGATAGCGTGACGAAGAAAGAGCGTAAGCGAAACCCGGTTCAGCCGTTTACGACTTCATCATTACAGCAAGAAGCTGCACGTAAGCTGAATTTCAGAGCGAAGAAAACGATGATGCTTGCACAACAGCTGTATGAAGGTGTGGACTTAGGAAAAGAGGGTACCGTCGGTTTAATTACGTATATGCGTACAGACTCCACTCGTATTTCCGATACAGCTAAAGGTGATGCGAAAACGTTCATTGAAGAAAAGTACGGCAGTGACTATGTTGGTCAAGATATAAAGCCGAAAAAAACAAAATGAAAACAGTCAAGACGCACACGAAGCGATTCGTCCGACGACGGTTTCTAGAGAGCCGAAAGAATTAAAGTCTTATCTCTCAAGAGATCAACTTCGCTTGTATCGTTTGATTTGGGAGCGTATGGTCGCAAGCCGTATGGCGCCAGCGATCATGGATACGATGTCAGTAGACTTGACGAACGAAGGTGTCATTTTCCGAGCAACAGGGTCAAAAGTTAAATTCCCTGGTTTTATGAAAGTATATATTGAAGGAAATGACGATGGAAAAGAAGAAGAAAACTCTTTTCTACCAGATTTAGAAGAAGGCAAAACTGCAACGCGCGATGAGTTGAATGAGAATCAACACTTCACACAGCCTCCTCCGCGTTACACTGAGGCGAGACTCGTTCGTACGATGGAAGAATTAGGCATTGGTCGTCCGTCAACGTACGCCCCGACACTCGATACGATTCAACGTCGTGGGTACGTAGCGATGCAAGATCGCCGTTTCGTTCCGACAGAACTCGGTGAAATTGTATTAGACTTGATCGTTGAGTTTTTCCCGGAAATTTTAAATGTGAAATTCACAGCTAAAATGGAAACGGATCTCGATGAAATTGAAGCAGGAGATCAGAATTGGATTAAGATTATTGATCGCTTCTATCAAGATTTCGAAAAGCGTCTCGAAGTTGCTGAGAAAGAAATGCAAGAAGTTGAGATTAAAGATGAACCGGCCGGTGAAGATTGTGAACTGTGCGGGAACCCGATGGTCATTAAGATGGGGCGCTATGGAAAGTTCATGGCTTGCTCAAACTTCCCGGATTGTCGCAATACGAAAGCCATCGTCAAAAAAAATCGGTGTTGACTGTCCAACGTGTAAAAAAAGGTGATGTCGTCGAGCGTAAGAGTAAGAAACAGCGTACGTTCTACGGCTGTGATCAATATCCGGAATGTGATTTTGTCTCTTGGGATAAACCAATCGCCCGTCCGTGTCCTCGTTGTGAACACATGCTCGTTGAGAAAAAAAGTGAAAAAGAAGTCCGTGTACAGTGTACAAATTGTGACTATGAAGAAGAACCGAATTAAAAAGCTTGTAAGAACGAGAAAAAAATCGGTATATTGTTACAGCGCCCCTTTTCGATAAAAGGGCGTTTGCATGTCAAAGAATGGTAAAAAAAGAAAATACATAGATTGTCACTGAATGTTTGTTATTCTTCAATGAGGGTTATCATTTATACTAGATAGTAAGAAGAGTGAGAGACTTTTGAAAGGGAGATGGCGATGACAGCTAAGCAAGCAGTAACGTTGTTGGTGCAGGACTTGCAGGTAGTGAAGCGGCTTGGCAAATTGTAAGCCGAGGCGTGCCTGTAAACTTATATGAGATGAGACCGGTAAAGAAGACACCAGCTCATCATACTGAACAATTTGCAGAGCTTGTTTGTACGAACTCATTACGTGGAAATTCTTTAGCGAACGCGGTCGGTGTATTAAAGGAAGAAATGCGTAAACTCGATTCAATTATTATCTCTTCAGCAGATGAAAGTGCGGTACCTGCTGGAGGCGCTCTTGCGGTAGATCGTCATGATTTCGCTGGGAAAGTGACCGAGCGATTGCACGCGCACCCTCTTGTGAATGTCGTGCGAGAAGAAATTAGTGAAATTCCAAGTGGTCCGACAATTATTGCAACGGGTCCTCTAACTTCTTCAGCATTATCGGATAGCATTATCGGGTTAACCGGTGAAGAAGAACTGTACTTTTACGATGCAGCAGCGCCTATTCTTGAAACCGATTCAATTGATATGGATAAAGTCTATTACAAGTCTCGTTATGATAAAGGTGAAGCGGCGTATATCAACTGTCCGATGACAGAAGATGAATTTAATACGTTTTATGATGCGCTCGTTGCTGCCGAAACGGTTCCACTAAAAGAATTTGAGAAGAAAATGTTTTTTTTGAAGGTTGTATGCCTGTTGAAGTCATGGCAGGTCGTGGCCGTAAAACGTTATTGTTCGGACCGATGAAGCCAGTAGGATTAGAAGATCCAAGAACAGGGAAGCGTCCATATGCCGTCGTTCAACTTCGCCAAGACAACGTAGAAGGCACGCTTTACAATATTGTCGGATTTCAGACACATATGAAATGGGGTCCACAGAAGGAAGTTATTCGTCTAATTCCTGGGTTGGAAAACGCAGATATCGTCCGTTACGGCGTGATGCATCGCAACACTTTTATGAACAGCCCCCGTTTACTGCGTCCAACGTATCAATACAAAGATCGTGATGATTTGTTCTTTGCAGGACAAATGACAGGCGTTGAAGGGTACGTAGAATCAGCAGCGGCAGGACTTATTGCTGGAACAAATGCTGCAAAGCAAGTATTAGGTGAAGAATTGATTGTCTTCCCGAAAGAGACAATGATCGGTGCAATGGCGCAATATATTACAACGGCTGACCCTGATCATTTCCAACCAATTAACGCAAACTTTGGTCTCGTTCCTAGACCAGCCGAGAAGATGAAGAAAAAAAGAACGCTATGAATACCTCGGCCAAGTAGCACTGGAGTCCATTCAGAATTTTATGAAAAAAACAAGGCGTTTAGGTTGATATCGACAAAGTTATGTGGTACGATTTAGTCGCTTTATTGAGGTGAATGATCATGTGTACAAACGCACAAGATCCTTATCAGAAGTTTTTTTCAATATCTGCAAGTGGAGAAAAATGCCTCTCCCAATACACTTACTGCCTACACTCGGGGGTTAAGTGATTGGGAGGAATTCTTAAACGAAGAAGGCGTGGATGCAGGGTGCTTGAATGCTGAGCGTCTCCACGTACGACTTTACTTGACGGCAATGCACAATAAAGGGTTACAGCGAACGAGTATTGCTCGCGAGCTCTCGGTATTACGGACGTTTTATCGCTTCTTAAAACGGGAATCAATGATTCTTGAGAATCCAACATCGTTTACACACTTTCCTTCGCAGCCCAATCGACTGCCGCGCTTCCTCTATGAAGAGGAGCTTCAATCCCTATTTGAAGTTTGTCGTGGAGATGACCCACTAAAACAAAGAGATCTTGCGATCATAGAGTTGCTGTATGCAACGGGAATACGAGTGAGTGAATGCACGAATCTGAAGATGACGGATCTTGATTTCGTGACAGAAACCGTTCATGTCTTAGGGAAAGGACGTAAAGAACGATACGTTCCAGTCGGCGCTTTTGCGATTGATGCACTCGAGAGGTATTTTGAAGATGGACGAAAGCGTTTAATGCGCGAAGAAGCACAGCATGTGTTTCTAAATTTTCGTGGTCTTCCCCTTACTGATCGTGGTTTACGTCATACATTAACGAAACGTGTACAGGAAGCTTCGCACACTTTGCGAATCTCTCCGCATAGTCTAAGGCATACGTTTGCAACTCATCTGTTGAATGAAGGTGCTGATCTGCGTTCAGTACAAGAACTTCTCGGTCATGAGAACCTCCGTACGACGCAGAAGTATACGCACGTAACGACAGATCGTCTTCGTCACGTATACAAAGGTGCACACCCACGTGCCTGAAAGGAGGCAACATGGAACATTCATTCCATGCTACGACAATTTTTGCAATCCGACATAACGGTAAAGGTGCAATGGCAGGTGATGGACAGGTAACGTTCGGTCAAGCGACAGTCATGAAGCACTCAGCTAAGAAGATTCGCAGAATCTACAACGGTAAAGTTCTTGCAGGATTTGCAGGTTCTGTTGCGGATGCGTTTACGCTCTTTGAGATGTTTGAAGGCAAGTTGCAAGAAGCGAGCGGACAATTGGACCGCGCTGCTATTAATCTCGCAAAGGAATGGCGTAATGACAAAGTGCTTCGCAAGCTTGAAGCGATGCTTCTTGTCATGAACGAAGATAAACTTCTTCTTGTCGCAGGGACTGGTGAAATCATTGAACCTGATGATGGCATGATTGCGATCGGTTCTGGAGGTTTTTACGCCTTAGCAGCGGGACGTGTGCTTGCGAAACATTCAGCTCTTTCTGCAAAGGAGATCGCTGAAGAAGCACTTAAGACCGCTGGGGACATTTGTGTGTACACAAACCATGAGCGAATCATTGAAGAAATTTAACGGCTTAGTATCATTCTAAGAATGAAGGATAGGTGATGGCTTTTGGAACATGCCAATCAAACACCAAAGCAAATTGTTAATAAGCTTGATCAATATATTGTTGGTCAAAATGGTGCAAAGCGTGCCGTAGCTGTTGCGCTTCGTAATCGTTATCGACGAAGCAAAGTAGCGGAGAACATTCGTGATGAGATCACACCGAAGAACATTTTAATGATCGGACCGACAGGTGTCGGGAAGACTGAAATCGCAAGACGTTTATCCAAACTCGTAGGGGCTCCGTTTGTGAAAGTGGAAGCAACGAAGTTTACCGAAGTTGGTTACGTCGGTCGTGATGTTGAATCGATGGTTCGTGATCTAGTGGAAGTTGCCGTTCGTCTCGTCAAAGAAGAGAAGATGAAAGGCGTACAACCAGAAGCAAAAGATTTAGCGAATGAGCGTCTCGTTGAGCTACTTGTTCCTTCGAAAAAGAAAAGCCAAGCGTACAAAAACCCGCTCGAGATGTTTTTTAATTCCCAAGGGAACATGAATCAAGACGTTAACTTGGATGATGAGTCAGAGCAACGTGATTCAATCAAAGAACGCCGTACTAAAACGGCTTCTCAATTGGCCAATGGGGAATTAGAAGATGAACTCGTTACGGTTGAAGTTGAAGAGCAACAACAAGGGCTTATGGATATGCTTTCTGGATCTGGTATGGAACAGATGGGCATGATGCAGGATATGCTCGGTAGTATGATGCCAAAGAAAAAGAAAAAGCGTAAACTGCCTGTGCGCGAGGCAAGGCAAGTTCTTATTGACGATGAAGCACAAAAGCTCGTTGACATGGATGAAGTCGGCCAGTTAGCTGTTGAGAAGACAGAACAACTTGGCATGATTTTTATTGATGAAATTGATAAAGTTGCTGGTAAACAACAGTCAAGTTCTGTAGACGTCTCGCGAGAAGGCGTACAAAGAGATATATTGCCGATCGTTGAAGGGTCAACAGTGACGACGAAGTATGGCCCCGTGCAAACCGATCACATTTTGTTTATCGCAGCGGGTGCATTTCACGTATCAAGACCGTCGGATTTAATTCCAGAACTTCAAGGGCGCTTTCCGATTCGGGTAGAGCTGAACAACTTAAGTAAAGACGATTTTGTGCGAATACTTCGTGAGCCTGATAATGCACTTTTAAAACAATATTCTGCTCTTTTGGAAACTGAAGGTATAAACGTTGAATTTTCTGACGAAGCTGTAGTTAGATTGGCTGAGTTAGCAGAGCAGGTAAATCAAACGACGGAGAACATCGGTGCGAGAAGATTGCACACGTTGTTGGAACGATTGTTAGAAGACCTGTCGTTTGAAGCATCCGATGTCACGTTAGAAACAATTACTATTACCGCAAGTTATGTCAATGAGAAACTAGCAGATGTTGCAGGCAATGAGGATACCAGCCACTATATCTTGTAATTTATGATTAGGAGGATCTACAGGAGATGGAACTATTAACGAAATCTAGAAAGATCAACGAAATGCTACAAAAATCAGCAGGTCAACATGTCGATTTTAAGGACATGGCAGAAACATTACGTGACGTAATTTCTGCAAATATCTTTGTTGTAAGTCGAAGAGGGAAGCTTCTTGGCTATTCAATTCAACAGGAAATTGAGCACGATCGCATTGATCGTATTTTAGAAGAGCGTCAATTCCCTGAAGAATACACAGAAGGACTTTTCTCGGTGGCGGACACTTCGCCAAACCTTGACATTGACAGCAAATATACAGCTTTCCCTGTTGAAAACAGAGAACTATTCAAAACAGGACTTACGACCATTGTTCCAATCAACGGTGGTGGCCAGCGTATTGGTACACTTATTCTTGCTAGACTTAACGATTCGTTTAACGATGATGACTTAATTCTTGCTGAATACGGTGCAACAGTAGTTGGTATGGAGATCCTTCATGAGAAGGCTCAAGAAATCGAAGAAGAAGCACGTAGCAAAGCTGTCGTTCAAATGGCAATTAGCTCCCTTTCATACAGTGAGCTTGAAGCTGTTGAGCACATCTTCGAAGAACTTGATGGCAAAGAAGGTCTACTCGTCGCAAGTAAAATTGCTGACCGTGTAGGAATTACTCGTTCTGTGATCGTAAACGCACTTCGTAAGCTTGAGAGCGCGGGAGTTATTGAATCTCGCTCACTCGGTATGAAGGTACGTATATTAAAGTTCTTAACGGTAAATTCTTAAACGAACTCGAGCGTCTTCGTGAAGAGTAGAATCTATAAATAAAAGCATCGCAAATGTGAGTTCTCACATTTGCGATGCTTTTTTGTGCTTATGCTGCTATGTAGTACTTAGAAACTGCTAGTCAAAGTCGATGTGTCTTACTTCCTAAACGAAAGTGAATGCCGGAATTTTGAAGCTCGGAATGACTCAGATTCACGTCTTAAATTCTAGTCACAAAGAACTATAAATGCGATAAATTAATTATTCTTAGTATTAAGATAATAATAGTTCAAAGGAGAATTTGTCGTTTTTACAAAATATGTAATATGAAAATAAGAAAAGGACTGATTCAAATAGACTACAAAACTACCTTTCTACCATCTTTGAGTAATGCTAAAAGACTACTTATTTTTCAGACTAATTGGTAGTATTGACCTTGTTTGTTTGTTGAAACCTGTAATTTATAGTTCTATATTAGTGAAAATTGTAGTAAAAACTGTTTTTTTTATAGAAAAACATCCCAAAAGTGAATACAATTAAAGAGACGATTAGCGTATTACGGAAGTAACAAATGTTTCTAAACGATTAGAAGCTTTGTCATGATTTAAGCCATCGAATGGACGAGGAGGTTCAAAATGGCACTATTTTCAACGACGATCTCGTCGCTTGAACGGGGCATGAATGCTCAATGATGCAACAGCAAGCAATCGCATCAAACATAGCGAATGTGGACACACCGAATTATAAAGCAAAACAAGTGCAGTTTAAAGACGTTTTAAGCGAAGCCAAGGGAGAGCTTTTGGCACATACAACCGATGAGCGTCACGTACCTTTTACATATCACTCTGAACAAATGAAACAAGTAAACCCACGAAATGTGATGTACTCCCATAGTGGCAACAGTGTCGATCTCGACAAAGAAATGGCTAAGATGGCGAACAATCAAATTTACTATCAAGCAGTTAGTGATCGTTTAAACGGTCAGTTTAGTTCATTAAAGACAGCAATTCGAGGAGGAAGCTAGGTTGTCATTATTTACTGGAATGAACGCAACATCATCTGCGTTAACCGCACAGCGTTTACGTATGGACGTTGCAGCGAGCAATATGGCAAATGCAGAAACGACGAGGGCTACGATGGTAGACGGAGAATGGCAACCTTATGAACGAAAAGTCGTCACACTTGCACCGAACAAAAACGAAAGCTTTGCGTCAATTTTATCAGAGCAAAGAAATCAAAGCGTTTCAAATGCAGATGGTGTGAAAGTAACATCGATTACTGCTGATCAAACGCCAGGTAAAACGATCTATCAGCCAGGGCATCCAGATGCTGATGAAGATGGCAATCTACACATGCCAAATGTTGATCCTCTAAAAGAAATGGTCGATATTATGGGGGCGACACGTTCGTATGAAGCGAATGTAACGGTGTTTGATGCACACAAAAGTATGATGATGAAAGCATTAGAAATTGGACGAGGGTAATAGAAACTAAAAGTAGAGGTGAATGAACGTGACGATCCAGCACACATCGATGTTTGCGCCTGTGCAATCGATTGCCAAGGAAACGATCCAACCGCGTGTCGAGCGTACGACTGCTGACGCACATGAGTCGTTTGCAACGACGTTACAACAAGCCATTCAATCTGTAAACAACGAGCAACAGCATTCACAAGAGATGACAACCCGGCTCGTAAATGGAGATGTTGAATCATTGCATGATGTAATGATTGCTTCTGAGAAAGCCGGAATCGCATTACAAGCAACAGTTGAAGTACGAAATAAAGTCGTCGAAGCATATGAGACGATGATGCGAATGCAAGTGTAATGAATGTTAGGAAATAGGAGAGGCAGTTCATGAATGAGCGACTCATACAGTATCGAGACAAAATAACAGGTTTTTGGACGTCAAAAACGAGAAAAGAACAAGGGATCTTTGTTGCTTCCTTCGTACTCATTCTCGTCGTCATTATGTTAATCATCTTTTTTTACATTTAGAACGAGTTACGCCCCGCTTTATAGCAACATGTCTGTGAGCGAAACGGGTCAGATTAAGGAGACATTGGATAGTCGTGGTGTCCCAAACGAAATTCGAGATAACGGAACGACCATTTTTGTACCTGAAGAACTCGTCGATAACATAAAGGTCGAACTTGCAGCGGAAGGCTTACCAGCCACAGGTTCAATTACATATGATGATTTCCGTGATAGCTTAGGGTTCGGAATGACAGACAACGAGTTTTCGGTAATGGAAAAAGCGGCAATGCAATCTGAATTAGAAACGTTGATCCAAACGATTGATGGCGTGCAAGGCGCTACGGTAATGATCCAATTACCAGAGGAGACGATTTGGTTAAGTGATGAAGAAGGAACCGCTCAAGCTTCTGTCGTCGTCACGCTTGCGCCAGGGATGACACTTGACCAAGGCAATGTTCAAGCACTGTACAACTTAGTTTCCAAAAGTATACCGAACCTGCCTACCGATAATATCGTCATTACCGATCAATTGTTTAATAGTTATTTTTATGAAAGTCAAGAAGGCATGCAAAATATGCAAGCGTATGACCAGCAACGTGAAGTCCGTCGTACGATTGAAAATGACTTGCAGCAACGTTTGCAACAAATGCTTGGCCTAATGATGGGACAAGACAAAGTCGTTGTATCCGTGACAGCCGATGTTGATTTTACTCAAGAATATCGTGAAGAAGAACTCATTGAGCCTGTAGATGAAGATGCAACAGAAGGAATTGCCATCAGTGCAGAGCGTGTGTCTGAGTATTACGAGGGACAAGCTCCAAATGACGAAGGTGTTGCAGGTACAGGTGAAGATGATATTGCAAATTACCCAGGTGTCGTTCCTGGGGGTGACGGTGATTATGAACGGATGGAAGATCGCATCAATTACGATGTGAATCGAATCCATCGTCAAATCCAAGAAAGCCCATATAAGATTCGTGACTTAGGTGTACAAGTCGTCGTTGAGCCACCAGTTGCAGACGACCCGATGTCTTTACCACCACAAGCACTAAGCGAAATTGAATCAATGTTAGAGTCAGTCGTAATGACGAGCATTGACCAACCGCTTTTAGAAGAGATGGACGGCACAGTCTCAGAGAAGATTCTCGTTACATCACAGCCGCTATACGGGAAAGCTGACACAGAACCTGCCTCGAGCTTTACAATCCTACATGGGCATATGTGGTAACAGCAGTCGGGATCATCGCGCTGATCATCGGGATGGTGTTGTTGCTCAGACGAAACAGAGAAGAGTATGAAGAAGTTGAAGAATTGACGTATGACGAAGAAATTGAAGAAATTCCAACTGAAGATTTAACGCCAAGCGCAGAACGCAAAAAGAAATTGGAACAACTCGCAAGGGAGCGACCAGAAGAATTTTCGAAGTTGCTTCGTACGTGGCTTTCAGAAGACTAGGGGGCACACATACCAATGGTCAAAACAAAAAAAGAAATTACCGGTAAACAAAAAGCAGCTGCATTGCTTATCTCACTCGGCCCAGATGTTTCGGCACAAGTCTATAAACATTTGCAACAAGAAGAGATTGAACAATTAACACTAGAGATCGCAAATGTACGCAAAGTCGAAAACGACATCAAAGAATCGCTTATTAAAGAGTTTCACCAGTTAGCGGTCGCTCAAGATTACATGACCCAAGGTGGAATAGGTTACGCCCGTGACGTGTTAGAAAAAGCGTTAGGAAACGATGAAGCGATGGCGATTATCTCTAGACTTACGTCAACGTTGCAAGTGCGTCCATTCGACTTTGCAAGAAAGTCTGAACCTGTACAAGTCTTGAACTTTATTCAAAACGAACATCCACAAACGATCGCACTCGTCTTATCGTATTTAGATCCTGATCAAAGTGGACAGATCTTGTCTGAATTGCCTTCAGATTTACAAGCTGATGTTGCGAAACGAATCGCTACGATGGACCGAACATCACCAGAGATTATTAGCGAAGTGGAAAGTGTGCTAGAACAAAAGCTTGCTTCTACATTCACGCACGATTACACCGAAGCTGGTGGCATCGAGTCAGTCGTTGAAGTGTTAAACAGTGTGGACCGTAGTACAGAACGAACGATTTTAGATAGCTTAGAAATTCAAGATCCTGAGCTTGCAGAAGAAATTAAAAAGCGGATGTTCGTCTTTGAAGATATTGTCACGCTTGACAATCGCTCCATTCAGCGCATTATCCGTGATGTTGATAATGAAGATCTACAGTTGTCACTTAAGGTGGCAAGTGAAGAAGTTCGGGAGATTCTCTTTAGCAACATGTCGCAACGAATGGCAGAAACGTTCCGTGAAGAAATGGAATTCATGGGACCTGTACGCTTGAAAGATGTTGAAGATGCACAAACGAGAATCGTGAACGCTGTTCGTCGCCTCGAAGAAGCGGGGGAAATTGTCATCGCACGTGGTGGAGGAGATGATATCGTTGTCTAGGATCATTAAGCAAAGCAACCAAACAGACCATCAATCTCCGTATACGTTGCTGCTCCACACCTTTCACAAAGAGCGTGATGACGAACCGTTCGTCGAGACGAACGAAGCAGTGAAAGCTCAAACAGATACACTCGTTCAAAATGCTCGAACAGAAGCGAACCGTTTGCTTGATGAAGCGAACGCAGAAATCGAAGCGGCTAAAACAGCGATTCAAAATGAGCGACTCGCTGCTGAAGAAGAAGCAAAACGACTACATGAACAAGCGAGAAGAAGCGGAGAAGAAGAAGGATATCGTGATGGACTTGCAAAAGGTCAAAGCGAGTATGCTGAGCAAATTGCCCAAGCTACAGAAGTTGTCCAGTCAGCAAGAGTGGATTATGACGCCTATTTGCGCCATGCAGAAGTAGACATCTTAGATCTTGCTTCTGCTTTGGCTAAAGAAATGACGAACGTAACGATGCAAGAACAAGAGGGATATGCATCATTTTTGAAAAAAAGCAATTCAAGAAGTTCATGAAGAAACGGAAGTGCTCATCCACGTTCACCCGAGTCATTACGAAGCAACGATTCAAAGGCGATCAGAATACGAAGCGTTGTTTACAGTAGCTGAACGAATTCGTTTCTTCCCTGATCCGAATGTAGAGGAAGATGGATGTGTGATTTTGACTCCGAAAGGGCGAATGGATGCAAGCATTACGACGCAACTCCATCGCTTGAAAACAGAGCTAATAGCACTTTTAGAAGAGGGACAGGGGTCTGCGAATGAAAGCGATTGATCTGTTACCACAACTCTCATCAATTGACCGATTTCAATGGTACGGAACGGTCAAACGTGTCGTTGGACTGACGATTGAAGCGAACGGACCAAAAGCGGCAGTTGGTGAAGTGTGCGAGATTATCCAATCAGAAGGAAAGCATGTTCGTGCGGAAGTTGTCGGCTTTAAAGAAAACATATTACTGCTTATGCCTTTTTCAAAAACGGCTCGCATCCAACCAGGAAGCATCGTAAAGAACACCCGACATTCGCTACAAATTCAAGTTGGTGACGCATTAATTGGCAAAGTGTTAGACGGTCTTGGTGAACCGTTAGACGGTCAAGAGTTACCAAAAGGCTTACAGCGAATTTCTGTCGACCAAGAAGCGCCAAACCCGCTTACGAGACCAGCGATTACGGATGTCCTTCCTTTAGGTGTTCGTGCAATTGATGGGCTTCTAACGATGGGTGTCGGTCAGCGGGTCGGGATTTTTGCCGGAAGTGGTGTCGGTAAAAGTACGCTTCTTTCCATGATTGCTCGTTCTTCTCAAGCGGACGTGAACGTGATTGCGCTCATCGGTGAGCGTGGACGAGAAGTGAAAGACTTCTTAGAAAATGATCTCGGTGAACAGGGAATGAAAAACACCATTGTCGTTGTTGCGACATCAGACCAGCCTGCCCTCGTTCGAATTAAGGGCGCTGAGACGGCAACGGCGATTGCGGAGTACTTCCGCGATCGAGGGAAGATCGTAAACTTAATGATGGACTCGGTCACGCGCTATGCGATGGCGCAACGAGAAATTGGTCTTGCGACCGGAGAACCTCCGACCACAAAAGGGTATACACCGTCGGTATTTTCGATGTTACCGAGAGTATTAGAACGCTCAGGTACGAATGAATCAGGAGCGATTACTGCGTTTTACACGGTACTCGTAGATGGTGATGATTTAAATGAACCAATCGCAGACGCGGTGCGGGGGATTTTAGACGGTCATATTGTTCTCGATCGAGAACTCGCGAATCAAGGTCATTTTCCAGCAATCAACGTCCTAAAAAGCGTCAGTCGATTAATGAATCAGATCGTATCAACAAAACATCGTGATCAAGCGCAAGACGTACGAAGTCGATTAGCGATTTATGAAGAGACCGTTGATTTAATCCAAGTGGGTGCCTATAAAAAAGGCAATGATTCCGCCGTCGATTACGCGGTTGACACGAATGCAGCCATTAAGCAATTTCTAAAGCAACAAAATGATGAAGCACCTACATACGAAGAAGCGATTGAATCGTTACACCAAGTGTAGATGAAAGGAGACTATTATGACGTTTCCTTTTCACTTCAGAAGTTATTGCAAGTGAAAGAAAAAGAGCGAGATGAACAACAAAAGCACTTCGAAGTATCTCGTAAGCAGTTCGAAGAGGCAGGATACCGGCTGTACCATTTGCTGCGGGACCGAGAACAAATGATTGTCGGAGTTGAAGGGTACGCCACTTCGGGTACGACAATCGCCGCATTGCAAACAGCACAGATGGCGAGTGAGCGGATGGAAAAAGAAATTCTTCACGTTCAAGGACTTGCAAACGATGCACGAGCAAAGATGAATGTGCAAAAAGATGCACTCCATCATGCAACGATTGAATTAAAGAAATTAGAAAAACTAAAAGTGAAGCAACATGAAACGTATAGACAAGAAGAAAAGCTCTTTGAACAACAACAACTTGATGAAACAGCAACGCTTTTATACATACGACAAAGCTAAGGGGGATTTGCATGGGGACTAAAAAGACGGGATCACATCGGGAAAAACGATCTGGTCAAACGTTTTTGTTTGTTTTTCTTATACCATTCATTACCCTCCTCACCATTGGTGCCATCTTTCTTTATTTACTAGACGTTAACCCAATCAAAACCGCGCAAACATTTTTTGCGAGTGATGTGACGGAAGAAGAGACAGACGAGTTGCTGGAAGAGCGCGTATATGAATTAGAACAACAAGTCATTGCAAAAGACGAACAGATCGCTTCACTTGAGCGAGAGCTGAATCAAATTGAAATGGATCAAGCCTTTGTTGCTGAAAATCCGCCCAAATCGAGTGAAGAAGAAAGTGACTCCCTAAAGCAAACAGCGAACGTCTATGAATCCATGAATCCAAGACGAGCAGCAGATATTATGAATGAATTGTCTCTTGAAGACTTGGTGAGCCATATGTCGGTCATTAAAGAGAATGAACGTGCGGCGATTATTCAACATATGGAACCAGAACGGGCAGCTGAAGTAATGACAGCGTTAGCTACAACATCGTCTTAATTGAAAGGAGGTGAAACGAAAACGTGATCGCATCTCATTTGTTACCTCAAATGGAGATCCCAAAGCAAAATATGCGAGTGGACCAGAAGCAGTCAGATCGAGATACAAATGAACAACCACCCTTATCATTTGAACAACTGTTGCACGGTTTTGTAGAGAGCCCGAAAGAAGAGAGCACAGAAGAGCAAGACGGTAAGTCGTTTCACTCAATGGAGAATAGTGCATCATTTCAGCTGTTAGCACAACTTCAAGAAGCTGACAGCGAACGAATTGTTATGCCTGACCAACTGCTACAATACGTCGAGCAATTGGTCCAGTGGATAGAAGAAATCATTCCGCTCGAATCTGAACAGACAGAAGAGTACAATCTTGAACTCGTCGAACAACTAGAAGTGTTGTTGAGAGATATAGAACAGCTTGTACAAACGCCAAACCGTACAGTCCTAAGCGGTGAATCGTCTTCTTTTACAAATCGGGTTGAGACTGTAGCGGTTCTTGAAAGAAGTATTCGAGCACTTGAAGAGCGAGTTGAGACGTTCAGGCGATTACATACTGAACAAAGCGTAAACGCGGAGAAGAACGTCACCCGCGTCGTCGAGCGGCTAGAAACAGTGTTGCAAACCGTTCAAGCATCGTTAAACAACGCGACCGTTGAAGAACAACAACCGAACCGTTCGTACACGTTCCGAGTGTACTCCCTGGCCGAGAACAAACGGTTATGAGTCAACCGGAATTAATGATGCAGCAAACGCAGCAACGCCTCACAGCGACAGAACAACACGTCATTCAATTGGGGCAACACGCTTCCAACCGAACGGTAGAGCAGCAATTTATGAAGCAGTTTCAAAGCATTCTAGCGAAAGGGCATTTGCAACGCACCGGCACTGCGCAGACGCTTACCGTTCAACTAAGACCTGAGCATTTAGGGAAGATGACTGTCGCATTAACGATTCAACAAGGGCAATTAGAAGCGACAGTAACGACTGCAACGAAGGCAGCTAGAGACATTGTAGAAGCCCAACTTCCAGCACTGCGCCAAGCATTTGTCACGCAACAGTTACAAGTCGAGAAAGTGACCATTGAAGATGCGCAGTCTCAACACGATGAGGAAGAATCAAACGACGGTCATGCAACTAGTAAAGAGCGAGACCAAGAACGTGAAGAAACAGAAGAAGGAGCGTTCTTAAGCTTTGAAGAGTGGCTACGAGAAAGTATGAATGAAGAGTAAGGAGGAAGAGAGTTCAACATGAATGTAAATGTAATGAACGGCATTCAAGAACGCAACCAAATTCACGGTGTTCCGGTCGCTACGACAGAGTCAACGATGTTAGGAAAAGATGATTTTTTGAAACTGTTAATTGCACAGTTACAAAATCAAGATCCACTTGACCCGATGGACGATCGAGAATTTATCGCACAGATGGCTCAGTTTTCTTCACTCGAGCAGATGACGAACATGAACGCTGCGATGCAAAAGCTTTCTAACCAACAAGAATCAGCAGCGCTCGTGCAGCATAGTGAATTAATCGGTAAAAATGTGACGTATTACCGTGAAATTGAAGATGCAAACGGGTTTCCGAAAAAAAGTGTACGACGATAACGTTGTGACGAGCGTGCGTCGCTCAGAAAATGGCGTAATTGAGGTTCAAGTAGACAGTGGTCGCTGGATTAGTAGCAGTCAAATTACAGGAGTAACACCAGCTGAAGAAGCAGCGAACGAGGAAGAATCGCTGTGAACGTAACGTGGCATCAACTTCCCCACGCATTACCTGTAAAAACACGAGCAACAGCGACAAATGAACAAAGCCGTACTTCTGAAGGAACTTCGTTTCAAACAGCTTTGCAAGATGCACAAAAGACGAACCCAATCACAATTAGTAAACATGCAAAAACACGCATTGAAGAACGTGGCATTACGATTAGTGATCAAGACTGGTTGCGAGTCTCTGAAAAAGTGAAAGAAGCCCATACGAAAGGCATCAATCAACCACTCGTAATTACCGACAATGCCGCACTCATCGTTAGTGGCAAAAACCATACGGTCGTCACCGCTATGGCTCAAAGTGAAATGAACGACCGAATTATTTCAAACATCGACGGAACGATTATCGTCAAACCATCGCTGGACCTGTAAGAGGAGGCGAACCGTCTGCTGACCGATTGATGCGGACGATTAAAAGGAGGAACTACAAATGATTCGATCCATGTACTCAGGCATTACAGGCTTACAAAACCACCAACAAAAACTAGACGTGATCGGCAACAACATCGCCAACGTCAACACGTACGGCTTCAAAAAAAGGCCGCTATACGTTTGAAGATATGCTCAGTCAACAAGTACAAGGTGCAAGCTCAGGTACTGGCGGTGGGTTAGGTGGAACGAACCCTCGTCAAATTGGTCTCGGTTCATCAACAGGCTCAATAACGAACATCCATACGCAAGGAGCGTTGCAACCGACAGGCCGTGAGTTAGACCTCGGAATTGCAGGTGATGGGTATTTTAGGGTGAGTGATGGAACTGAGGTATTTTACACACGTTCGGGAGATTTTTATCGCGATAATATTGGCCACATTGTCAATTCGAACGGGTACTATCTATTAGGTGAGGGGGAAGGTACTACTGGTAACCCTCCGCCTGCAGCATTGAGCATACCTAGTAATGCTGAGGGCTTTAGTATAGGAGCTAACGGTTCAATCACGGTAATTGTAGAAGGAGAAAGTAATTCGGAACAAGTCATTTCATTAGCAACCTTCGCCAACCCTGAAGGATTAGAAAAAGTCGGAGGCAATCTTTATAGAACTACATCTAATTCCAATGACGTAACTGCAGAAAATGCAGGCATTATAGTTGGCGCACCTGGCACCGGAGGACTCGGCCAAATCGCTGCCGGAACGCTTGAAATGTCAAACGTTGACCTTTCAGAGGAGTTCGTTGAGATGATTACCGCACAGCGTGGTTTGCAAGCGAACACGCGAATTATTACAACATCAGATGAAGTGTTGCAAGAGCTCTTGAACTTGAAATAGTAAAGGAGGTCGTCACAGTCGTTGTGACCCGAACAATTCTATGATTCCACTTACACGCCTTGATGGACAACCGTTCTATCTGCAACTCGTTCACATTGTGACGGTTGAAGAGCTTCCTGATACGACGATTACGCTCGTAGGCAATCGCAAGCTCGTCGTTAGAGAATCGCTTCATGAGGTTAACGAAGCGATTGAAGCAAAGCTAATGATGTACGGTGTCGCTGCAGCATCAAAACAGGAGGAAGACGTATGAAAAAAGCTTTTATCGGTGCAACGTTTAGCCTACTTCTCGTCGTTATTGCCGCTTTTTCTTGGTATGTCTTTTTTTGGAGACGAAGCCGAATCCGTGGAAGGTTCAGAAGGACCGACGATTGATGAAATTGTGAGCAATTCTTGGGATACCGAACAATTAACGACGAATTTAAGTAGCGATCATATTATTCGTGCGTCATTTCGCATTGAAGGCGATCGCGAAGAGACTCGAATAGAAATTGAAAAGCGCGATTTTCAAATTAAAAATGCAATTATTCACCGTCTTGCCGGTATGAATGCAGATCAATTGCAAGACTCTGAAGGTTTACGAGAACTAGAACAAACATTAAAAGAAGACATTACGAACATGCTTGAGGGCGGCTCGGTCATCAATGTGTATACGACTGAACGAGTGATTCAATGAATGAGGTGAAGCAAAATGGCAGATGTATTGTCACAAGGGGAAATTGATGCTCTCTTATCTGCGCTGTCCACAGGTGAGATGGACGTTGAAGAACTGATAAAAGAAGACGAAGCGAAACGGATTACGAATTATGATTTTAAACGTGCCCTTCGATTTTCGAAGGATCAAGTTCGCTCGCTATCGCGCATTCATGAGAACTTCGCTCGTTTGCTTACGACGGTCTTTTCAGCGCAGCTGAGAACGTTCGTGCAAATTCATGTGACCTCTGTTGATCAACTGCCATATGAAGAGTTTATCCGTTCGATTCCTTCGACGACGTTATTAAGTATTTTTGATGCGTATCCGTTAGAAGGTCGGTTCTTAATTGAAGTAAACCCGAACATTGGTTACGCAATGGTCGACCGCATTTTAGGTGGACGAGGCACAGGAATGAACAAAGTGGAAACGTTAACCGAAATCGAGTCGAGAATTCTTTCTCAGCTGTTTAACCATATGCTCGATAGCTTCCAACAAGCATGGACGAGCATCGTAGATTTACAGCCAGTCATGGAAGATCTAGAAGTAAATCCCCAATTCGTTCAACTGCAAAGCCCTAATGAGACCGTCGTTGTCATTAGTTTATCGACGACGATTAATGAAACGTCTGGCATGATTAATGTTTGTTTGCCTTACGTCGTATTAGAAGAATTGCTTCCGAAGTTATCTGCTCATTATTGGATGCAATCGCCGAACAAAGAGCGCGATGAAAATGAAGTAAAAGATATTCGACGCTCGGTAAGGCAAGCGATGATCGATGTTGAGACAATTCTCGGAACTTCAGAAATGACAGTTTCTGAGCTTAAAGACCTACAAATTGGCGATGTTTTAGAGTTGAACCAAAGCATACATACTCCTTTAATGACAAAAGTCGGAGGAAAACCTAAATATTCGGTGCAGCCAGGACGAAAAAAACAAAGAATAGCTGTACAAATTATTGAAGAAATAAAGGAGGATGCAGACGATGAATGATGAGCCGCTCTCCCAAGAGGAAATTAACCAGCTACTTGCTGGGTTGGAAGAAGAGAAAGATGCGAGCTCGAGTGATGATGTGTACCCACCAGCGCCTTCTAAAGCATCAACGAATGTGACTCAATTTCTTACAGAAATTGAGAAAGATGCAATTGGAGAGATCGGTAACATTTCGTTCGGTACAGCTTCCACAACGCTATCACAACTGTTAAATCAAAAAGTGTCAATTACGACACCAGTCGTTGATGCGGTTAAGGCAGAGTTATTGCATGAAGAATTTCCAAATCCACACGTATCCATTCATGTGGAATACAAACAAGGCTTCAAAGGGGCCAATGTTCTCGTCATTAAACAGCAAGACGCGCAAATTATTGCGGATCTAATGCTCGGTGGAGACGGTACGAAGCCACCAGAACAACTGGAAGAAATTCATATTAGTGCAGTCCAAGAAGCGATGAACCAAATGATGGGAAGTTCATCAACATCACTGTCAACGATTTTTAATACGAGAGTTGATATTTCCCCACCAGGTATTAATATGCTTGATTTAGAAAAAGGCTCAGGCTTAGAGTATTTGCCACAAGAAGGCACGATTATTAAAGTGTCGTTTCGTTTGAAGATTGGGGAACTCATTGACTCAATCATTATGCAACTCATTACTGTAGAGTTCGCAAAAGAGCTCGTAGAGAAATTAATGAATCCAGCACTTGAAATGGCGCCTACGATGGATGCAGCACCTCCAATTCAAGAAGAAGCAGCTCCGGTCATGTTTCATACAAATGATGTTGAGCCTACGGAACAGCATACGCTTGACACTCCTGTAGAAAGACATGTGCCAAAACCAACACCAGAGCCAGTACCCGTACCTGAACCAAGACCCGAACCAAAAGCGGTACAGAAAACGATCCAACCTGCTGAATTTGCCAATTTTGAAGGTGGCTCTGAACAGAGTGAACAAAGTCGCAATCTAGACATTTTAATGGACATCCCGCTAGATGTAACCGTACAGCTTGGCAAAACGCGCCGTTCGATTCGTGACATCTTAAACTTTACGCAAGGATCGATTATTGAGTTAGATAAACTCGCTGGTGAACCAGTGGACATCCTCGTAAATCAGCGCCTCGTTGCCAAAGGCGAGGTCGTCGTTATTGATGAAAACTTCGGCGTTCGTGTGACAGATATCGTTAGCCGTTCGAAGAGAATAGAACACTTAAAATAAGGATAGGTGGGATTAACCATGACAAATCGAGTATTGATTGTAGACGATGCTTCGTTTATGAGAATGATGATTCGAGACATTTTAGAGAAAAACAATTACATCGTTGTCGGTGAAGCAGAAAACGGTCGTGAAGCGATTGAAAAGTACAAAGAAACGGAACCGACGTTTGTGACGATGGACATTACGATGCCCGAGATGGATGGGATTGAAGCACTCAAAGTCATTCGTGAGTTCGACCCATCTGCGAAAATCATTATGTGTTCTGCCATGGGACAACAAGCGATGGTCATTGACGCCATTCAAGCAGGGGCTAAAGACTTTGTTGTTAAGCCGTTCCAAGCGGACCGAGTCATTGATGCAGTGAAAAAGACGTTAGCGTAAGGGGGAAGACGGTTATGAGTCTAGTCAAACCATGGGTCGTTGCTACGACGATTGCCATTATCATGTTTTTTAATGGCAGCGCCCATGTGTTTGCCGATTCTTCTGTCGCAGATACATTTCGGGGTGAAAGTGGCGTTACAGAACCAGGGGACGAGCTTTCAGTCGTCGGCGAAAATGCAGCAGCAAGTGAGAGTGTGTGGAGCGTTTTGTTCAAACTCTTTCTTGCGCTTTTCGTCGTCATCGCATTGATGTACGTATTGTTGCGACTGCTCGGCAGAAAAAAACTATCAAATGCAATCATCGAATACGATGCAAAATATCGGAGGCATTCCTCTTGGACAAAATAAATCCGTTCAAATTGTACGTATTGGCGATCGGTTGTTGGTCGTAGGTGTTGGAGAGAACATCGCGCTGTTAGATGAAATACGTGATGAGGATGAAATTGAGCGTATTCTTAATCAAAAAGACGAGCAAACCTCTTCAGCGGACTGGCTGCAAAAACTTAAATCGATGAAGCGGACGCCTGAAAAAGACATCAACATTTACGATACGTTAAACGATCACTTAGAAGACGTTGATCGTGAAAAAACGAAAGATGTTGAACGGTTAGGAGTGCGCCGATGATTGATTTTGTAGTGGCGATCCCAGGAATTGATGCAGAATGGTTAACGGATGAACCAGAAGGTGTCGCAACGACCCTTCGACTCGTGTTATTACTAACCGTATTAAGTTTAGCACCTGCATTTTTGATTATGATGACCTGTTTTACGAGAATTATTGTTGTACTCGGCTTTGTACGAATGGGGCTTGCCACCCAACAAATGCCACCAACGCAAGTGTTAATTGGCCTCGCGCTTTTCTTAACCTTTTTCATAATGGGTCCTGTGCTTCTAGAAGTGAACGATGAAGCAGTTACGCCGTTTTTAAACGGAGAAATTGATCAAGAAGAAGCGTTTGAGTTAGCAAGTGCACCGATTAAAGAATTTATGGCTGAACATACACGAGAGAAAGACTTGGCGTTATTTATGGGTTATGCAGGAATGGAGACGCCAGAGTCGCTCGATGATGTGCCGTTAACGGCGCTCGTGCCAGCATTTGCGATTAGCGAATTGCAAACGGCGTTTCAAATTGGCTTTCTCATTTTTATTCCTTTTCTCGTCATTGATATGATCATCGCAAGTGTACTCATGTCGATGGGGATGATGATGTTGCCGCCAGTTATGATTTCATTGCCATTTAAAGTGTTGTTGTTCGTCTTAGTAGACGGTTGGTATTTAGTCGTCCAGTCTCTGTTGATAAGTTTTTAGATAAAGGAATGGTGTCGCGTGTCTCAAGAAACGGTACTCAGTCTCGCTGAGCGTAGCGTCATGGTCATAATAATGATTGCAGGTCCATTGCTGCTCTTAGCACTCGTCATCGGGCTTGGGGTGGCCATTTTCCAAGCAACAACACAAATTCAAGAGCAAACGTTAGCATTTATCCCGAAAATCGTCGCCGTTCTCGTTGGCATTGTTATTTTTGGTGCATGGATGTTAAATGAATTGATCTTTTTTTACTGAGCAGATTTATACGAATTTGCATCATTACATAGGTTGATGATCACATGGATGTAATCAACAGCTTGCCCGCGTTTTTATTAATTTTTGTTCGGCTTATCGCTTTATGGCAACGATTCCTGTTTTCTCATACCGAAATGTTCCGTCGTACTTCAAAATTGGGTTGTCGTTCTTTTTTTGCACTCATCGTGTTACTAACGATTGACGTTCCAGATATAAGTCTGGATGGCTCTTACTTTCTTTTAATCATCAAAGAAGTAATGGTTGGTCTCTTGCTCGGTCTGATTGCATCGATGTTGTTTTATGCAATACAAGTGGCCGGTGCGTTTATCGATTTGAAGATCGGTTTTCTCGTTGCGAATGTAATTGATCCACAAACAGGAGCACAGTCGCCGTTAACGGGTGGTTTCTTATACGCGTTTGCAATATTGTTCTTACTTGCGACCAACGGGCATCACTTGCTTTTGGATGGGATGTTTTATAGCTTTTCGTACGTACCCATTGAAGTAAGTAGCATTAACATTACAACTTCCTCGGTTCTAGAAACTGCCGTTGAAGCGTTTGTGACGATGTTTTTAATCGCGTTTCTCATGTCGTTCCCAATCGTAGGATCATTGTTTCTTGTTGATGTGGCGCTCGGAATGATGTCAAGAGCCGTGCCGCAAATGAACGTTTTTGTCGTCGGTCTACCGCTTAAGATTATTATCGGTCTACCAATTATGATGATTACGATGCCAGCGTTCTTCTACTTACTACGAAACCTAACCGAAGAAATGGCGATTGCGATGCGAACGATGATGCAATTGTTTGGAGGTGCCTAGCATGTTATCAATGGATCTCCAATACTTTTCAGGTGAGAAAACGGAAAAAGCAACGCCGAAAAAACGTCAAGATACCCGAAAAAAAGGTCAAGTACCTAAAAGTACAGACATTAATACAGCACTCATTTTATTGATCGTTTTTATTTTTTTTATTCGTGTATGCAGCGGTTCCAGCAAAATTCATGCAAGATTTGTTTTATGAAACGTACATCAACTATGCGTCCCTTTCATTTACCGTTGAAGATACGATGGGTATGTTTCAAGGAATTGTGATTCAGATGGGTGTTGTCATTCTTCCTATTTTACTCGTCGCAGCGCTTACTGGTGTGGTTGCTAGTATGGTTCAAGTCGGTGTGTTGTTCGCACCAGAAGTCATCAAACCGAAACTATCAAAGATTAACCCGCTAAAAGGGTTTAAGCGAATCTTCTCGGCAAGGGCGCTCGTTGAACTCGTAAAAGCACTTCTCAAAATCATCCTCGTCGGTACGCTAGCTTTCGGGATTTTGTGGATGTTTCGCGATGATCTTTTAATGCTTGGCTTATATGACGTGTTAGACGGATATTATGTTGTGAGTCTATTGACCGGAATGATCGGTGTTGCTTCTGCGATTTTATTGCTCATTCTTGCAATTCCTGACCTTGTCTATCAACGATTTGATCATGAAAAACAAATACGAATGTCAAAGCACGACGTGAAAGATGAGTTCAAGAAAATGGAAGGGGATCCTCTCATCAAAGCAAAACGCCGGCAAAAAGCGCAAGATTTAGCGATGCAGCGGATGATGCAAGAAGTTCCTAAAGCAGACGTCGTAATTACGAACCCAACCCATTACGCCGTCGCTTTAAAATATGATGATTCTTCAATGACTGCACCGAAAGTAATCGGCAAAGGCGTCGATTACATGGCCTTAAGAATTCGAAAGATCGCAACGGATCATGACATAGTGATCGTAGAAAATCGTCCGTTAGCGCGGGCGTTGTACGATGGAACCGACGTTGATGACGAAGTTCCAGAAGATTTATTTCGAGCGGTTGCTGAAGTACTTGCGTACGTATACCGCTTAGAAAACGAGACGAAACAAAGGGGGAACTAGCGCATGCGATTCCGTGATTTATTTATACTCATATTCGTAATCTTAATCGTGGCGATGCTCATTATTCCTTTGCCGTCTCCAATGATTGATGTTCTTATTATCGTCAATATTTCACTTTCTTTAATGATTATTCTTGTGGCAATGAATATGAAAGAGCCACTCGATTTCTCGATCTTCCCAACGGTACTACTTTTAGCAACCTTATTTCGCGTCGGCATTAGTGTTTCGACAACACGAGCAATTCTCGGTCGTGCGGAAGCTGGTGAAGTCATTGACACGTTCGGGAACTTTGTAGTCGGGTCGAATCCGCTCGTTGGGTTTGTCGTCTTTTTAATCCTCGTCGTCATTCAGTTCATCGTCATTGTAAAAGGAGCAGAACGTGTTTCTGAGGTTGGCGCACGTTTTACCCTCGATGCGATGCCTGGTAAGCAGATGAGTATTGACGCTGACTTAAATGCGGGCATGATTACCGACCAAGAAGCAAAGAAACGAAGAGAGAAAATCGAAAAAGAAGCGGACTTCTACGGATCAATGGACGGTGCGAGTAAGTTCGTAAAAGGAGATGCGATCGTCGGGATCGTAATCGTCCTCATTAACATTATTTTTGGCTTCATTATTGGAATGGCACAAATGGGCATGAGCTTCCAAGAAGCAGCCAGTACATATACATTATTAACTGTTGGTGATGGGTTAGTGACTCAAATTCCAGCACTTCTCATTGCTACCGCAACAGGGATCGTCGTTACGAGAGCAGCATCTGATGGCACGCTCGGTTCAGACATTAGTAAACAGATGCTTGCGTATCCGAAGTTGTTATACATTGCTGCAGCTGCAATATTCTTGCTCGGCGTGTTTACCCCAATTCCAATTCTTTTAACGATGCCAATTGCGTTGTTTTTAGGGATTGGCGGCTATGTGCTTGATCGAAAAGCACCGGAAGTCGAAGAAGAGAAACCGATTGAAGAACCAGAGGAAGAACCAACAACACCGAACAATGTCACCGATCTTCTCACGATTGATCCTGTTGAATTTGAGTTCGGTTACGGTCTTATTCCTCTTGCGGACTCCAATCAAGGTGGAGACTTGTTAGATCGCGTCGTGATGATCAGGCGTCAACTTGCCCTTGAGTTAGGGATGATCGTTCCAGTTATTCGTATTCGGGACAACATTCAATTAAAGCCAAACGAATACGTCATAAAAATTCGTGGCAATGAAGTGAGCCGAAGTGAATTGTTGCTGGATCATTACATGGCGATGAGTCCTGGTGTTGATGATGAGTCAATTACTGGAATCGAAACCGTAGAACCGGCATTTGGATTAAAAGCGCTTTGGTCGATGATTTAATGAAAGATGAAGCGGAATTGTCGGGGTACACAGTCGTTGATCCTCCTTCTGTCGTGTCGACCCACTTAACAGAAGTACTCAAAAACTATGCACATGAGCTTCTAACGAGAGAAGAAACGAAACAGCTCGTTGAACATATAAAAGAAACGCATCCAACACTCGTTGAAGAAGTCACACCGAATCCACTAAGTCTAGGCGATGTTCAGAAGGTGTTAAAACATTTGCTTAAAGAAAAAGTGAGCATCCGTAACTTGCCTGTTATTTTCGAGACGTTGGCGGATTATGGGTCAATGTTTAAAGATCCGCAAGTGATGGCGGAATATGCACGTCAGTCATTGTCGCGACAAATTACAAAAGCAGTTAAGCCGGTGCAAGGAGGCCCGCTGTATGTAGTCACGTTAAGCGGCTCTACTGAAAAAGCGATTGCAGATGCTTTGCAACAGACAGAACACGGATCTTACTTGTCGCTCACCCCAGACCAGTCACAAAAAATGATGATGTCGATTCAAGAGGAAGTCGTCAAGTTGACGCAAATGGGTCAGTCGCCAGTCGTTCTCTGTTCACCGGCAGTTCGAATGCACGTGAAGCAACTTATTGAGCGCTTTATGCCTCACGTACCAGTGTTGTCGTACAACGAATTGGAACCAGATTTAGAGATTCAAAGTGTAGGGGTGGTGAATGTCGCGTGAACGTAAAGAAATTTCGGGGCAAAACGACTGCAGAAGCAATGAAAAAAAAGTGAGGCAGGCGTTTGGGGAAAACGCGGTCATTCTCCATAAAAAAACCATCGTAGAAAAACGGTGGTTTGGTTTGAGGAATGTATCTGAAATTGAAGTCATCGCAGCACTTAGTCTTGAGCCGACGAAACAAGCGGAACAAAAAAAAGAACGGGTCATCGATCAAAGTGTAGACGTTACAAAACCAGTTGCACCGAGTTCATTTGACCATCATTTGCCTGAAGTCATTATTCAAATGAAGTCATTATTAGAGCGTCAAGGGGTCAAAGAACGGCTCGTGAATGTCGTCATTGAAGAAGCGTTAAAGCAATATTATCGGCAAAGTGAACGTCAAAGCCTTGATGAATTACTAAAGACGAGCTTATCTCCCTTTTTCAATGATCCATTAAATGTCGGTCGCTTAAAAGAATCATCAAAAGTCGCCGTTTTTCTAGGACCTACGGGTGTTGGGAAAACGACGACGATTGCAAAAGTTGCTGCCATGTACAAATTAAAGCAAAACAAAACCATCGGTTTATTACGTTAGATACGTATCGAATTGCAGCTGTTGAGCAGTTAATGACGTATAGTAAAATTTTAAACGTACCGATTGAAGTGGCATATAGTGCAGACGATTATAAACAAGCACTTGAGAAGCTTTCGCACGTAGACATTATATTTGTCGATACGGCAGGAAGAAATTATCTCGTTTCAGACCATGTTACAGCATTAGAGGCAATTGTTAATCAAACGAATGAACACACAGAATACCTCCTTACCTTATCCTTAACGACGAAAGAAACCGATCTTGATCAATTGTTGGAGCAGTTTCGTGATTTCCCTATTCATCAGCTCGTTTTCACAAAGTTAGATGAAACGAATACGTATGGCAGTTTATTAAATGTAACAAATGAATTAAACAAACCGATTGCCTTCATAGGGAATGGACAAGATGTGCCGGAAGACTTAACGATGTTTGATTTATCAACGATCATAAAGTTCATGCAAAAAGGAAGATGAATGTGAGAGATCAAGCGGAGAATTTGCGAAAACAAATGAACGCATTTGTAGACCATGACTCAACCACTTTTGCAATGATCACGAGTGATGACACGTTTCACGAAGGCGTGGATTTGTCATATGACGTTCGTTTTAATGACCGTATTACTGGTGACGAACATTTTGCCGTGCTTGTTATTTGTGCCTTTGAACAAGCACATTTATTGCAGTTGTATCGACGAATGAAGCGATATTGTAATCAGTTAGTGAACGTTTCGCAGTATGTGCTCGTCTCAACTGCCAAAGACGAATCGTTACAACTTGTACAAAACATCATTGAAACGTCTGAGACGTATTTAAACGTAAATGTTCGATTCAGTAGATCGTTGCGTGACATCCAAGACATTGAAGATGTGTGTCACACATTGGTTAAAGAACGGGGTGCCCCATGATTTCTGTACTCGTCGTAGATGATTCTGCTTTTATGCGCAAGTGGATGAGTGATGCGATTAACCAGCAAGAAGATTTACAAGTCGTTGCGATTGCCAAAAATGGCAAACAAGCGATTGAATTGATCACTAAAGGTACGATCACTGTTGATGTGATTACGATGGACGTTGAGATGCCAGAGATTGATGGTTTAGAAGCAGTCGAAGTCATTATGAAGGAAAATCCGACACCGATTATTATGGTGAGTACGTTAACCCGTCAAGGTGCAACTGAGACAATTCGTGCATTAACGCTCGGTGCGTTTGATTTCGTACAAAAGCCATCAGGGGCCATCTCTTTAAATATGGAGCTCGTTGAAGAAGAGCTGTTCACGAAAATTCGCCTAGCGAAACAAGCGAACGTACAGAGCTCGGGTATCGAGAGTGTACAACCAAACGCAAGTGTAAACGATGAGATCAATCGCTCAGCGACAAAGAAAGTCATTGCAATTGGTGCTTCAACAGGTGGGCCGAGGGTGTTGCAACACGTGCTAGAGCGACTGCCGCCACTTGATGTTCCCATTTTCATTGTTCAACATATGCCAAAAGCCTTTACGGAGACGTTCGCTCAACGACTCGATCGCATTTGTAAAATGCCTGTAAAAGAAGCTACAGACGGTGAGCGTGTAAAAAACGGTGTCGTATATGTTGCTCCAGGGGACCGTCATATGCTCATTAAGGAACTGATGTCTGGTACAAAAACGATTGAACTACGAGTCGACTCACCGTACGGGCGAGACATTCATCAACCGTCGGTGAACAGTTTATTTTACTCGTTAGCAACGATCGAGAAGACAACTGTCTTGGCTGTCGTGTTGACAGGAATGGGCAATGACGGAATGAACGGATTGACGTTATTAAAGAAAGAACAAGAGGTTACGGTCATTGCTGAATCGAAGCAATCAGCGGTCGTTTATGGAATGCCAAAAGCAGTTATTGAGGCAGATCTTGCAGATTATGTCGTTCCAGCAATGCAAATGGCTCCTGAAATGCTTAAAGTGCTTCGAAGTTTATAGGTCTTTGCTCTTTTTTTCTGTTCGTTTTCTCCTAAATAAAGTATGTTCATGGTACAATGGACTTAATTATTTTAACTTAATCGACGAATGGGTGATCGAGTCATGAGGGTAGAGCAACCGCGGATGTTGAGTGCTGGAATGGGTGAAGTGGTGATGGGGTTTAATGAGGACGTTCTTCACGTTTCGAGCCTCGGTTCTTGTGTCGCAGTTTGTTTGTATAGCAATAAGAAGAACATCGCTTTACTCGGCCATGTCGTTTTACCCGAATATAAAAGTCGTGGACAAGAACCAAGTTTGTCAAAGCCTGTCAAATATGCTGATATCGCTATTCCATATATGGTTCGTATACTTACAAATCGCTACAACGTACCCTTATCCGATTGTCGAGCCAAAATCGTTGGTGGTGCACAGATGTTCGCGGTCCTTCTTGATGTTGAAGATCGGCTGCAAATTGGCATGCGTAACGTTGCTGTTATTAAGAAAATGTTAGTTGATATAGGAATTGAACTCGTAGCTGAAGAAACTGGTGGAACAATCGGGCGAACCGTTCGGTTCCATGCGACGACAAAACAACTAACCATTCGCACGAAAGGCGATCAATTAACAACTTATTAAAAAGAGTGGGAGGAGACCAATGGCTAAGGAACGGTTAGAAGAAGCGTGGGAACAATGGATTACGAGTCGTGACAAAGACGCTGCGAACCAACTGATTCAAGCATACCTTCCTTTAGTAGATTACCACGTTCACCGAATCCTCATTGCATTGCCGAAAAATATGGAACGTGATGAGTTACGTTCACACGGCTTAATGGGGCTTTATGATGCATTGCAAAAGTTTGACCACGAACGAGAATTGAAATTCGATACGTATGCGTCGTTCCGTGTTCGTGGTGCTATTATTGACAGTTTACGTAAAGAAGATTGGTTACCGCGTTCGACGAGAGAGAAAATGAAACGCATCGAAGAAGCAACTGAACAATTAGAACAACGTCTAGGTCGTCACGTAAGCGAAACTGAAGTGGCACATGAACTTGGTTTAACGAGTGATGAAGTTTTAAAAACATCGATGGATAGCTATATCGCTAACTTCTTATCCATTGACCAAGAAACAAAGCCAGAGAATGATCAAGAAGATGCTTTTCAAACGATCTTAAAAGATGATAACAACGAAATTCCACATGAGAAACTTGAGAAGAAGCTCGTGTACGAGCAATTACAAGAACGTATTTCCTTACTTAATGAAAACGAAAAACTCGTGATCTCTCTTTTTTTTATTTCGAAGAACTTACCTTAACTGAAATCGGGAAAACATTGCGTCTGTCAACGTCACGAATTTCTCAGATTCACTCAAAAGCGCTCTTTAGATTAAGAACTGCATTCAAGAAAAGCACAGCTGTGTACTAATCATTTGTACACAGCAGTTTTTACATAACCTGTTAAATTCGATTGGGGGGAGAGAAAATGAAGCCTGAAGACTGTTTACGTTTGCAAATGAGCGATGATCAGATGAAAGCGAGTTGCTACAAAACCGCAACGATTAATGAACAGACAACATTCACACGATCTGAAATGATATCATTTTTAGAAAAGTCAAACATCAACTTTGGCGTAAAAGAAGATGTACTACAAAAGCTGACGGAACAGCCAAGACTTGTTTCATTTCCTCTAGTTCTTGCAGAAGGAACAAAGCCGACAAAGGGGGAAGCGGCCTATTTGCTACCTGTCGAACAACAACAAGGCGATCAAATCGATGAACGTTTACCAAAAAACCTTCGCAATGTAACAGTAATCCCGATGGCTGTTCAAGGTGAAGTAATCGGTAAAAAGGTCGCGGCAACGAGAGGGACAGAAGGAAAAACTGTAACTGGACGAGTGTTACCAGGAATGGTCGGTCATGACTTTGTCTTAAGAAATGGCAAAAATACGACTGTACAAGACAATAAAATCATTGCTAGTGTAAGCGGGCAAATGAGTATAGAAGGCAAACGAATTCACGTTTTTCCAGTCTATGAAGTAAACGGTGACTTATCTCTTGAAACCGGCAACATTTCGTTTAATGGCAATGTTGTCATTCGTGGTTCTGTTCCTGCAGGATATGAAATCAAAGCAGACGGAGACGTCCGAGTGACAGGGATTGTTGAAGGGGCAACGATTCGAGCAGGTGGTTCTGTATATATTGGTAAAGGCATTGCAGCGCAGGGGAAAGGCTCAGTAACCGCAGAATATGATGTTCAATGTGAATACATTAATCAAGGCGTTGTTACGGCTGGGAACAACATAATGGTTACTCAAAGCATCATTCATAGTCGAGTGGATGCAGGTCACTCGCTTTTTTGCTACAAAGGGCGGGGGAATGTGATTGGCGGTAAATGTTCAGCGGGAAGGTATATTCACGTCCGTGAGTCTGGAAACCAACTCAACACGCCGACGAGTCTGTATATCGGATTATCAGAACAACGGCTTACTAAAGAAATTCAATCAAAAGAGATGATTAAAACGGGCAAATCGGAACTAGCGAAATTGCAAAAGTTAAAAACCGCCCTTTCTGCGAAGGAATTGAAGCAAGGGAGCTTAGATGTGAAAGATCGTGTGTTGCTATTAAGAATTCGAAGCTCCATCGAAGACTGGTTAACGAAGATCTATCTTGCTCACGATAAAGTTAGTGAGATTGAAGAACAAGATCACGTTTATAACGACTCTGTCAGAATTGTCGTCGACAAACTGACACATATGAACACAGTCGCTCATTTCGGGAAGTATCGACGTTCTGTTACGAAAGACCGTAAATCAGTAACGTTTCGACTTCATGACGGTGAAATTGTTATCCAAACATGATAGGATCGAAGCACGAGAGGAGCGAGACAATGTCTACTTTTGTCGTTGTCAGCCTTTTTCTTCATCTTATTACAATTGCAGTCATCATCTATCTTGTGTACACGAAGCCTAAAGGACACACCCGTGAAGATGTGGATGAGATTGAACAATTGCTCATTCGTTATACGAATAAGATGAAAGAAGACAACAAACACGTATTAAGAGCGATTCAGAACAAACCTTCATTTGAAGAAGTGCTACAAGAGGTCACGCCAAACTATGACAAAGAGCCTGTGGAAGGCGTTATTAGTGACTCAAAAGAAGCTAAAGTAGTACAGTTGGCGAATGAAGGTTATAAAGCTGAACACATTGCCAAACAACTAGAAATGGGGACAGGAGAAGTGCAACTTCTTCTTAAACTTCAGCAAAACGACAAAATTTCTCAATGATTCTTCATAACACCCTTGCTCTTCTTCTTAAAGATGTGGTATATTTACTGACGGTGTTAATACACACGCTTGCGGATTCAAACTTCGGTGCCCTTAGGCGGTCAGGTTTGAAGATGATGCAATGCGGAGGAAAAAAACCGAAGGAGGAAATACATCATGGCAGTTATTTCAATGAAGCAATTGCTCGAAGCAGGTGTTCATTTCGGTCACCAAACACGTCGTTGGAACCCGAAAATGGATCGCTACATCTTCACAGAAAGAAATGGGATCTACATTATTGATCTTCAAAAGACAGTTAAGAAAGTGGACGAGTGCTACAAGTACGTTCGCGACCTTGCTGCTGACGGAGGAAAGATTCTATTTGTAGGTACGAAAAAGCAAGCTCAAGATTCAGTTAAAGAGGAAGCTCTTCGTGCTGGACAATACTACATTAACCAGCGTTGGTTAGGTGGTACATTAACGAACTTTGAAACGATCAGAAAGCGTATTAAGCGCCTTAAAGATCTTGAAAAAATGCAAGAAGACGGTACATTTGAAGTTCTTCCTAAGAAAGAAGTTATCCTTCTTCAAAAGGAAATGGACCGTTTAGAGAAATTCCTCGGTGGAATTAAAGAAATGAAATCTTTACCGGATGCGATCTTCATCGTAGACCCACGTAAAGAGCGCATTGCAGTTGCAGAAGCGCACAAATTAAACATTCCAATTATCTCAATCGTTGACACGAACTGTGACCCAGATGAAATCGACTATGTGATTCCTGGTAACGACGATGCAATCCGTGCTGTACGTCTTTTAACTTCTAAGATGGCTGATGCAGTTGTTGAGGCGACTCAAACTGAAGAAGTTGTTGAAGAAGAAGTTAAAGAAGAAGCAGTTACTGCAAACGAAGAATAATATACGGTTCAATTACTGGGGTGACAAGGGGAATACCCTTGCACCCCTTTTTTTAAACAGTTGTTAGTCTTAGGATCAATAAGGAGGATGAATGTGTATGGCAATCTCAGCTAAACTCGTAAAAGAACTACGTGAAAAAAACTGGCGCAGGTATGATGGATTGTAAGAAAGCTCTTACAGAAACAAACGGTGACATGGAAGAAGCCGTTGCATACCTTCGTGAAAAAGGCATTGCAAAAGCAGCTAAGAAAGCAGACCGTGTTGCTGCTGAAGGGTTAACAAAAGTTGAAATTAAAGGAAACAAAGCAGTCATCGTTGAAATCAACGCTGAAACTGATTTTGTTGCGAAAAACGAAGGGTTCTTGAACCTCGTTGATACAATCGCGGATCACTTGCTTGCAACTGAGCCTAAAGATGTTGAAGCAGCACTTCAAACAGAAATGACAAATGGCGGTACGCTTGAGAACTACATTACTGACCAAATTGCTAAAATCGGTGAGAAGATTTCACTTCGTCGTTTCACAATCGCTGAAAAAGACGACAATAGTGCATTCGGTGCTTACTTGCACATGGGTGGTAAAATTGGTGTTCTTTCAGTTGTTGAAGGAACAACAGATGAGCAAATTGCAAAAGACATCTCAATGCATGTTGCTGCAATCAACCCGAAATATGTAAACCGTGACGGTGTACCTGAAGAAGAAACAAACAAAGAGCGTGAAATTCTTAAGCAACAAGCGCTTAATGAAGGAAAGCCTGAAAACATCGTTGAGAAAATGGTTGAAGGTCGTTTGAAGAAATTCTTCGAACAAGTTGTTCTTATTGACCAACCATTCGTTAAAGACGGTGACCAAACGGTTGAGAAATTCCTTAAAGCGAACAATGCTACTGTAAAAACTTTCGTACGTTACGAAGTAGGCGAAGGTATTGAAAAGCGTGAAGATAACTTTGCAGACGAAGTAATGTCTCAAGTGAAGAAGTAAGTACAGATGTAGGGAACACTTTGTGTTCCCTATTTTACAACCTAAATGTTTTAAACACGCAACAAATTGTTAATTGGAGGAGCAACACATGCACACATACAATCGTGTCATATTGAAATTAAGTGGGGAAGCACTTGCAGGAGATCAAGGGTATGGCATTGATCCTAATGTCATTCAATCAATTGCAAAACAAATTAAAGACGTCGTAGGCTTAGGAACGGAAGTAGCCATTGTCGTAGGCGCAGGAAACATTTGGCGTGGTATGGCAGGAAGTTCGCAAGGGATGGATCGTGCGACAGCTGACTATATGGGAATGCTTGCAACAGTTATGAACGCGCTCGCACTACAAGACAGTTTGGAAGATATTGAAGTAGAAAGTCGCGTACAAACAAGTATTGAAATGAGACAAGTTGCTGAGCCTTACATACGTCGTAAAGCGATTCGCCACTTGGAGAAAAAGCGCGTCGTCATTTTTGCAGCCGGTACAGGTAACCCTTACTTCACAACTGACACGACGGCTGCGCTTCGCGCTGCAGAAATTGAAGCCGACGTCATTCTCATGGCGAAAAACAAAGTCGACGGTGTGTATAGTGCTGATCCTTTCAAAGATGAAACGGCAGTGAAATACGAAGAACTATCCTATTTAGACGTATTGAAAGATGGTCTTGGAGTGATGGATTCTACCGCTTCTTCACTCTGTATGGATAACGACATCCCGTTACTCGTCTTCTCAATTACAGAAGAAGGCAACATTAAGCGGGCAGTTGAAGGTGAAAAAAATCGGAACGATTGTGAGGGGGAACTCCTAATGTCAGCAGAAATTATGCAAGATGCAAAAGCAAAAATGACAAAGTCAATCGAAGCTCTAAACCGTGAGCTTGCAACACTACGTGCAGGACGTGCGAACCCAGCCCTTCTTGATAAAGTATTAGTAAGTTATTACGGCATGGATACACCACTTAACCAAGTGGCTACTGTGAGTGTCCCAGAAGGACGTTTACTCGTTGTTTCTCCATTTGATAAGTCATCCATTGCTGAAATTGAAAAGGCAATTTTGAAAGCAGATCTCGGTCTTACACCGAACAATGACGGTTCAGTTATTCGTATTACGATCCCAGCGCTTACTGAAGAGCGTCGTAAAGAGCTTGCAAAGCTCGTTCGTAAATACGCTGAAGATGCTCGTGTATCTGTACGTAACATTCGTCGTGATGCAAACGATTCTCTTAAAAAGCAAGAGAAAGATGGCGACATCACTGAAGATGAGTCACGTCGTGGTCAAGATGAAACGCAAAAGTTAACAAACGATCACGTAAAAGAGATCGATAGTATCGCGGAAGCGAAAGAGAAAGAAATTATGGAAGTGTAAGTTGCTTCATGCAGATAAAACCCTCTATTTGCAGAGGGTTTTATCTTGTACTTGCACGAAAAATATATTAAAATTAAACCTTCCGCAACCAATAAAAGTAAACGGTAGGTTGTTTACTTTTGTAGTATTTTACGAACACGAGGCTGGTGCGTACAATGTTGGAGAGGTTTTTAAAAAAAGCAAAATGAATCTCAAGAGGCGGGGACATTTCTCCACGTCCCAGAGCACGTAGCGATCGTCATGGATGGGAACGGGAGATGGGCAACAAAACGTGGCCTTCCTCGGAACATCGGTCATCGTGAAGGAATGAAAAGAATTCATGAAATCACAGAAAGTGCAGATGATATCGGGGTGAAAATCCTTACGATGTTTGCGTTTTCTACTGAAAATTGGGGTCGCCCACAAACCGAAGTTGATTTCATTTTACGTTTGCCAGAACGCTTTATTGAGAGCGAGTTACCGAAGTTAATGAAAAACAACGTACAAGTCAAAATGATGGGATCAAATGATGGTCTTCCGCAACACACGATAAATGCGGTACAAAAAGCAGTGAATGAAACGGCAAATAACGATGGAATCGTATTGAATTTGGCCTTGAACTATGGAGGTCGAGCCGACATTACTCGAGCTGTACAGAAGCTTTGTCTTGAAGTGGATGAGGGGAAACGTGACGCCAACAGTATTACCGAACAAGACATTACAGAGAGCTTGTTTAGTCACCAATACCCAGATCCTGACCTCTTCATTCGCACGAGTGGAGAAATCCGTTTGAGTAATTTCATGCTTTGGCAGATGGCTTATAGTGAATTCGTATTTACGGACGTATTATGGCCCGATTTCTCAAAAAAAGACTTCTTAGAAGCGATTGACGTCTATCAAGCGCGCAAGCGTCGATACGGCAGTCTATAAGGAGATTTCTTATGAAGCTTAGAGTGTTAACAGCAGTTGTAGGACTCGTCGTTTTATTAATTCCACTCATTGTTGGTGGACCGCTTTTTCTTGCCCTCGTCGCAGCAATGACCGTCGTTGGGTTTTTTGAGTTGCTTCGTATGAACAAAATTCCAATTCTATCAATTCCTGCAGCACTTGGAGTTAGTGCTGCCCTCGTTTTATTACTTACAGGACCGAACTTAGAACGCTTTAGCAATGAGACGACATTGGCATGGTTGATTGTCATCTTCATGTTGCTGTTACTCACAACGTTCCTTTCAAACAACCGTTACCATTTTGGTGCTGTTGCATTTGTTGCGTTTTCAGCGTTGTACGTAGGGATCGGTTTTCATTTCTTCTATGCGGCTCGCATTGAATTTGGTTTACCATACATATTTTTTTGTGTTGCTTGCGATTTGGGCAACAGACACAGGCGCTTATTTATTCGGAAAGAAATTCGGAAAAACGAAACTATCACCACATATTTCACCGAATAAAACGATTGAAGGTGCGACGGGAGGCTTGTTATTAGCGCTCATCGTAGGGGTTGTTTACAGTCTCTTTTTACCACCTTATGAATCACTATTCGTCACGATTGTAGCATTGATTGTCATCTCTGTTGCTGGACAGTGTGGGGATTTAGTTGAATCAGCGTTTAAGCGCTATTACGATGTCAAAGATTCTGGGCGAATTCTACCAGGACACGGAGGGGTGCTAGACCGCTTCGATAGTCTTCTATTCGTCTTTCCGTTGCTTTATGTTGTATCGGTCATTTTAGGGGGATAAGCATATGAAAAGAGTTGCCATCATAGGATCAACTGGGTCTATTGGTACGCAAACGTTAGACGTGATCCGTGAGCATCGTGATCAGTTCACAGTAGAACTACTCGCATGTGGACGTAACATTTCACTTTTAAAAGAACAAATTGCAGAATTTCAACCGAACATCGTCTTAATTGAACGTAAAGAAGACCTTTCACGTTTAGAAGGCCATTTAGGACAGGCAAAAGCATACGCTGGTGAAGAAGCAATGTTAGAAGCATTAATGTCACCGAGCATTGATTTTGTAATGAATGCAATGGTCGGAGCACGAGGCTTAAAGCCAACGATGAGTGCCATTAAAGCAGGAAAGACGATCGGAATCGCAAATAAAGAAACGCTCGTTACCGCTGGACACATCGTCACGGATGCGTGCAAGAAATACGGTGCTGAATTAATTGCCGTTGATAGTGAGCACTCAGCCATTTTGCAAAGCCTTCGAGGCAACCAAATGAGCGAAGTGGAACGAATCATCGTGACTGCGTCTGGAGGAAGTTTCAGAGATTGGTCGTATGATGAGCTGAAAAATGCAACGCTTCAAGACGCCCTTAAACATCCGAACTGGTCGATGGGACAAAAAGTGACGATTGATTCAGCAACGATGATGAACAAAGGTCTTGAAGTTATTGAAGCACGTTGGTTGTTTGATATTGATTACGACCATATTGACGTTTTAATCCACCGCGAGAGCATTATTCATTCGCTCGTTGAGTACAAAGACAAGAGCGTCATGGCTCAACTCGGATCACCAGATATGAAAGTTGCGATTCAATACGCCATGACGTATCCGAATCGACTTGAACTCCACGGTACAGAAAGGTTAAACTTGTTGGAAGTAGGCAAGCTTCATTTTGAGCCAACCGACAAAGACCGACACCGTTGTTTAGATCTTGCCATTGAAGCAGGGAGAAAAGGCGGTTCAATGCCGACGGTAATGAATGCGGCGAATGAAATTGCGGTTGAGAAGTTTTTGAAAGAAGAATTGTCGTTCTTAGAAATAGCAGAAACTGTAGAAAAAGCGCTCGCAACGCATACGCACATCTCTCACCCTTCGATTGAAGAAGTTCTTAAGGTCGATGAAGAGACTCGTCAACGTGTAGCAGCGCAATGACAGAGAAGGTGGGACGCACGTGCAAACGTTAATAGCCGTCATCATTATTTTTGGCTTAATCGTAGCCATACACGAATGGGGACATCTTTACTTTGCGAAGAAAATGGGCATTCTCTGCCGAGAGTTTGCCATTGGCTTCGGACCGAAATTGTATTCCAAAAAGAAAAATGAAACCCTTTATACGATCCGTCTTTTTCCGAT
Source organism: Geomicrobium sp. JCM 19055 (assembly GCF_000698185.1). Classification (NCBI taxonomy): domain Bacteria; kingdom Bacillati; phylum Bacillota; class Bacilli; order Caryophanales; genus Geomicrobium; species Geomicrobium sp. JCM 19055. The sequence goes on from NZ_BAXL01000016.1 coordinate 115,993, forward strand.
CGGTGGGTTCGTACGCATGGCCGGTGAAGATCCAGAAACGGTTCAAATTAAACCAGGCTATGAAATTGGATTAACGTTTAATGATCAAGACAAAGTTAAAGAAATTATTGTCAACAACAAAGCGAAACACCCCGAAGCGAAAGTCGTTAGCGTTGAACGTATTGACCTTGAACATCAACTAAAGATTGATGCATACGGCGACGAAGAAGAAGGATTACAAACGTATGAGATTGACCCGAAAGCAGACTTAATCGTCGACGAAGAACGGAATCAAATTGCACCGTGGGACCGCCAGTTCGGTTCTAAAAAAACCGTGGCAAAAAGCGGTAGCGATTTTTGCAGGGCCGTTTATGAACTTCGTCTTAGCGATTGTTCTATTCATAGGATACGGATTTATCGACGGCGTGCCGGTTCCAGAAGTAGGTGAAGTGGCTGAAACATCACCTGCTGAAGAAGTTGGTCTTCAAAATGGCGATACCATTTTAGCGCTTGATGGACAAGAGATGAGTGACTGGCGAGAAGTCCAAGAATATATCCAGAATAGCCCAGATGAGGCGATTGCATTTAGCATAGAGCGAGACAGCTCCGTTGAAACGATCTCGATTACACCGACTGCTGTGTACCACGAACCTTGGGACCGAGACATCGGACAAATCGGAATTATACCTGAGCGTGATAACGGTGTTTTACTCGTCATTCAAAACAGTTTCATTCAAACATATGAAGTCGTCGAATTAATTTTTGATGTGTTGTCATTAATTTTCACAGGTGAATTCTCTATTGACATGTTAGCTGGACCTGTAGGGATTTATGATGTGACCGGAGACGTTGTTGCACTCGGCTATGAAATGCTATTTTTATGGGCAGGAATGTTAAGTGTAAACATCGGAATTGTGAACTTACTTCCAATTCCAGCACTAGATGGTGGGCGCCTCGTCTTTATCGGAATTGAGGCGATTCGCGGGAAGCCTCTTGACCCGAACAAAGAAGGAATGGCACATTTTGTAGGATTTGCCTTACTCATGTTACTCGTACTCATGGTAACATGGAATGACATTACTCGATTGTTCTTATAAATCAACTACTAATAAAGCGAGATGAACGCGATGAGACAACAATTATTTTTTTAGTCCAACGATGCGTGATGTGCCGTCTGATGCTGAGGCGATGAGTCATCAACTCATGTTACGAGCAGGACTTATGCGCCAAACAGCATCGGGGATCTACTCGTATTTACCACTCGGACTTCGCATGATTCAAAAAAAATCCAAACGATCATTCGTGAAGAGATGAATGCCGCAGGTGCGCAAGAGCTGTTGATGCCTGCCATTCAACCTTCAGAGCTTTGGGAAGAATCAGGTCGTCTCGGGGATTACGGGCCTGAACTAATGCGACTGAATGATCGTCATGATCGTGAATTCGTACTCGGACCAACACATGAAGAAGTGATTACAACACTCGTGCGTGATGGCATTGCGTCGTACAAACGGTTACCAGTGAACTTGTATCAAATTCAAACGAAGTACCGCGATGAGCGCCGCCCACGTTTTGGGCTACTCCGCGGACGTGAATTTATTATGAAAGATGCGTATTCATTTAGCGTCTCAGATGATGAGCTAAACGAAACATACGAGTCGATGTACAAAACGTATGAACGAATCTTCAAGCGCTGTGGACTCGATTTTCGTGCGGTTAAAGCTGACGGTGGTGCAATTAGTGGCTCTGCCGGTGAGACGCACGAATTCCAAGCGCTCGCAGCAATTGGTGAAGATACGATTGCGTACTCGGATGCGTCAACTTTTGCAGCGAACATTGAAATTGCAGCAACGGCAGCACCTACAGATGAAGAAATTGGTGTTGAACAAGACCTCAAAGAAATCTCAGCAGACAATCTGGCAGCTGCGGTTTCTGGCAATTCAATTGAACTACGAAACACACTGTTTTTCGTAGATGAAAAGCCTGTGCTTGTCGTTTCGAAAGCTGAAGACACGATTAGTGATGTGAAGCTTAGTGGACACTTCAAGACGCTTGCGGTTCAAGAAGCATCGTCAAAAGAAGTTGAAGCACTGTTCGGTGTTGAACAAGCATATGTCGGGCCACTTCATGCAGATGAGGGTCTAACAATCGTCGTAGATCACGGATTAACACACGTGAAAAACGCAACAACAGGGGCAAATGCGCAAGGGCAATACGTTACGAACGTTTCAATCTCACGTGACTTAGCGGACGCTGATCTCGTTGACCTTCGCATGATTAAAGAAGGCGATGCTTCTCCAGACGGAGTTGGTACCATTCAATTCGCGCAAGGTATTGAAGTCGGGCAAGTATTTAAACTTGGTACGAAGTATTCCGAAGTGTTAAAGGCTGAAGTTCTTGATGAGAATGGTCGTAGTCAACCATTGAAGATGGGTTGTTATGGCATTGGGGTATCACGTAGCTTGCAGCGATCATTGAACAGCACCATGATGAAAACGGCATCGTATGGCCACAGGAAGTCACACCGTTCGACTTGCACTTACTCGTTTTAAATGCAAAAGCCGACGAGCAAGTTGAGCTAAGTGAGAAGCTTTACGAAAGTCTTCAACAAGACGGTTATGATGTATTGTATGATGATCGTAAAGAACGAGCAGGTGTGAAGTTCAAAGATAGTGATTTGTTCGGTTTGCCATTACGCATTGCCGTTGGTAAACGAGCGAGTGAAGGAATTGTTGAAGTGAAAGAGCGCAAAACAGGTGTTGTGCATGAAGTACATGTGGACGAGCTTGCAGCGTTTTTGAAAAGATAAATGCAAGGTGAGAGAGGGTGCGAGGAATCGTCTCTCTCTTTTTCATGATAGGATTTGAAAGAAGGTGTGCACGTCAGTGAGCGATCACGTAAGGCAAGAAAGATTTCAGCTATTACTAGAACAGATCGGTATTCCAGAAGAAATTAAAGAGAAAGAGCTTCGCGAAGGCTCGATCGAACGATTAGAAGTCAATCGACAAAAACGTCATTGGCAATTTTACATTCAACTCCCGTCTCCCGTAACGCCACTCGTCTTTGAAATGCTTGAAGAAAAACTCGTCCTTGCATTTCGTGAGATTGCATCCGTCGGATTTACGATGTCATTCAAGACAGGTGCACTGAACTTGGACAATGTTGAGTCGTTTTGGCCTGCGATCGTAAGGAAAACAAAAGACCTCCCTGACCATATTCAACTCAAACTAGAGCGTTTGAAGCCCCACGTATCAAGCAAAGGACTTGGGATTCGTAGCTTGAGTGATGCAGAAGCAACGTCTTTAGAGCGACAAGCAAAGCCCGTTATTGAAACAGCACTTCTTGAATGTGGTTTTGAGCGAATCAATGTGTATACGTATGTCGGTGCGGATGAGGAAGAAACACAACGATTCCAAGAAAAGAAAAAAAGAAGAAGAACAGTCTAAAGTCATTGAAGCAATGATGGAGCGACAAAAACAAGAGAAAAATGCAGAGAACAGCGTAAAAAAAATGCACCTCTACAACTCGGTTATCCAATCAAAGACGAGCCGATGCAGCTAACATCGATTCAAGATGAAGAACGACGAGTGACGGTTCAAGGGTACGTGTTTGACGTCGAAACACGTGAACTTAGAAGCGGTCGACTGCTACTTACGTGCAAAGTGACCGATTATAGTGACTCGTTGCTCGTGAAAATGTTCTCAAGAGACAAAGAAGACATCCCGATGATGCAACAATTAAAGAAGGGGATGTGGATCAAAGCACGAGGAAGCATTCAAAACGACACGTTCGTTCGTGACCTTGTGATGATTGCTAATGACATTACAGAAATCTCCATGTCTGAACGGATTGATGATGCACCAGAAGACGAACGTCGAGTCGAACTTCACGCGCATACAGTGATGAGTCAAATGGATGCAACCATTACAAGTTCACAGCTCATTGAACAAGCCGCTAAGTGGGGTCACCGTGCGGTAGGAATTACGGACCATGGCGTCGTTCAAGCGTTTCCTGAAACGTACTCTGCTGCGAAAAAGCATGGCATTAAAGCGATTTATGGTATGGAAGCCAATTTAGTCGATGACGGAGTTCCAATCGCCTACAATGAAGCAAAACGTCATTTGCTTGAAGACACGTTTGTCGTTTTTGACGTTGAGACGACAGGGCTTTCAGCGGTCTATGATACGATTATTGAGCTTGCTGCTGTAAAGGTCGTAAACGGCGAGATTGTGGAGCGATATGAATCGTTTGCAAATCCTCACGTTCCATTAACCGCAAAAATTACAGAGCTTACAGGCATTACGGACAAAATGCTAGAAGACGCCAAAGAAGTAAGTCAACTCTTAGAAGAGTTTCGTGATTTTGTCGGTGATTGTGGTCTTGTTGCCCACAACGCGAGCTTCGATATTGGATTTATTAATGCTGGATACAAAAAGCTCGGTTGGCCTGAAGTTACAAACCCAGTCGTCGATACGCTAGAGTTAGCAAGGTTTCTACACCCGAACCTTAGAAATCATCGTCTGAACACACTTTGTAAGACGTTTGATATTGAGCTTGTGAGTCATCACCGTGCAATTTATGATACAGAAGCAACGGCATACTTGTATTCAAAGCTTGCAAAGGACGCTCAAGAAAAAGAGATTGATTATCACAATCAGTTGAATGACAACATGGGTCAAGGTGATTTTTA
>NZ_BAXL01000015.1:0-133378 GCF_000698185.1 Geomicrobium sp. JCM 19055
AATGTTCAAGTCAGAATTAATGTTGCCGGAGTCGTTTCCGCTCCCGTTCAGCACATCGTTAAGAATTTGCGTAATGTCGTTCATGGAAAACACCTCCTTATTGAAATTCAATTATTATTTAAAGGATGTTCAAATCAAGGCCAATGTTGCCAGAGTCGTTCCCGCTCCCGTTTAGCACGTCATTAAGAATTTGTGTAATATCGTTCATGGAAAGCACCTCCTTTGTCAGGGTCGATTTTGTGATTTTGTTTCAACTAGAAAACTTTGTAATCTAGATCGAAAGTAGCTGAGTCGGTGCCACTCTCATTAAGCATCTCGTTCAAAATTTGTGTGATATCGAACATGAGAATCATCACCTCCATCGCATACTCTATTTTTTTCTTACAGAATACTAAGAGAAATTGTTACATTCCCAGATTCATTTCCACTCTCGTTTAATACATCATTTAGAAGTTGCGTTACATCTAAGATGGAAAACACCTCCTCAACTAGAGTACAGGCTCTGACTTGCAAACCGTTGTGTTTGTTTTTTTTGTGATGTTTCAAAGCCTAGTTGCCAAGCTAACGTTTCCTAAAATGATTTGGATCACTTTTTCCGTAATTTTTTTTAAAAGAATTATTGAGAGACGATTTCAGATGGCTCAGATTCAGTGCCACCCTCGGTCACAGATGTTACATAATAGTCAAATTGAGTAAGCTCTTCAACGGTATACGTTTTTCTTTCATTTTGTGCAATGCTGGCAACATGTTCGTCGCCATCTTCACCCACTTTGTAGATTCGATAACTGTCGATATCGTCATCACGAACGGCGTGCCAAGTAAGAAATGTACCCGTAATCTCCACTTGTTCTGGTGCTGGCGGAGTTTGTTCCCGTGATTCTGACTCATCGAGTGCGTCATCAGTTGAGTCACCTTCAGCTGATTGCTCGTGTACAACCTGACTGTCTTGAGGCTCTATTGAGTCTGAAGCAGGGTCGTTTGTTGTAACGAACGAAAACGCAACAAGAATGATAAGAAAACCAGTGAGAGTAAAAAGCGTCATCACTTTCATAGATATCGCCTCAATTATTTAGTTATCAATCTCATAAGGATTGAGAAATGCATATACCGTAGCTAACGAAATGGATACACGTTTGGATCATTTAAATCGTAATTTTTTAGGGAAAGGGACATCCAGATGAGGGTAAGGAAGTGAAACACCTGCGAGTAAGCTAGCTTGTGAAGGTATGAATAAATCGCTAAAAAGTAGATGCGAATTAAGAATGGTAGTGCGCGTTTTAAGAATGGTAGTGCGTGGATCAAGAGTGAGAGAGCGCGGATCAAGAGTGAGAGAGCGCGGATCAAGAGTGAGAGAGCACGGATCAAGAGTGAAGGAGCGTGATCAAGACTAAAACTATCCGCCTCCGCCCCCAACCTGATTACACAAAAAAAAGAGCAGCCCGCAGGCTGCTCTTTCTTTTATCGTTAGCTAGGTCACAACTTTCTCAGCGCCAATCATGAGTGCAAGGTACACACAAAGGACGAACATGAGTAGATATACCGGTACTGCCCACACGCTTTGACCATTTCCAACGTGGACGACGAATAGTGTAAGCACGAACAGTCCGGCTGCGAGTAGCAGGGCGGTTGGAATGGAGAGGCTCCAGACGATTTGATCGTCACCCCAGAATTCATCTGTAATCCAGTACATGCCGAGCTCTGACTTTTCTTCGAAGTATAATGTTTGTGCGACTTCGTGTGGTGGTTCTTGCTCGACCATACCTGCTGTTACGAGGAAAATCGCCACGAGTAGCACACTTTCCATGCGCATTGATGAGCGAACTTTGTTGTCGCTTAGTCCGTTGTTGATTCTTCGTTTCATTAAGAATCCGTGTGCGAATCCGTACAGGACGAGTGGGATGAAGAGCATATGCTTGAGCAGTTGCATCTGACCGTAGGTCATGAGCCAGCTGTTCGTGTATTCTGGCGTGATCAGGAGCATCATACCAATGCCTGTCCCAATCATAACGAGGACAACGCCAATGGCAAATGGGTGAACCAATTGAAAAAGGAATGCCATCCGTCATGTTCTTTTACCGAAAAGAACCCGACGATGAGTAACGTTCCTGCCCAAAACGCCGCGGCAAGGAAGTGCAAGGTGTTCAAATAAAACCCAGTATCAGCAAGTGAAGCAGCATGGGAACTCCAGCTTGCAGCGATGAATAATCCGACAGTGGGAATCATTTGCAGCCATGCTAATAAGTTGTCGTTACGTACCGCATAGCGCCAAATTAAGGCGACCAACACGAGTGCGACGGTTGCGACGAAGCTTTGACCGATTCGAAAGTTGAATAAAACGTCCCATAAGACGACTTGGAACGGTTCTCCGAACATTTGTGACGTCGACTCCACGATTAATCCGACTGGGATAAAGCTGAAGACGATAATAATTACGCCTAAAGCTGGTGCTAAAAACGACGGCACTTTGATGGGTGGCCGTCGTTTTGTCCCCATCGCTTCACTTAAGTGGAGTCCTGACCACAGGGTAAGTGCGATAAAGATCACAATGTTAGAGAAAATGACGAGTGTCATTATGAGCGGTTACGACGAGTAATTAAGAACACTACAGCACCTAGTACGACTATACCCGCGACAATGCCGACAATAAGACCTGTGTTGTTGTCAGATGTGTCTTCATCAGCCGTTTCAGAGGCGTTTTCTTCTACAACATCGTCTTCTTCAACGGCTTCTTCAATTGCGTCTTCCTCAATTGCATCTTCTTCTGTGACTTCTTCTTCTTCAACGACTTCCTCTTCAGGTGCATCAACAGAGAAATTAAATTCACCTTCAGTGCCGTGACCGTCAGCTCCGAGTGCTTGCCAGAAGACGTTGTAATCGCCACTTGGAAGAGGCTCTTCAAGCTCAACGATGAAATCGTCGCCTTCAACGTTTTCATCTTGAACGGCAAATTCTTCACCATCTTGGTCAGTAATTGTGACCGTTGTTGCAGGCTCAATTCCTGCATCAAAATGAAGCGTTAACGTCTCGACAGGTTCTTCGACCGTTTCGCCATCTGCTGGGATACTTTCATCCACGTAAGAGTGGGCATAAGTATTTGTAGCCATTGCAGCTGATCCCATAACGACAAGCAGACCTGCGAGTAATTGTTTTGTTTTTTTTCATAAAATCCTCCTACTAGAAATATCAATAGAATAAGTACAACCATAGTTAGTTTACGTGACAAAGGTACTGCAAGCAAGGAAGAACGTGTGAGGTGATTGTGAAGGAACTGTGAGGGAATCTTTGCCTGTCCTTTCCAACTTCGGTACACTATACTAGAGAAGACAATGAATTATGCATGATACGTCATAGAAAGAATAACTTCACGATAATAGGAGAAGAGTATCATGAAAAAAGCGAGATTAATTTACAACCCAACTTCTGGGCGAGAACAAATGAAAAAGAATTTACCATATATTCTAGATCGGCTTGAGCAAGCAGGGTACGAAGCTTCTGCGCATCAAACGAAACAAGAAGGATGTGCGAAAGAAGCGGCACATGAAGCTGGACTTCGTGGTTATGATCTTGTTATTGCTGCAGGTGGTGACGGGACAATCTTTGAAGTAATCAATGGTCTTGCGGAACTCGAGAATCGCCCAAGACTCGGTCTAATTCCTGCAGGCACAACGAACGATCTCGGTCGAGCGTTCAAGTTGCATGATCTAGATATGGAAGGCATTTGCGACGTGTTAACGGGAGATCACGTATCACCACTTGATGTCGGCAAAGCAGGTGATCAATATTTTGTGAACATTGCCGCAGGTGGAAGCCTCACCGAGTTGACTTATGATACACCGAGTCGTTTAAAGACGATGATGGGGCAAATGGCGTATTACGTGAAAGGCTTTGAGAAATTGTTCTTCTTAAAACCACGTGAAGCGCGGATCGAGTACGATGGCAGGCTGTTTGAAGGGAAGATCATGCTGTTCCTCATCGCGAACTCCAACTCTGTCGGGGGATTTGAGAAACTAAGCCCCGATGCGAAGCTTGATGATGGTCTATTTGATATGATTTTATTGAAAAAAACCAACCTTGCTGATTTCGTTCGAATTGGTAGTCTAGCACTGACTGGTCAGCACATTTACGAAGACAAAGTCATTTACATTCAGGCAAATCGAATTAAAATTGAAATTGAAGGCGAGATGCAACTGAATCTAGACGGCGAACACGGTGGCACAATCCCGAAAGAGTTCGTCAACTTGCATCATCACTTTGAAATGCTCGTACCAAAGCCAGAGGAAGACGAATAAAAAACACGATGGCCTCAGACCATCGTGTTTTCAAAAGAAGTTCTAGTTTTTGGCAACTACAATATTGAAGATCGACCATGCGACCACGCCTGCAGCGAATACTGCAGAAAAAAATAGCAAACCAATGCATCGTGCACTTCATCCTTCCTTATACTGTTAGATTCCTAGAAGCAACAGCCTATGTATTGCGCTGCAACGTAGAAGAAGGGTAACACTCTTACTAAAATCATACGAGTTTTCCACAATCACGTCAAGAGAATAAACTGGACAAGTCTCTAAAGGAGGAACAAATGGTACACCTCGTTATTGCACCGGATTCGTTCAAGGAAAGTATGACCGCTGAAGCGGCGGCCCATGCACTCGCTCGCGGTTTTCGCAACATTCATCCTAATCTAACGACAGACCTTATTCCGATGGGGGACGGCGGCGAAGGCACGATGGAAGCACTCACCGCAAGTCTTGAAGGAACGACGATCAACGTTGAGGTTGAAGGCCCAAACAAACAGACAGTCACTGCGACATACGCCCTTTCAAAAGACGGCGAAACAGCAATCATGGACATGGCATCTGCGAGTGGCATTCATTACAACACGAAAGAGAACCGAAATGTATTGGAAGCGTCTACATATGGTACCGGTGAACTGATTCGTCACGCTCTTGATCAAGACATTAAGAAACTGATTATCGGAATTGGTGGCAGTGCGACGAATGATGGTGGCGCGGGCATGATTGAAGCGCTCGGTGCAACGCTACTTGATCAGAACGATGCACCGATTAACCGCGGCGGTGCAGCTTTACAGCAGCTTGTTCACATTGACACGGAAGGATTGGACACACGGTTACAAAACGTAGACGTCGTTGTCGCCTGTGATGTGAAGAACCCACTTCTCGGACCCGAAGGTGCAAGTGCAATTTATGGACCGCAAAAAGGCGCAACAGACGAAGACGTCGAGCAACTCGATGCCGCATTAGCCAACTATCACAATTGCACGGTCTTAGCGACCGGAAACGATGTCAAAAACATTCCCGGCGCCGGTGCAGCAGGAGGACTTGGAGCAGGGCTACTCGCCTACTTAGATGCGAAGCTCGTCCCTGGCATAGAGCTCGTCTTAGAAGAAACGAACTTTAAAGAACGTGTCCAACACGCCGATCTCGTCCTCACTGGCGAAGGAAAAATCGACGGCCAATCGATCTATGGGAAGACCCCCGTAGGTGTTGCACTTGCTGCAAAAGAAGCGAACAAACCCGTGATCGCCGTCTGCGGAGCACTTGGCGAAGGATATAAAGCGGTTTACGAACATGGCATCGACGCGGTGTTTAGCATCGTCCCCGGTGCGATTAACCTCGAAGATGCACTAGCAAACGGTGAACAGTATTTAGAAGAAGCCGCTGAGAATATTGCGCGTGTGTGGAAGAAGTAAAATTGTAAAATTCTTCCTTATTGAAGATGGTCGATGATTCCATGTTCCAAGGCATTCTGCCATCTTCAATAAGTTATATTTGTAAAATCAGCTATTTGTTTTACAAATAGTTCCTATGCTACACTCAAGGTATAAGCAGGGGTGAAGTAGATGAGAGATTTTGAGGCGAACTTGATTGATAAGAAAGTAAAGCGAACGACATTAGCGCAACATGTTGAAGAAAGCATCGTCGATTTGTTAATGACAAATAAACTAAAGCCAGGAGATAAGTTACCTCCTGAGATGGAATTAATCGACATGCTCGGTGTAAGTCGACCGGTTTTACGAGAAGCAATTACTTCTTTAGAATCACTCGGTATTGTAAAACGGAAAACGAGAGATGGCACGTATTTTACAGAGCGTATTAGCAGTAAGCCTTTTAAAACAATGCTTTCATTAATGAATGATAACATTGAAGGCATTATTGAAGCGCGAATGACATTAGAATTAGGACTTGTTACGTTAGCTGCTGAGAAGATTACCGATGAACAATTGGAGGCTTTACACGAGACGATCATCGCAATCGAAACAAAAGAAGATAATGATTACGGGCAATATGATCTAGAGTTTCATCACATTATTGCGTCGAGCGTCGATAACCCCATCATGCAAGGAATGATGGATTCTTTATTGTTAGCGCATGAAAAAGTGAATAAGCAGATTCAATATCGCGAGAAAGAGAAGACGGTTGCTCATCATCGTGCCATATATGAAGGGCTCAAAGAGAGAAATCCACAAGCAACATTTCAAGCGATGTATCAACATTTAACATTTGTACGTGATAAAGTATTACATCGACAGTAGTGTGTGTCTTTTGATGCACACTACTTTTTGTGCAATTTCAAATTGACTTACAAGTTTATTTGTCTTACAATTGAACAAAATATCAAAGAGGTGATTCAGATGACCGAAATGTGCAAAGGAATTTTAGGATTTCCAGTAGCGCCACTAACGACAAATAATGAACTTGATGAAGATGCACTGTTTAAAAATATTGAATATTTAATCGACGAGAAATTAGACGCAATTTTTATTGCTTGTGGTTCTGGTGAATACCATGCGTTATCAACGGATGAATATCGTCGTATGGTTGAAGTTGCAATGAGTGCAACAAAAGGCGCTGTGCCTGTCTATACGGGTGTTGGTGGAAACATATCTCAAGCAAAAACGTGTGCACGAATATCTGAAGAGCTTGGTGCGAGCGGTTACTTAGTCTTACCACCTTATCTAATTGAGGGAAATCAAGAAGGATTACAACAGTACATTCAAGAGTTGCTTGAGTGTACAGATTTAAATGCAATCGTGTATCAGCGGGCGAATGCCGTCTTACAGAAACACACGTTAGAAGCGTTACTAGATTACCCACATCTTGTAGGTGTGAAAGATGGCATTGGCAATATGGATTTAAACATTGAGCTTACACAATCGTTTGGAGATCGACTCGGTTGGTTAAATGGAATGCCAATGGCTGAAGTAACGATGCCTGCGTATATACCACTTGGGTTTGATACGTATTCTTCAGCTATTTCAAACTATATTCCTCACATCTCCAGAATGTTTTATAATGCTTTGCTCGAAGGAGACGATGCAAAAGTTCGGGAGCTTTACCGTGATGTAATTTTACCGATCAATACGATTCGTAAGAAAAAGCCTGGGTATGCGGTATCGCTAATTAAAGCGGGAATGGAGATTATCGGATTGCCGGTTCAAGGCAAAGTTCGACCACCTATCACACCGGTAGCACCTGAACATTACCGTGAGTTGGAAGCAATTATTACACACGTTCATGATAAATATCCAAAAATTAATGCGTAAAGGAAGTGAAGAGATGATTACAGTAACGCCATATATCAATGCAAAATGGGAGACAGAACAAAAGCCAGAGCATACGGTTATCAATCCTGGCAATCTTGCCGATACGGTTGGGCAAGTAACGATTGCTACAAAGGAAGAAGTGAACGAAGCCGTACTTGCTGCGAAAAGCGCTCAAATGCAATGGGCATCACTCGCAGGTGCAGAGCGGGGAGAGTACTTGTATAAAGCTGCTGATGTGTTACGTGCAAATGCCGAAGAAATTGCACAGTTAGCAAGTCGAGAAATGGGCAAGACCATTGCTGAAACGAGAGGTGAAGTTCAGCGGGGCGTTGCGATCTTACGATACTACGCAAATGAAGGAATGAGAGCAGTTGGTGATGTAATTCCAGCCTCAGATTCTTCAGCGCTTATGTTTACAGCAAGAGCACCACTCGGAGTGGTTGGGGTGATTACACCTTGGAATTTCCCTGTAGCCATTCCTATTTGGAAGTTTGCGCCAGCACTGATATATGGAAACACGGTCGTAATCAAACCTGCCATTGAAACGAGCATCACATGTTCAAAAATCATGGAATGTTTTGAACATGCTGGTTTACCGAATGGCGTTTTGAACATGATTTGTGGCGGTAAGGAAGTCGGTAACCACCTTACAACACACGATGACGTATCCGGGATTACGTTCACTGGATCGAACGTAGCAGGAAAGGAGATCGGTGCAAAAGCGCTTGAACGTGGGGCGAAGTATCAACTAGAAATGGGCGGAAAGAATCCTGTTATTGTAAGTGATGACGCAGACCTTGATTTAGCGGTCTCAGCGACGATCTCGGGTGCATTCAAGACAACCGGTCAAAAGTGTACCGCAACGAGCCGAGTCATTGTTCTTGAGAACGTATATGAAGTATTTAAAGAGAAGCTGATTGCTGAAACGAATCGTATTGTCGTCGGAGATAGCCTTGATGAATCAACGTGGATGGGACCCTTTGCTTCTGAGCCACAACTTAAAAAAAGCCTTCGCTATGTTAAGCAAGGGATTGCAGAAGGCGGGCACCTTCTAACTGGTGGTAACCAAGTCCTTGAAGATCGGGGGTATTACTTGCAGCCAACCATTTTTGAGAATGTCGCCCATTCAAGTCGTCTAGCTCAAGAGGAGATTTTTGGACCTGTCATTACGTTATTTAAAGCCACAGATTTAGATGAAGCGCTCGAACTTGCAAATGATAGTGCATACGGATTAAGCGCATCAATCTTTACGAGTGACATCGGTGGTATGCTTTCATTTATAAAAGACATGAACGCAGGTCTAGTGAGAATTAATGCTGAAAGTGCTGGAGTTGAGTTACAGGCACCATTTGGTGGAATGAAAAATTCAAGTTCACATTCAAGGGAACAAGGAGAGGCAGCAAAGGAATTTTTTTACGAACATCAAGACGGTATTCGTTAAAGCATAGGTGGGGCTTAGTTGCCCCTTTTCTAATCCTAAAGAGGAAGTGATTTAATGCTTTCAGAACGAAAAAGCAATGTAATCACAGGTTGGTGCTTTTTGATCTTATCCATTGTTGTGTTTTTCTTATCACTAAATATGAATACGCTTTCAATTTTATCGATTGGTGTTAGCTCGAGCTTTTTTCCGATTGTTGCTTCAGTGGTTATGTTTGTTATTAGTGTAGCGTTGTTGCAGCTCGCGAGAAAGCAATCAAGTGGTGAAGAAGTTGCATCCAGTCAAGAACATGATGAGAGTAAATCGAAGGCAAAGCAAATGAATGTAGGCGTAACTTTTGTACTTATTTTATTCTATTTGTTACTCCTACCGATCTTAGGTTTTATCTTAGCAACGACCTTTTATTTAGTCGTTCAAAGCTTCTTATTGGCAACCAAAGAAAAACGGAATTTGCTCGTGATTAGTAGTTTGTCGTTAACGGCATCTGTCGTCATCTACCATGTGTTCCGAAGTGGCTTTGATTTGATGTTACCAGTTGGAGTATTGGGGTAGGGGGATCACAATGATTGATTTGTTTATGAATGGGTTCGCAAATGTTCTTAATCTAGAAACGCTCTTTATCATTTTAATTGGCGTTGCGCTAGGGCTCGTCTTCGGAGCTATTCCAGGGTTGACCGCGGTTATGGCGATTGCGATCTGTCTACCGATTACATTTGGCATGGAGCCATTAAATGGAATGGCGTTATTACTTGGTCTCTATATTGGTGGCGTTTCTGGGGGCTTTATTCCAGCCATGCTTCTCAATATACCAGGGACCCCGTCAAGTATTGCAACGACGTTTGATGGCTATCCAATGGCGCAAAACGGTGAAGCAGGTAAGGCATTTACGTTAACGATTATCTTCTCTTTCTTAGCAGGGTTATTAAGCTTTGCGATCTTAATTTTTGTTTCGCCGGTATTGGCTGCCGTTGCAATTGAATTTTCACCGTTTGAGTACTTCGCAGTGACAATCTTTGCACTAACGATGATTATAAGTTTGTCAGGCAACTCGATATTAAAAGGTGTACTAGCAGGTTGCTTAGGTGTAGTCATTGCCATGATAGGGATGGCACCAATCGATTCATATCCCCGGTTTACATTTGGCTTTAGTGATTTGGATGCTGGATTAGATGTATTGCCAGTATTAATTGGTTTGTTTGCTATCTCAGAAATCTTGAAAGCTGCGGAAGACAAAGATGAACAAAAGAAAAAACGAATTGAAGTGGCGTATAAGTTAAGAGACATCGGCATTTCGTTTCGTGAAGTGTTTCAACAAAAGTGGAATTGGTTACGCTCGACGTTAATTGGCGTCGGTGTTGGCATCTTACCAGGGTTAGGTGGATCGACGGCGAACATCATTGCTTACGCATCTGCTAAGAATCAATCCAAAACTCCTGAAAAGTTCGGGAAAGGAACTCCTTATGGCGTCGTTGCTACGGAGTCGTCGAACAACGCATCCATTGGAGGAGCGTTAGTTCCCTTACTTTCAATTGGGATTCCTGGTGATGGGGTTACGGCCCTGCTCATTGGAGGATTAATGCTTCATGGGTTAAACCCAGGTCCGCTATTGTTTGAACAACATGGAGACGTCATGTACGGGATTTTTGCAGCGTTATTAATTGCGAACGTATTTATGGCGTTGTTATTGATTATCGGAATGCGTTTCTTTATACGTATATTAAATGTTCCACAGTATTTGTTACTACCGATTATCATTGTATTGTGTGTCGTGGGTGCATTCGGAGTGAATAACCGACTCTTTGATGCGGTAATTCTTGTTGCGTGCGGTTTACTAGGCTATCTACTTATAAAATTAAAAATCCCAATCATGCCAGTCGTATTAGCATTTATTCTAGCACCAATTCTAGAACTAAACCTTCGTAGAGGTTTAATGCACTCGAATGGAGATTGGACGCCTTTTGTGACGTCCCCAATTGCATTTGTATTTCTTATTGTCGCGTTAATTTCAGTCATTTTTGCGATTCGAAATAACATGAAGCGAAGAAGAATAGTGGGTGATCAATCATGAAAACATCAGTAAAGTGGACATGTATTCTGTTACTCCTAACCTCAATTCTAATGATTGCATTTACAACGAGTGTTACTACACCGACTTTTGGAGAGAGCCAAGCGGTCGTCTCACAAGCAGCTGTTGAGTCATACCCGAACCAAACGATTGAAGTTGTTGTCCCGGCGGGAGCAGGTGGCGACACCGATTTAGGAGCAAGGTTATTAAGCCAATATGTTGGAGAAGAATTAGGTGTGAATATGGTCGTCTCCAACATTGCGGGAGCTGGTGGAAGCGTTGGTTCAAGGGAGATCCTAGATGCCAG
Organism: Geomicrobium sp. JCM 19055; assembly: GCF_000698185.1. NCBI lineage: Bacteria > Bacillati > Bacillota > Bacilli > Caryophanales > Geomicrobium > Geomicrobium sp. JCM 19055. Next base: position 11,375 of record NZ_BAXL01000015.1, read on the forward strand.
ACCTGATGGTCATCAAGTGTTGTTTTTTTCACAATAATCTATTAATCAATCAATTGTTCGGAGTATCGGACTTTGATCATCGCGACTTCAAAATTGCGGCCATTTCTACTTTTGATATGGGAGACACATTTATTATCAATGCAGATGCACCGTATCAAGATGCCAGTGAATTAGCAGAGTTTGCGACACAAAACCCTGATGAACTTTCTTTCGGTACGGAAGTTGGTGGTTACACCCACCTTCAGATGATGGCGTTTGAGCGTGAGACAGGCGCATCATTTCGCTTGATTGACGTTGGAGGTGCTTCGGATAAGATAGTCGCTCTCTTAGGAAATCAAGTTGATGTCATCCCGATTGCTTATGGTGTAACAACCGATTACATCGAAAATGGTGACTTCAGTTCAGTTGGTGTACTAGCAGAAGAAAGTAGAGAATTGTACGACAACACTCCATCCATGATTGAACAAGGGATTGACGTAGAATTCGAGAAGTTCTTCTTCTTTGCATTTCCTAAAGAAACACCAGATGAAATCGTGGAGACGTTCTCTCAAGCGGTTAAAGAAGTTGTCGAAAACAATGAAGAATATCAAAACCGTGCGGAATCTTACTACACCATTCCAGAGTATCTCGATGGAGAAGAGGCGTTTGAACATATGGAAGACGTAAGAGAATATTATACGGAATTGATTCAAACATTGGAGGCAAATGAAGAGTCATAGAATTAACAAAAATCCCTCGTACCGATCCGGTACGAGGGATTTTTGTTATGAACCATGAACTTCTGTCATCGCGTTAAGGAGTGCTCGAATATACCCGATCGAGTAGGCAAAGCCAACACTTTGGTAGCTCCAGCCTATGTTCGAGTATTGCCAATTTGTATCGAGATCAGGAACATCGCCTTGCATGACAGGAACATGATCTGGGTTTAGGCAACCTGAGAATCCAGTTTTCTTTAATTCATAGAGAACTTTATACATGTTCATGTCTCCATCATCTAATAAAGCTTCTTCAAATGCACCTGCTGTAGGAAGTGCACCACGAACATTCCTAAAGTGGATAAGGAATAAGCGTTTTTTTCCTACCGTATTGATTTAATTCATCCAGCACTAACGAACTGCCACCTTCTTCGGCGCGTGTTCCTGTACAATAAATGTATCCGACTTTTTTTACTTGGAAACTCGTCTATAATTCTTCGGTAGCCAAGACCTCCAAATGGTGTACCTTGTAACGGAGAATCAGATGGATGCATGCCTAGGAGGACGTTAGCTTCTTCACAAGCAGGTACAAGCTGTGAATAAGCATTCGTAAAGCGCTTCCAGTATTGCTCATGATCATCTAATGAATGAACTTGATACGGCTCATCACTAAACACGAGACTTTCACCTCGCGCGAGGGCACCTCCACGTTGTGTTGCTTTGTAGCTTTTCGTGAGATGATTAAATGTATCCCCAGCGAATCGCTGACGAACAATATTAACTCCAGCCTCTCCGAAGACTTTTACAGCTTTAACAGAATGCTCTAATCCAGTATTATCGTCACCACTCATATAGGATTCTGATAGATCTGGAAGAGTGACACGATTGATGTCTAGACCAAACGATTGAATACGTCGTCTTTCTTTAAGTAGTGCATCAAGGTCCGGAAACCCATCTTCTTTAACCCCAGGAAAAGAAGCACCCGTTCCAAAATCGATATAATCTACACCTAACTGTACCATTTGCTTTAAGTCATCATCAGATAAGTGGAAAGTCGTTGTAGTCACCGAAATATCCATGTATTCAACTCCTTATGTTTGTTAGTTTTATTGTAAGACAAATTAAATATTCGGTCAATTGAAATCATTGAATATTGCCTTTATATCGTACATAAAAGATATCAGCCTCAGTTCCGACGATCGACATAGAATTTTCTCTTCGCATTGTGTACAATAAGACTCTAAGACTATATGAAGACAGTGGAGTGAACCTGATTTGGCAAAGAAAATAAAAGCACCTGTAACGAAAAATGAATACCATCATGTCACCTTTGAAGATCTAACCCATGAAGGGGCAGGTGTCGCCAAGATCGATGGATACCCACTCTTCGTTCCGAACGGATTGCCTGGAGAAGAGGCAGAGATTAAAGTCATTAAAGCGGGGAAAGGCTTTGGCATCGGTCGACTCATCGAACGACACACGACGAGCGATGACCGTGTTGAACCGCCGTGCCCAATTTATGATCGTTGTGGGGGTTGCCAGTTGCAGCACTTGTCTCTTGATGCGCAAAGCAACTTTAAACGCCAACAAATCGTCAACGCGTTGCACAAGTATATGGGCAACAGTGACATTCCGGTCCATTCGACGCTCACGATGGACGAGCCATGGAGCTACCGCAATAAAGCGCAAGTGCCTGTCGGTGTGAACCGAGACGGTGAGCTAATCGCAGGCTTCTACGCCAAGCGCTCTCACCAAATTGTTGATATGGATCATTGCCTTATTACAGGTGAGCAGAATGATCAAGCCGTCCAAGTCGTAAAAGGATTGCTCAAGAAATTCAACATCCCACCTTATGATGAGAAAACCGGTGAAGGCAATGTCCGCCACATCGTTGCCCGTAGCTCTCACCATACTGGTGAAGTAATGGTCGTTTTCGTCATTAACAAAAAGCACTTGCCACATATCAATGAGATCATTGAAGAGATGCAAGCACAAATTCCGAAACTACGCTCCGTCGTGAAGAACGTCAATCGCGAAGATACGAACGTCGTTTTCGGTGAAGAAACTGAAGTGCTCTGGGGCGAGCGGACCATTGAAGATAAGATCGGCGACGTACGTTTCCTCATCTCGCCACGATCGTTCTTCCAAGTGAACCCAATGCAAACCGAAGTGCTTTACAACAAAGTGATGGAGTATGCGCAGCTGACAGGAAAAGAAACGGTGATCGACGCATACTGCGGCATCGGTTCCATCTCTTTGTTCCTTGCACAACAAGCGAAACACGTCTACGGCGTAGAAGTCGTTGGAGACGCAATCCGCGACGCGAAGAATAACGCAGAACTGAACAACATGAAGAACGTCGACTTCGTCGTAGGTAAAGCCGAAGAAGTCGTCCCATGGTGGCAAGCTGCCCACGGCATCCAAGCCGACGTCTTTGTCGTCGACCCACCAAGAAAAGGCTGCGATCCCGCCTTACTAGAGACGATGATTCAAATGAAGCCCGAGCGCATTGTCTATGTATCATGCAACCCAGCGACACTCGCTCGTGACTTAAAAGTTCTCGCTGAAGACGGAGGGTATGTAGTAAAAGAGATTACACCTGTGGATATGTTCCCGCAGACGACACATGTGGAGAGCGTTGCTTGGTTGGAACGGGTTTAGTCGAAGAATAAAGTTATACCAAAGGCTCGTATTTTGTGAGAATAACTTTCTCATAAGTCGAGTCTTTTTTTCTTGTCTAGACCACTAAGATGTCGCTAGCTTAAAAGTAACAAGAACAATGTATAAGCTTATTACTCTTAGAGTATAGGGGATTATACGTTGTTCTTATTTATTTGGAAGGTTAATCAAAGTGAGATCAATCTAAAGTTAAGAAAATTCTAAATAATAATTGTTATTTATATAAAACTATTGTATCATATCATATATAAAATATTTTTTTTGTATATAAAATGATAAAAGCATTATTGAAAGCGCTTACTAATGGAGGGGGAGAGTATTGAGGTACATGACTCGCTTTTTTACGAAGTTGATGAATCGCTATTTACCGGATGCTTTTGTAATTGCCATCATTTTAACAATGGTTACCATTGCTTTAGCAGTTACGTTACAAGGGGCAAACTTAATAGAGGTCACGTATTTTTGGGGTAGCGGATTTTGGGACTTATTAGAGTTTGCAATGCAGATGGCAATTGTTCTTTTGACAGGTTATGTGCTTGCAAAAGCGCCTATTGTTGATCGTGTAATCAATGCAATAATCTCACCAATTAAAAAAACCTTCTACTGCAATTGTAATTGCAACATTGGTCGGTGGTATTGGTAGTTTAATTAACTGGGGGTTTGGGCTAGTTGCAGGGGGAATCGTAGCACAAAAGCTTGCCATACGGGTAAAAGGGTCCATTATCCTTTAATTATTGCTGCTGCTTTTAGTGGTTTTTGTCTTTATCCGTTAGGAATTTCAGGTCCGGTTGCTTTGACGTTATCGACTGATGGACATTTTATCGAGGAAATTACAGGTGTAATTCCTTTAACAGAGACTGTTTTTTTCAATGCCAATGCTACTGACGACCCTGGTTATTTTAGTTACACTTCCTTTATTAAACGCTCGATTACATCCAAAAGATAAGCAACAAATTATACCAATCCATCAAAATATCGTACAGGAAGTGTCTGAAAATGTAGAAAGTGCATCTGTTATTGAGCAAGATCCTACACCTGCTAATCGTTTGAGTAATAGCAAGGTTCCTGGGGTGCTGATTGGTGTACTTGGTTTGATGTTTATTATCATCTATTTCAGCCAAGGTGAAACCTTAAATCTTAATATTATTAATTTTATTATGTTATTTCTAGGAATCATGCTTATTGGTTCGCCTGCGATTTACTTAAGAATTGCTGGGGACGGAATCAGAACGGTTACAGGTATTGTGCTGCAATACCCATTCTATGCAGGAATTATGGCAATTTTAGTAGGAACAGGGCTCGTAACCACTTTCTCGAATTGGCTAATTAGCTTTGCTAGTGAACAGACGCTACCACTGTTTACATTAATAAGTGCCTATTTTATTAATATCTTAGCACCTTCTGGTGGAGGGCAATGGATCGTGCAAGGACCAGTTATGATGCAAGCAGCATTAGACCTCGGTGCAGCATTTCCGCCGACTGCAATGGCTGTTGCATTAGGTGATTCATGGAATACGATCATTCAGCCTTTTTGGATATTACCGGTGCTTGCAATTGCGAAGTTACATTTAAGAGATGTAATGGGTTATCTTGTGACTATTATGTTTTGGGTTGGAATTGTGTTTGTATCAACATTTTTACTCTGGGGGTTCCTTGGATCTTAACTAGGAGATGGTAATTATGAAGATTACAGAAATTGAAGCGATACCTTACAGCATTCCTTATCATAAGCCATTAAGTTTTGCGACTGGTGTGTTGACGCATGCGAATCACGTTTTAATCAAAATCCACACGTCAGAAGGCTTTGTTGGAATAGGTGAAGCAGTGGAGCGTCCGATGATTTATGGTGAGTCTCAACAATCGATCGTAACTGCAATCTATAAATGGTTTGCTCCTTTGCTTGTAGGGATGGATCCATTCGCAGTTGAAATTGTTCAAGGGAAGCTCGGACAAATTGTAGCGAATAATACTGTGAAAGGCGCACTAGATATCGCTTTGCACGATCTGCGAGGAAAGGTGTTGCAACAACCTTGTTGGCGATTGTTCGGTGGGGACGGCGGTGAAATTCAAGTAACAGCAATGCTATCAATCGGAAAACCAGAAGAAGTTGCTCAGGAAGCACTTTCGATCAGAGAACAGAATGGCAGTAACGTGTTTAAAATTAAGGTCGGCCTTGATGAAGAGAATGATCTTGCGGTTGTCAAAGAAGTAAGGAATGTACTTGGGGATGATGCTAGACTTTATGTCGATGCGAATCATGGATACACGGCTGAGCAAGCATTGCGCATACTTCCGAAAATGATTAGCGAAAATATCGAGTTCGTTGAGGAACCGAACCCTGCAGAAGATTTTATTGGAAGAGCAAAATTATCAGCGATGCTCTCTGTACCTATTATGGCTGATGAAAGTGTCCCAACTCTTTCCGATGCTGTGCGGGAATTATACAATGATGCTGCTAGGATTATAAGTATCAAAACCACACGTACAGGATTTACAGAAAGTAGAAAAATCGTTGCGTTAGCTCAAGCACTTGGAGTTCGAACTGTTCTTGGAAATCAAGCCGATAGTGTTATAGGAACATCCGCTTCTTTGCAATTTGGTGGGGGATATCCATGGGTGAAACGTGAAGCAGGAGAATTTGACCTGTTCCAATTAATGAAGGATCAAGTTGCAAACGAAATGCTACACGTCCAAAACGGGAAGTTACAGGTTCCGAATAGTCCAGGAATTGGCGTATCTATTAACGAAGAAAAGTTAAAGTACTATCGGATCGATGACTAACTGCGTGCTCAAGTCATGTCCTGATCGTATAGCGAAAGGTATCTTCTTAAGTATTTACATTATCCTTTATGTTCAATTTCAGTTGTGACTTTGACTTAAAATAATTTCCACGAAGAGCCTCATACATATGTGGCTCTTTTTATATTGATCGAGTGGATTAATTATCATAATAGTCTATTATTTGACTTTGAATTATATAATAGTAAAGTATTATTTAAATATTTATTATATAGAGAATTATAATTGTATGTGTATGCTTGGTGTATTGTGTACGCAAGGGGGTCTTGGATAGTGAAGACGACGCTACGTGTTGCTGGGGTGTATGTAGGCGCGGTTGTTGGTGCGGGATATGCTTCAGGGCAAGAGATGTTGCAATTCTTTGTTAGTCACGGTGTGTGGGGAATTGTCGGTACTGCCGTTACGATGATTCTGTTGCCGATTCTCGGTTACCACCTCGTTAGACTCGGTGATCAGTTAAATGTGAAGAACCATAAGAAGGTTCTTTATCATCTGTGTGGAAAGTATCTTGGACCGGTGATTGACCTTGTATTAACCTTTTTCTTGTTTGGATTAGGCGCCATTATGATTGCTGGGAGTGGTTCGCTATTTGAGCAATCGTTCGGTCTTGCGCCAATTTGGGGTTATCTATTTATGAGTCTTGTGCTCATCTTAACTCTTGTGCTTGATACGAATAAAATCATTACCATTATTAGTTCGTTAAGTCCATACATACTCGTGCTATTGTTTATTATCGTTATTTATTCAATCTTTGCGAGCCAAGCCAATTTTTCGACTCTCGAAAGCTTAGCAAGTCAACAATTGACGGTATCCCCACATTGGACGCTGAGTACGTTGATTAGCGTATCCTTTAACTTTATGGTCGGGTTTGCTATTATGGTTGTCGTTGGTTCAGTTGAAAAAGATAAGCGAGGCGTTCGTAATGGTGCCATCTTAGGTGGGGTTGCCCTAGGGGTCATTGCGATTATTGTCGCCTTAGGGGTGTACTTGAACTTAGACCGCGTTCACCAAGCTGAAATGCCAATTCTCTTATTGGCTAATGAATTCAACCCAGTTGTAGGGTTCTTCATGGCACTTGGCTTACTCATGATGATTTATAGTACAGCAGCTACTTCTTTTTACACGTTCCTAGTACGCTTCTTTGAGCCGAAAACGAATGGTTACAGAGGAGCGGTCGTGGTTACATGTATTCTCGGTTTAAGCTTTGGGTTTATCGGCTTTGTTGATCTTGTGAATACGGTCTACCCGTTATTAGGCTATATTGGATTTATTGTGATTGTGAGTCTCATTGTTAATATTGTGAGATCGAGTAAGAGAGGACGTCAGACGTTGCAACCCTAGTTTAATCTTGATGGTTAAAATTAATATTCATAATCTGCCATACTCCCCAAAAGGCTTGACCTTGAGGGAGTATGTTAAAGGGGGACAGTAAGTTCAATGCACAAGCAAAGTATCATATAACTGCTACTGCTACATATCTAACCCCCTGATTTTTTTCCTTTTCATTAGTACTTTTATTAGTGGGATAAGCAGTATTGTCGCACTCATGAGTAAGAAAATTAACGAAATGGGCCTAGTAACAAAAATGTTTAATCCTTCGCTAGACATTAATAAGGACTGCGTAAAGTTTTCTTCTAACATTGGTGCAAGGATTACTGCTAGAACAAGAGGTGCGAGCGGGAAATTATATTTACGCAAAATGTATCCGAGCAAACCGAAAAAGATCATAAGCCCAACATCAAGTAGGCTGTTGTTTAACATGTAAATACCAATAATACACAAAACCGCAATAATCGGGTTAAGGTATGTGTTAATTTTTCGAATCATCGTAGCCAATAGTGGTACAAATGCTGTATTTACAATAAGCAACAAAATGTTTGCTAAAAACAATCCTGCAATTGTTGCCCAAATGATTTCGCCCGATTCCTGAAACATACGTGGTCCAGGTTGAAGTCCAAGCATCATTAGTGCACCTAAGAGAATAGCAGTGGTTCCAGAACCAGGTATTCCTAAACTGAACAATGGGATGAGGGCACCTCCCACGGTTGCGTTGCTTGCTGCCTCAGGACCACTAAGTCCTTTTGTTGCTCCTTTTCCAAATTCTTCGGGTTTCTTTGATAGTTTCTTCTCGATATCATAGACAATAAACGTTGTGATGGTTGCTCCTGCTCCTGGCAATGCTCCAAATAAAAATCCAATTAATGAACTTCTAGTGATCGTCCAAAAATCTTTCATAATTTCACTAAATTTCGGAAAAAGATCTCGCAATGCAACATTACTGTTTTTGTTGTCAATACTTAATTTCTTCTCAAGTCGGATAAATACTTCTGATAAGCCAAAAGCTCCAACAGCTACGACTACGAAATCAATACCATCCCAAAGTTCTAAAAAAAACCAAACATAAACCGTTCTGTACCCATGACCGGATCTGCGCCTACAACAGCGATAATGACGCCAATGAGCATTGCAATTAACGGCTTTAACGGACGGTTACCAACGAGTCCACTAGTAGCGATAAGCGCAAAAACCATTAAAGCGAAGTATTCAGGTGAACCAAATACTAAAGCTAATCCAGCAATGGGAGCTGTAAGGAAAACAAGACCGATAAATCCAATGGTTCCTCCAACAAATGAAGCAAAAGCACTTAACGTAAGTGCGTAACCCGCTCGTCCTTGTTGTGTCATTGGATAACCATCAAATGTGGTCACAACAGCGGGTGCGTCACCAGGAACATTTAATAAAATTGAACTAATTCGTCCTCCATACATTGCTCCTTGATAAATTCCCATAAGGAAGAGAAGTGCACTAATGGTATCCATACCAAATGTCATTGGTAATAAAATCGCCATTGTCGTAATTGAACCTAGACAGGTAATGCACCGGCAATTGTTCCTAACAGAACCCCAATTAGGCACCACATGAGCAATTCAGGTGTGAAAATGGTTACAAATCCACCGAATAATTCTTGAATTGGTTGCATGACTGTCCCCCTTTCTATCCACCAATGACGAATTCGAAGACCCCTGCAGGGAGTCTAGCATCTAACCATAATTCAAACGAAAGATAGATACCAATTGTCATAATCACACTAAAGGCGAATGACATAACAATTGATTTTTGCTCGATATAACGCATTGAAGCAAAAAGGACCAAGCCTATCGTGAAAATCATTCCAAACACATTAATTAAGGGAATTGACATAATTAATATCATCAAAAAAACTAAGCTGTTTTACAATTGCTTCACGACTGACCTTTCGATCTTTATGATCAACCTCTTGGCTCGAATTCATGGAATTCTTAACCAATAAACCAATGGAGAGAAACAATAATGTGCCTGCAGTTATAATTGGGATAAATCCCGCACCAACAACGCTATAGGATGAAAACATTGGATATTGTAACGCCGTTATAAAAATAAATACCGAGATGAAAAGGAAAATAAGTGAAAATGTTTTGTCTTTATAGAACATGTTCATCTCTCCTTTCATCATTTATGAGAGTAATCAAAGTGATCCAGTTATGAGATCTCCTCTTGAATCTTTTCGTAGAATTGTTGATAGGATTCACCGTCTGCAATAATTTGTTCTCGATACTCTTCTTGATTTTGGAACTCTGGTAATAAGCCTGATTGTTCTACATATGTTTGCCACGTCTCTGTTTCAACCATCTCTTCAAGTGCTTCCTCCCAAAATTCAACATAATAATCGGGTGCATCGCCGTTAATCCAGAATCCTCTCGGTCGATAATAGGTTACGTCCAATCCCTTTTCTCGTAAGGTAGGTAATTCAGGGAATTGCTCAGTTCGTTCATCTGTTAATACGGCTAACGGGCGGATGTTCCCTTCATCAATGTGTGGTTGTGCTAATTGGGGTACAACAAAGGTTGCGTGTGCATCACCCGCTAATACGTTTGTTAGTGCTGCATTTGACCCTTCTAATGGAAGCATCCGCACTTGTCCATCTATTCCATAATCATCAAATATTTCTTGCCAGCCCCAAGCTTCCATACCAACAATTGTTCCACCGACGCTAACAACATGTGATTCAGGATTCTCTTTAAGAGCATCTAAAAGTTGTTCAATGGTTTCATACGGCGAGTCTTTATGGACTGCGATTAAGTGATAATCTTGAGCTACTTGAGCAATCGGTGTTAATTCAGATAATTCTACTCCAGCTGTCCCATTCCATAAAACATCTCCAAACTCAGGTACTGCAGCTAATGTATGCTCATCACTTTCTGCAAGTTGTCTTATTGCTAAGGCACCCCCTGCTCCGACCTTATTTTCTACAAAGAATGATTGATCGATCACACCTTCTTGAGTCAGTGCTTGAACCATATTACGTGCTGATAAATCTGTCCCTCCTCCTGCACCATAACCTACAAGGATTTCCATTGTTCTTTCAGGATATTGTTCACGTATGTCTGCTTTTTCAGTTCTTAGAACTTCAGAAGACAAGTAAGAACCTGAAACAAAGAGAAGAAGAATGATAATCATAAGGATGACTGGTTCTTTTTTTTCTCATACGCACCACCTCGTTTGTAATCGCTTACATTTTTTTGGTTCGTAAATTTTTGTTCATTCATATCACTTACTACGATACTGCGCTGGATTAAACTTTCAATTTGACTTTTGCTGTAGCCTAGATTTTCCAAGATTAAATGGGAATGCTCGCCGAGTAATGGGGGAGCTGTTCTGGGTTGACCGGGTGTTCTTGATAGATGTAAAGGTAACCCGAGTGCTTTTAATTTCCCGTGTTTATCATGATTCGTATCAACTACCATTCCTCGTTGCAACACGTGTTCATCGTTTAGCACTTCTGATAGTTGATTTACGGGTCCAACTGGGATTTTAAGTTCTGAAAAGAATATTTCCCATTCGTTCCTCGTTCTTTCTAAAAACAAATCTCTAAGAATAGTTAACAATTTTTCTCGATGCAACACCCTCCCTTCGTTATAACGAAACTTTTCGTCTTTTAACACTTCGATACCGATCTTATTTACAAATAACTCCCACATGTAATCTCTTGCAATGGCGACGACAAAGTACCCATCCGCAGCTTCAAAAGCTTGATAAGGAACAATGTTTGGATGTTCTGTACCAATAGGTCCTGGATCTTTTCCAGATGCAAAGTAATTACTTGCCAAATACGTTTGCCACGAGACAATCGTATCTAGTAATGCCGTGTCAATCCATTGGCCTTTTCCTGATTGTTGCCTTTCCCATAATGCAGTTAAGATTCCTATCGCTGCCCACATACCAGTTCCTAAGTCAGCAAACGAATATCCTGCTTTTAATGGCGCACCTCCTTTTTCACCAGTGACTGACATAAGACCGCCCATTGCCTGTGCTAAAACGTCATACCCTGGTTTTTGGGAATCTCTACCAAACTGACCAAATCCAGAAATTGAGGATAAGATAATTTTAGGGTTTACTTTCTTTAAATCTTCATAAGCTAAGCCAAGCCTTTCCATTGTCCCCGGTCTAAAGTTTTCAATGACCGCATCTGCAGTTTTCACTAACTTTAAAAACACTTCTTTTCCTTCATCCGTTTTTAAATCTAAGCTAATGCTTTTTTTATTTCGATTTACACTATAAAAATAGGCACTCCAATCATAATAATTAGGAGGACCTAAACTCCTTGTATCATCCCCCGAAGGTGATTCAACCTTAATCACCTCTGCTCCCAAATCTGATAACATCATTGTTGCGTACGGTCCACTTAATAACCTCGAAAGATCTATAATGGTAACATTTCTTAATGGCATAGTTACTTCCTCCCTCTACGGTTTTTAAAAATTAGGAATTCGATTCTCTTTAAAGGATTGAATTCCTTCTTTAATATCTTTAGCTTCGTAGGAGTGCTCAATCATTCGAGTAATGTCTTCGCTGGTGTTCTCAGAAGAATCAAGGAACTGTAGAATTTGCTTTGAAGCACGGATAGATAATTGGGATCGGCTAGCTAATAAACGTGCGTAACTGTATGTCTCTTCAACAATGTCTTCTGAGTTAAACACTCGATTAATTAGGCCGATATGGTGGGCTTCTTCTGCATCAAATAATCGACCTGAATATAACATATCTTTTGCATACGATTTCCCAACTGCATTCATAAGTCGTCGCGTCTGCCCTACTCCATAGACTAAGCCTATCTTGGAAGGTGGGATCCCAAATGTACCTGTATTAGAAGAGAATCGTAAATCACAAGCCAGTGCTATTTCGCATCCTCCACCTATGCAAACGCTTTCTATTAATGCAATAATTGGCTTAGGAAACTGTTCTAAAGCATCACCTGCCTGATTTAATAAGCGATCGTAGTTTGACGCCTTTTCAACGTTTTCCCTCTCTACACTAAACTCTTTTATATCGGCTCCGGCAGAAAAAGCAGTATGATCAACACCACGAATAATTACGACCCGAACGTCTACACATTCTTTTAATTCATCTAAAAGTTTAGGAATTGAGTTCCACATAGCTAATGTCACTGCATTCTTTTTTTTCTGGTCGATTCATGAAAATCGTTGCAATCTCCCCATCTAACGTATAATAAATGTCTTGATTCATCGGTCAACCTCCTTGTCGTTTGATTATTATGAATGCAATAGTTATGCCAATTAGAAAAGTTCACACCCTTGGGAATTCTACTTATAGCAAAAAGTTTGTCTCGTATATTTTGTATCAAATTGAAAAACGGCCTGTTTTATTTTGAAACACAGGAGTGATAGATAGTATGTACCCAAAAATTTTAATTACTGGATCTAACCATTTACTCAAGCTTGCAAACCAGTTTCTAGAAACGTTTGATGTCCCTAATTGGATTGAAATAAAGACGTCTTCCTATCTTATGGAAACCCTGCATTCTGTTACGAAACCAAAAAAATTTACAAGTTCAATACGAACCAGCAACCATTATTATTAGTGGTGAACAAAGCGCTAACTACTTAAGCAAGCGATTGTCCAAAAACATCTTTATTCCGGTAAAAGTCGATGAGCTAGCAATTTTACAGACTATCTTTTCGGACTACTCAAAGAAAGCAATCATCAATTATCGGACCCATCTTCATCCAATAGATAACTTTACCAAAGCTTTAAAACATCAAAGATTGAAACAATACCACTATACTTCTGAATCTTCGCTTGGTGAACTTCTTACAGCCCTTCGCAAAGACGGAACAGAGTTAATCGTTGGGGGAAGCTATGCTTGTGAGCTGGCATTAGAGCAAGGATTCGAAACGCAATTCTTTTATACGCTTCGCACACTAGAGGACGCCGTTGTGACGGCAATCAAGTATGTAGAGATTTATCGAAAAGAATTGGAACAATCAAGCTTATTTCATGAATCTGTTCACTTAAATGAAAGTGGGATTATGAGTACGGACGTGTCTCAGTGTGTCACAACGGCAAATAATGCTGCATACAAGCTTCTAGACATTCCAGAAGCTAATTTAATCAATAAAGACCTTTCGCAACTTTTTAATAAGTATTGGCCCATATCAAAAAAATCCAAGCCATCCTTCGATCATGAATTGGAATGGCAGAAGGTTAGCGGTTTCTCAATCCATTGTTCGATTAAATCACCTCATGATCGGCTCCATTATTTCTATTGATGATGTAGATGCCGTCCAAAGAAAAGAATTGTATATCCGTAAAGAAATTAATCAAAAACCATTACAATCTCAATATACTTTTGAAGATATTCTTGGTAATAGTGAAGGCATGGAAAATGTAAAAAAAAGATGCTGTGAAATTTGCAACCACGCAAACTTCTATTTTAATTGAAGGTGAATCCGGCACTGGCAAGGAACTTTTTGCCCAAAGCATTCACAACTCAAGCAAACGTAAACACAATGCCTTTGTAGCGATAAATTGTGCTGCTCTTCCCGAGACGTTACTTGATAGTGAACTATTTGGATACGAAACAGGGCGTTTACAGGTGCAAGTAAAGATGGGAAGAAAGGATTGTTTGAACTTGCAGACAAAGGAACAATCTTCCTTGATGAGATTAGTGAAATGCCAATACATTTACAGTCAAAATTGTTGAGGGTGCTTCAAGAGCGAGAAGTCATGCGTATTGGTGGCAATAAAATCATCCCCGTCGATGTTCGAATTATTGTAGCAACAAACAAAGACTTGGTCGAAAGCATTGCACAGAAGAATTTTCGTGAGGATTTATACTACCGAATCGGTGTGTTGCAACTATTTATCCCTCCATTACGAGCTCGAAAGGATGATATCTTAGACATTGCATTTCAATACACCAAAAAAGAAAAAGAAGATACTAAGTTACTTGAAAACCCTACTGTTAAAGAACTTTTAAAAACTTATTTGTTTCCAGGAAACGTACGAGAGCTCATTAATGTACTCCAAAGATATTATGTCTATTGCAAAGACGAGGAATTAAATGAAAAGACACTAGCTCTCTTCATGCAGAAAGCGTTAACACCTGGTGGAAGTAAGCAACAATCGGATAGCTTCCACTTAAAAGAGCCTTCATTAAACCTTAAAAATAATGAAATAATTCTCATTCAAAAGTCTTTAGTTAAACAACAAGGAAATAAACAAGCTGTTTCAGAAGAATTAGGAATTAGTCGCTCCACCTTATGGAGAAAGATTGAGGAGTATGGGTTATAAATTATACGTTCTGTAGAAGAAAGATAGTTGAGTTTACTTTCATAGTAGTACTCTTAAAATAAAATATTAAGTAGAAACAGACAATCCTCCCAACGACATTTACAAAGTATCCACAATTCAGTATCCTAATAATTATATTCAGAAAATTAACGCGAAAGAAGGTAGAGAGAATGTATGCAGCGGTAAATGGGACAAGGTTGTATTTTGATGTGGATGGTGCTGAGGTCGAGGTGAGGGAAGGGGAGTTGGTGAGAAAGCCGGTATGCTTTGTCCTTCACGGAGGTCCTGGTGGAAATCATATTGGGTTTAAGCCGTCTTTTGAGGCGTTGACGGGTACAATGCAACTGATTTACGTAGATCAGCGCGGATGTGGATTCTCTGACGATGCGCCTGAGGATACGTTACATATTGATAATAATGTGGAAGACTTGGAGGCGCTTAGGCAACATGTCGGGTTGAAGAAAGTCTGGATTCTCGGGCATTCTTATGGCGGAATGGTTGCTCAAGCGTATGCGAAAGAGTACGGGGAGAATCTTGCTGGGTTGTTGCTCGTCACGACGGCTCCGAATTCAACGTTTCTATCGGATGCGAAAGCGATTGTTGAAGAGAAAGGAACACCTGAACAAGTGGCAATTTGTGAGAAGTTATGGGCGGGGGATTTTCAATCGGATGAAGAGTTGAGTCGATTCTATGAATTGATGGGTTCGTTCTATTCCGTGCGTGAGCAAAGTGAAGGAGCGAGTCCAAGGCCGAAGACGAATCGTAATTTCCGTGCGTTAAATCAAGGGTTTGGCGGTTTTATGAAGACGATGGATTATACGAAGAGCAATGCGGCCATTACGGTGCCGACGCTTGTCATTGCAGGTGCTCATGATTGGATTACCCCTCCTGTCGCAAATGAAGCGGTCGCAGCCTCGATTCCAGGCTCAAAGTATGTGTTGTTTGAACAAAGTAGTCATCGCGTCATGTTCGATGAGTACGAGCGGTTTATGGAATTGGTCAAAGGGTTTGTACTTGAAGCGTCACTTCAAGGTGTAAAGTGATGAGGACACTGTGGAAGGTTGGCGCACTCATCAGTGTGATTGGGCTCATCGGTGCATGCAGCGATGATGTAGAGAATCAAGACGATGCAAGTTCTTCAACGACGACCGAGGAATCTGGTGAAGATCTGATCTTTGCCATGTCTAGTGATGCGGTCGATTTAAGTCCGCACGGATCAAACGATACGGCATCAACGCAAGTGAGAAGTCAAATTTATGAAAGTCTCACGATTATGGATGAGAACATGGACGTGCAACCTCACTTGGCACAATCGTTTGAACAAATCGATGAGCATACGTGGTCTTTTGAACTTCGAGAAGGTGTGACATTCCACGATGGAGAAGCATTAACAGCGGAAGCCGTGAAGCGTTCGCTTGAGCGGGTAATTGATCCTGATGTTGCCTCACCGCGTGCGTTTTTGTTTGATATGATTGAGTCAATTGAGGTGGAAAGTGATGATGAAGTGACGATCACGACGTCGTATCCTTTTGCTCCTTTACCGGCGCATTTAGCCATAATGGCGGGAGTATCATTAGTCCGAAGGCGTTAGATGCGGTAGAGAATGAGGAATTTAACCTTGATACAGAGACAGCGGGTACAGGACCCTTTACACTAACGCATTGGTACCAAGGAAATGAAGCGGTTCTTACAAGAAATGCTGATTATTGGGGCGACGACGTTTCCATTGAGACAGTGACGTTCAAAGTCGTACCAGAAGAATTAACGCGAATTGGTATGGTCGCAAATGGCGAAGCTCATGTTGCGGATACGATTAGTCCTCTCAATACGAACCAAGTGGAAAGCACAGACGATGTTGAACTCGTGAGTGGACCGAGCTTAGGCATGACCTACCTCGGATTCAATAATCAACATGAAACGTTTGCAGATGCGGACGTTCGTCGAGCGATTTCAATGGCGATTGATAAGGAAGTTTTACTTGAAGGGATTTTGCAAGGAAATGGGAAGTTAGCAACCGGGCCAATTAGTGATCTCATCTTCGGCTATGATGAAGAATTAGAAGGCATCGATTACGATCCAGAAGCTGCTGCATCACTATTACAAGACATCGGTCAAACTGACCTTCAGTTTACACTGTGGGTCGGTGATGCGGATGAAGTGACGCAGCAGATGGCGGTTATTATTCAAGATCAACTATCTGAAGTCGGTGTCCACGTCGACATCGAATCGTTGGAGTGGGGGACATTGCTTGATGGAACGGCAAATGGCAGTCATGAAGCGATGATCATGTCTTGGACCGCCGTTTCTGGGGATAGTGATAACGGATTGTACAACCCGTTCCACTCGGATAACTGGGGCGGTTCAGGAAACCGGACGTACTACGAGAATGACGAAGTTGATGAATTGCTCTTTCACGCTCGTCAAGAAACAGACGTGAACACGCGTGAACAAATGTATCATGATGCGCAAGCCATTATCGTAGAAGAAGCGCCGATGGTGTACCTCGCTCACCAAGATAACATCTACGCGAAAGCAGAGAACGTCGAGGGACTAATTAAAATGCCGGATAACTTGTATCGGCTGTTCGTAACGACGGTAACAGACGACGAATCGTATTAAATTGCAAAAAAAACGAAAGTCCCGCTCAATCACAATGTTGGCGGGACTTTCGTTTTCTTATTTTCTGCGAATGCCCATCGGCACGTTAGCACCTTTTGGCCAGTCGGCTTGATCTAATGCGGGTAATTGTTCAATGGCTGCTTTCACGTCTGTAGGAAATGGTCCTGGTCTGCCAGTTGATTCATCCATCCCCATCACCATTTGTTCACTCGTTGCAATGACATCACCGGTTGCATTCTTCATTTGAAACCAAAGGTGCATCCGTTTAGCATCTTGATCTAAGACCGTTACGGTTGTCGACAAAGGCGCCTGGTCATGAGCTTCTTGCAAGTACTTAATGTGCGCTTCTAACGTAAAAATCGTGTAGGTATGCTTCTTGCGTCCAGCTGCATCAAGCCCGATCGTCTCCATAAGGGCGTCTAAGCTATGGCTAAACACTGTGGCATAGGCGGCATCGGTCATGTGGCCGTTGTAATCGACCCACTCAGTGAGCACACTGCCATTCCAAACTGTCTTACTTTCGCTCATAAGCAATCAACCTTTCTGATGGCCAGAACCCTTCTTCTTCGAGTAGGTCCATCAATTTGATCAAAAAGCGGTCACGACGGTGTTCGAGATCTTGTACAGGTACGGTGCCACATTGCTCACTCGTTCCTTGAATGACTTTTTCACTTAATTCTTCCGTTAATTCTGGGGCAACAAGTCGCGTCCATGGAAGCTTTAGTGCTGGGCCGAACTGCTCCAACATGTGACGCATGCCTTCATTTCCTCCAGCGAGGTGCAAGGTCATGAAAGGTCCCATCAGTGCCCAACGAAGACCGGGTCCATAAACGATCGCTTTGTCGACTTCTTCGGTCGTTGCTACACCGTCGTTGACGATGTGCAGGCTTTCTCTCCAGAGAGCTTCCATCAACCGGTCACCGATATGCCCATCAATTTCGCCACTCATCATCAGTGGTTTCATATTCATATGATCATAGAGTTCTTGGGCTTTCTCCATGTAAGCACGGTCTGTCTGTTTCCCGCCAGCAATCTCAACGAGGGGGATTAAATAAACCGGGTTAAACGGATGTGCAACAATGACCCGTTCAGGGTGTTTCTCACAAGCTTCTTGAAGAACAGAAGGCATGTACCCTGACGTGCTGGATGCAATGATGGCATCCGGTTTTGTTGCCGCATCGACTTGTTTCAACACAGACTTCTTTAATTCTTCGCGCTCAGGAACGTTCTCTTGGATTAAATCCGCGGATTCCACGGCTTCTTCCAATGTTTCAAAGAACGTTAGATTGTCGAGCGTCGCTTCCTCGGAAGTTCCATATTCAGCGAGTGTTGGCCAAATATCGGTTAATAATGATCTTGTTTTCTCTTCGGCACCTGGTGCTGGATCAAATGCGTGTACGCGGTGGCCATTCGCTAGAAAGCGAGCGATCCAGCCGTTACCAATTACTCCAGTTCCAATTACTGCAAATGTCTTCATACTTCCACCTCTATTGATTAAATGCTGTTAAGTTCAGATGTTGACGAGCTTCTGCCGGTGTCATTGGTTCCAGGTTCACACTATTTAGAACCGATACAGCTTTATCGACGAGTTGTTCGTTCGAACCGAGTACACCTTTTTCGAGATATAGGTTGTCTTCAAGACCGACACGAACATTTCCGCCAAGTAACGCCGATTGTGCAACCATAGGTAGTTGCATACGTCCAATTCCAAAGGCAGACCAATGCGCGCCTTCCACGATGCGTTTTCTCATGTAGTCTACGGTTTCTGCATCAGCATCGGCGCCCCAAGGAATTCCTAAGCAGAATTGGTACATCGGTGTGCCTTCAATTAACCCTTCTGAGATCAATTGATTCGCCAAACGAATGTGACCTGTATCAAAGATTTCCATCTCAGGTTTTACGCCGCTATCTTTAATGAGCTGTGCATGCTCACGAAGCCAACCAGCAGGTCCGAAGTACACCTCATCACCAAAGTTCAAGCTTCCGCAGTCAAGTGTACAAATTTCTGGAAGCAGCTTACCAACCGGCTCGTGGCGCTCTTTCGGCGTTTGGATATCCGTTCCAGGACCGCCAGCGCTAGGAGTTTCAAGGCTTGGAACGAAATCGCCACCGCCACCCGCGGTAATGTTAATGATAACGTCAGTGTCCGCTTCACGGATACGCTCTACTGTTTCTCTAAATAATTCAACGTCATGGCTCAGTTTGCCTGTTTTAGGATTGCGAACGTGAAGGTGAGCGATCGCTGCACCAGCTTTGGCAGACTCAATGGCAGAGTCTGCGATTTCTTTCGGTGTTACTGGTACGTGCTTGCTTTTATCTGCTGTATCTCCTGCACCGGTAAGGGCAGCTGTAATAATTCGTTTATTTTTCATGATGATTGTCCTCCTTTTGGTTGCCGTGAATCGGAACGTGATCAAAGATCTTGCCACTTTCGAAGAAATCTACGAGACGGTCGATCCAGTTGTAATACGCTTGCCATGCATCAAGTTCATTGGATAGCGTTTCTATTCGTTCGACGATTTCCGTAGGGGTAGCGTCCGTAACAGAGTGACTCATCTGATCGACACGCTCTCGCAATCGTCGTTCAAGTGTCATGTTGCGTGAAACAACGTCTTTCCAATTCGTCGTAAACAAGGAGATGAACGTTTGCGCATAGTCGCTTTCCACATTGTAATGTTCTTTGCGACTTCCTTTGACGAATTCTTTTTCAGCAATATTTAATGCAAGCATTTGGCGCATCACTTGACTCATCCGTGTTTTACTCATGCCAGTTTCTTCGGCTAATGAATCGAGCGTCATCGCTTCACGATTCATATAGATGATGCCAAGCAGTCTTCCGACGGTTGATGACACGCCGAATGTTTCCATGTTATCCGCAATGCGGTCTGTAATTTGATCTTCCGCAGATTGTAATTCTTCAAGTAGTCGATCATTTGATAATGATTCCACGGACATGCCTCCTTTTATCACTGTGACTAACTGTAACATTCCACAATTCATTTGCAAAAAAAACAAGTAAGGTAGAAAAAAAAGAGCAATTGCTAGTAATTCTAAGATATAACCCTGCGTAAACTTTGTAAAGTTTAAATTGCACAGATTATACAAACTGTATCGCTTTTTTCAGACTTTAGTTTTTTTAGATACTTATTATTATACTGAGAAAGTTGCTAACAAAGCGCAATAATCGATGGAGGTGCTTGATTTGCTAGAATTTAAGGAAGTTACGAAAACTTTTGAAGGCAGTGCGAAGCCTGCTGTTAATAAACTAAATCTATCTATTAATAAAGGAGAGTTTGTCGTTTTTATCGGACCGAGTGGGTGTGGGAAGACAACAACGATGAAAATGATTAACCGTCTTGTTGAACCGACTGACGGTCAAATTCTCGTAGAAGGTACGAACGTTTTAGAGCAAGATTCTGTTCAGTTACGCCGATCAATCGGTTACGTCATTCAACAAATTGGATTAATGCCACATATGACAGTAGGAGAGAACATCTCTCTCGTTGGTTCTTTATTGAAATGGAGTAAAGAGAAACAACGAGAGCGAGCAAAAGAACTGATCTCCTTAGTAGATTTGCCAGAAGAATACTTAAACCGCTATCCCCATGAATTGAGTGGGGGACAGCAACAACGAATTGGTGTCCTACGTGCACTTGCTGCGGATCCACCACTCATTTTAATGGACGAGCCGTTCGGTGCACTTGATCCAATTACGCGTGACGGACTACAAGAAGAATTCAAGAAGTTACAAAAAGAGGTCGACAAAACGATCGTATTTGTCACGCACGATATGGATGAAGCGATCAAGCTTGCCGATAAAATTGTCATTATGAACGCCGGTGAGATTGTTCAAGTCGGAAGTCCGGATGAGATTCTAAAACATCCTGCTAATGAATTTGTGGAAGATTTCATTGGGAAAGACCGTTTGCTTCAAAGTAGACCAGATGTAACACGCGTTGAACAAATCATGAATGCAAACCCAATTACGGTAAAAGAAGAACGTACTTTAAAAGAAGCCATACAAGTGATGCGTGACAATCGAGTCGATTCGCTCCTTGTTATTGATGAAATTGGTACGCTTAAAGGGTATATCGATATCGAAATGATTGACGCGCAGTATAAGAAACGCTCCTACGTCTATGAAGCGATGGATACCGAAGAATATTCTGTTCATAAAAATGACTTACTCCGCGACACAATGTACCGCATGTTACGACGTGGAAGTGCGTACGTTCCAGTTATCGAAGAAAGCGATCGACTCGTTGGCATTGTGACGAGAGCCGCTCTCGCTAACATGGTTTATGACACGATCTGGGGTGACGAAACAGCTGAAGTGGCCGCAGCGGATTAAGGAGGGAAAAGACGATGGAAGCGATTATTACGACGTTATCTGCTTACGGATGGGACTTGCTTGAGAAAACAGGCGAGCACATGTTCATCTCATTAGCAGCAATTTTATTAGGCGTGAGTGTTGCCATCCCGGCAGGCATTTTACTCACGAGAATACCGAAAGTGGCAGACCGCATCATTTCTTTTGTCGGCGTGTTGCAGACCGTTCCGAGTCTAGCCATTCTTGCATTTTTGATGCCGTTTTTAGGTGTTGGTATATTGCCAGCGATTATTGCTCTTTTTATCTATTCAGTACTTCCGATCTTAAGAAATACGTATACCGGTGTGATGGAAGTGGATCGTAATTTGAAAGAAGCAGGTAGAGGCATGGGAATGAGCAACTGGGAAACCGTTCGTAAGATTGAATTGCCCCTTGCTTTACCTGTCATTATGTCAGGCATTCGATTTGCGACCGTGTACTTAATTGGTTGGGCAACGCTTGCAGCATTTATTGGTGGCGGAGGTCTAGGTGACCTAATCTTCGACGGGTTGAACTTGTATCAACCAGAATTAATTATATTAGGTACCATTCCAGCAACGCTCCTTGCATTGCTCGCAAATGGGGGCCTTTCACTCCTAGAAAAGAAACTGACGCCGGTTGCCATGAGAGGTGAGACTGCATGAAAAAAATGATACCGACTGCGATGGCATCAGCGCTCGTTCTCTCGGGTTGTTCATTGCCAGGTCTTAGTGGACCCTCTGAACAAACGATCAGAATCGCAACGTTGGATACCATTGAGTCAGAAATATGGGGATACACCCTATCACATATGATCGAACATTATACCGATCTTGAAACAGAACTCGTCACGAACCTCGGATCAACGATGGTCTTACACCAAGCGATGATGCAAGAAGAAGTTGATATTACAGCGACGAGGTATACCGGAACTGACATTGCCGGTGTCTTAAATTATGAAGATATTACAGATCCAGACGAAGCGATGGATATTGTCCAACGGGAATTCGATGAGAAGTTCGACCAAACGTGGGCAGAATCCTACGGATTTGATAACAGCTATACCGTCTCTGTTACAGAAGAGTTTGCTGAACGAGAAGGTATTGAGCATGTGGATGATTTAGAACCATTCGCAGATGAATTGAATTTCGGAGTCGATAATGCCTGGGTCAACCGTACAGGTGACGGTTACGCTGCATTTACAGAAACACACTTTGCCTTTGGTGATGTGTACCCAATGGCAATTGGTCTCGTCTATGAAGCTGCTGCTTCAGGCAATATGGATGCCGTGCTCGGTTATTCTTCAGACGGCAGAATCGCTGCGTATGACTTAACTGTATTAGAAGATGATTTCTTCCCGCCGTATGATGCTTCACCTGTCGTACGAAATGAAGTACTCGACGATCATCCAGAGATTGAAGTGATCCTTAGTAAGTTAAGTGATACGGTAACAACCGAAGACATGCAAGAGATGAACTACATGGGAGACGTTGAGCTCGTTGGGCCTTCAACGATTGCTCGAAATTTTCTAGAAGAACACAATTACTTTGAAGATGGGGAGGATGAGTAATGGAAACGTTTATTACCTATGTTTCACAAAACGGCTTTTACATTTGGGAAGAGTTTTATCGTCATTTTCTAATGGCAGCATACGGCGTTCTCTTCGCTCCATTATCTCTATTCCCGTCGGTATCCTCATTGCTAGATACGGGAAGCTAAGCTCGTGGGTACTCACCTTCGGAAGCATTATCCAAACGATCCCCGTACTCGGGTTCATGGCAATTACGATGGTCGCGATGGGGTTAGGAACAACCACCGTCATTACGACCGTGTTCTTCTACTCGCTCCTTCCGATCATCCAGAACACATACGTCGGCATTAAAGGTGTTGATTCCACAGTAACGAGTGCAGCCTACGCTTCCGGGATGACAAGACTGCAATTACTTACAAAAGTCGAACTCCCCCTTGCCGTGAGCGTCATTATGGCAGGGATTCGTACCGCCCTCGTCGTCGGAATCGGAATTGTTGCGATCGGTACATTCGTCGGTGCCGGCGGACTCGGCGCCATCATCGTCCGCGGTACAAACGCAACCGACGGAACGGCAATCATCCTCGCGGGTGCCATCCCAACCGCTCTAATGGCGATCGTCGCAGACCTCGTCATGGGTAAAATCGAGCGCAAGCTGAACCCAGTGAATAAAACAGCAACGGCATAAATGATTATAGAGCCATTTCCTGCCTCTTTCGAGAGCAAGGAGTGGCTCTTCTTTTTGGATTTTACGCGGAGAGCAGAGGAGTGTAGCAAGCGAAGCGGGTAGTGTAGCAAGCGGAGCGGGTAGTGTAGCAAGCGAAGCGGGTAGTGTAGCAAGCGGAGCAAGGAATGCATCCAGACTAGAGTAAATTCGTATTTTTCTAACACATATATTAGAATAAGTAACAGATTATTGTCGCATCCGTATAACGACTAATCATGTATAAAGGGGGGATATGTATGGCTTCATCAAAAGATGTAGCTAAGCGGGCGGGGGTGTCGCAACCGACGGTATCGCGGGTGATTAATGGTTCGACGAACGTTAATAAAGCAACGATTGAAAAAGTACGGCGAGCGATGGAAGAGCTGAACTATCGTCCGAATTTAATTGCTCGTAGTTTGAAGCAAAAAAAGACGAAATCGATTGCGTTAATTTCGGGTGCGCTGCACAATCCTTTTTTTTGTTGACTCGACAACGACGATCGTAAATGTGGCAAAGGCACATGGGTATCGGACGCTGGTTTACTTTGAGGAACAAGGTAACAACGAGGTGTTTACGAAGAAGTATTAAAGCAACAAGTGGATGGTATCGTGTTATCGTCGATTTTTATTGATGACCCTATCTTTAAGGAATTGGAACATTCGAAGATTCCATTTGTTATGTTCAATCGTCGCCATCAGGCTGGTGGGAATTTTGTTGAAATTGACAATGAGCAAGCGGGTGCGCTTGCGACTAATCACTTGTTAGAGCTAGGTCATTCGAAGATTGCTTGGATTGGTGGACCGACGAATTGTTCAACGTTCCATGGTAGGCTTCTTGGATATAAGAAAGCATTAGGAGAAATGGGACGAACATCGTGGATCAAAGAGACGGATACGACTGAATCAGATGTAATCATTGCCGTCGATCAGTTACTTGCAACAGACGAACCACCTACGGCAATCTTTGCAGCAACGGATGCAATGGCTTTGAGTTGTCAAAATCACCTTATGAATAAGGGGTACCGTATTCCTGAAGACGTGAGCATCTGTGGTATGGACGACATTCCGATGAGCCGTCACGCCGCGATTCAATTAACAACGGTGACTCATGTAGCAACAAAACCGATGGGACAGTTTGCGGTTGAACATCTATTACATTTGATTGATTCGCCGAAAGCAGTAAGTGAAACGATGCAAGTCACATTAAAACCGAAACTCATTGCGAGACACTCCAGTGGGATGAAAAATTAAAATTCGAACAATTTCGTTTGTAAGTGTTTACAAAAAAGTGTGATGAAGATATACTTACGCTAAGATAAATGAATACGTATTCACGACTCTTTTTTTCTCTTTTGTGAATACGTATTCATGAAACTAGGAGGCACACCAAATGGCAGAGGTACTTAAGCTCGGTAAGAGTGAATCAGAGATTCAAGAAACGAGTGCAAAGGTTCAAGAAACGGTTGCAGGTCTAATCGAACGAATTAAGACTGATGGAGAAAAAGCCGTGCGCGAGCTATCTGAACAATTTGACAAGTGGAGCCCGACGGAATTTCGCTTATCAAAAGAGCAAATTGAGGAAGTTGTTGCTTCGGTTTCTGATGAAGTGAAAGAGGATATTCTGTTTGCGCAAGAGCAAATCCGTAACTTTGCACAAAAACAACGAGAATCGATTCAAGATATCGAAGTAGAAACTCGTCCTGGTGTTTTCCTTGGTCATAAGAACATTCCAGTCAATAGTGTAGGTTGTTACGTTCCTGGTGGACGTTATCCGATGGTGGCTTCATCGCACATGAGCATCCTGACCGCAAAAGTGGCAGGTGTAAAGCGGGTAATCGGTTGTACACCACCGCTGAATGGAGAGATTCCAGCAGCGACGGTCACGGCGATGCACTTTGCGGGGGCGGATGAGATTTATATATTAGGTGGCGTTCAGGCGATGGCATCGATGGCGCTTGGCACAGAGAATATGGATTCCGTTGATATGATTGTCGGACCAGGGAACGCGTTTGTCGCAGAGACGAAGCGTCAACTTTTCGGAAAAGCAGGCATTGACTTGTTAGCGGGGCCGACAGAAGTGTTAATTGTTGCAGATGAGACGGCTGACGCTGAAATGGTGGCAACCGATATTCTCGGTCAAGCCGAACATGGACCGACATCACCAGGCGCTTTAATTACGACATCACGATCGCTTGCGGAAGAAACGGTAAAAGAAATTGAGAAACAACTTGAAACACTATCAACAGCAGACATTGCACGAGTTGCATGGGAAGAGAACGGATCAATCATTCTCGTTGATTCCCATGAAGAAGCAGTCATTGAAGCGGATAAATTGGCTTATGAACATGTGCAGATTCTTACTGAAGATCCGAACTATTATTTAGACAACATGACGAACTACGGCGCGTTGTTCCTCGGACCAGAAACGAACGTCGCATACGGAGACAAAGTGATCGGTACGAATCATACGCTACCAACGCAAAAGGCCGCCCGTTATACAGGTGGACTATGGGTCGGGAAATTCCTGAAAAACTGTACGTATCAACGATGTACAGAAGAAGCAAGTGTGGAAATTGGTCGTTATGCGGAACGTTTATGCGAGCTTGAAGGATTTATGGGACACAAAGCTCAAGCAACGTTACGTGTTAATCGCTATAGCAAGTAGATCACCGAAGTAAAGAAGCTGAACGATGAGGATTCCTCCATCGTTCAGCTTTTTCGTGTGATCGTAAATGTTTTTGTAAAAGACTCAAGAATGTCGATCAATTGTTGTGACATCTCTGCTGGTGGAATGGGGTACTGTTTTTCAATCCAATCTACAAGGAGTCCAGCCGTGCCATGAGCCATATACAATTTATGAGCGTCGTGGTTAATGTCGTGGTCTTGATTGATCGCATAGAGATGAAATTGTTCTTTTAACACTTCGTAGATCGCTTGCGGTAAATCCCTGAGAAGACTAGGTAATGTGTCATCCAATAAGTACAAGTTAAAGAACGATTGATTCGCATAAATAAATTCAGTTAGCTCAAAAGAGGACGGACCCATCGATAAGGTCACGATGCTTTTTCCTTCCTCATAGTTACTAATACTCGTTTGCTTAATTTGTTGGAACATTTCTCTTCTTAACTCATCAGCAAGACAAAATTTATCTTGATAATGTAAGTAAAATGTCGAGCGATTATAATCGGCCTTACGAATAATATCAGTCACTGTAACATGGCTGAATCCTTTTTCATGAATCAGTTCAATGAATGCTTCTTTAAAAGATTTCTTCGTCCGTTCGCCTTGTTTTGATGATCGGTGATCACTTGAGACCATGTATGTTTCCTCCAAAAATCAACATATTAAGTAAAGGTGTCGATTGTATAGACAGATCAGAGAGGATTAACGATTGTTGAGGGTCATGAATCCGTTTACACTTAAATCGTTAAAACCGTTTCGCTTAGTATAGCATCAACGGAAGGAGAAGGTTTTATGAAGCGTTTTGAAGGTAAAGTATCAATTATTACAGGTGGAGGCTCTGGTTTAGGAAGAGCTGCTGCAAAGCAAATTGCATCTGAGGGAGCCAAGCTCGTTCTCGTTGATTTAAATAAGGAAGGTCTTGAAGAGAGTAAGCAAGAAATTCTAAAAGACACACCAGAAGCGATTGTTGAATTGGTTGAAGCGAATGTAGCGAAAGAAGAAGACGTTGAGAAGTACGTTCAATTCACAATGGATACATTTGGACAAATTGATAGCTTCTTTAATAACGCAGGTATCGAAGGGAAACAAAACCTAACCGAAGATTATGGAATTGAAGAGTTCCAACGAGTGGTTGATGTGAACTTAAACGGTGTCTTTTATGGTATGAAGCACGTGCTGAAAGTGATGAAAGAACAAGGCCATGGTTCCGTCGTAAATACTGCATCTGTCGGAGGTATTCGTGGGGTTGGGAATCAATCTGGTTATGCCGCAAGTAAACATGGGGTTGTCGGGCTAACGAAGAACTCTGGAATTGAATACGGTCAATTCGGAATCAGTATTAAGGCGATCGCGCCAGGTGCCATCATGACCGCAATGGTTGAAGGATCGTTACGCCAAATGGGTGGAGACAACTGGAAGAATCAGGGAAAGAGTTCGTCAAAGCAAACCCAATGCTTCGCTTCGGAAAGCCTGAAGAAGTCGGCTACCTAGTTGCTTTCTTATTATCAAACCAAGCGGACTTTATTAATGCCGTCGTTGTCCCAATTGACGGTGGACAGTCGTATAAATATTAAAGAATAGTAAGTGTAACGGCATGGCTATTAACAAGCTATGTCGTTTTTATTTCTTAGATACATTGACATTACCCCAACAAACTCTTATGATAATGAGTATTACAAAAATTGAATACATGATTACTTATCTAGAGTGACCGAGGGAAAGGCCCGATGACGTCCAGCAACCTCCTGAAATAGGAAGGTGCCAAATCCTACAGAATGAATTCCATTCTGAAAGATAAGTCGATAGCCGATCGAGATCGGTCATATAGACTTTTTTTTCAATGGAAAAAGGGTCTTTTTTTTATTGGATTGGAGGAAGAAGATGATCGATATTAAGCAAGTCACCAAGGTATACCATACTAAAAAGAAAAGCGTTACTGGTGTGAAAGATGTTTCCTTGACGATTCATAAAGGTGATGTTTTTGGGATTGTTGGGTATTCTGGCGCTGGTAAGAGTTCGCTACTTCGTTGTATTAATATGCTCGAAAGACCTTCTAGTGGAACGATCAGCGTAGACGGTATGGAGATGACGAAGTTAAAGGGAGAGGCACTTCGTCAGCAGAGACTTAAAATTGGCATGATCTTTCAGCATTTCTACTTAATCAATCAGAAAACGGTCTATGAGAATATTGCGTTTGCCCTGCGTGCTGCGGGGGCATCGTCTGATAAGATACCTAGTCGCGTAGAAGAGCTACTACGAGTCGTTGAGCTTTCTGATAAGCGTGATGTGTATCCTGCACAATTAAGCGGTGGTCAGAAACAACGGGTCGGTATTGCTCGAGCATTATCCAATAATCCGACTGTGCTGTTGTGTGATGAAGCAACATCAGCGCTTGACCCGACAACAACGCAATCGATCTTACGATTACTAAAATCATTGAATAAAGAGCTTGGCTTAACGATTGTGCTTATCACACATGAAATGGGTGTCGTAAAAGAGATCTGCAATCGGATGGCGATTATGCAAGATGGTGAAGTTGTCGAACACGGAAATGTGTACGATTTGTTCGCAGATCCAAGGAACACGTTAACGAAGGAATTTATCACGAATGTTGTTTCCTTTGATGTTCCAGAAGAAACCCTTGCGAAGTGTACAGGAACGATCATTAAAGTGATGTTCCAAGGTTCATCTGCAGGTGAAGGAATTATCGGAGATATGTTGCAAGAAGTCGATGTTAGAGGGAATTTCTTGCACGGTGCCATTGAGTATATTGAGGGCAAACCACTTGGGATTTTCATTCTGGAGCTTACGGGTGATCCTGAACAAGTGAATAAAGCGATGGATTACATCCAAAAACGTCACGTACGAGTTGAGGTCATCTCCCATGGATATTGAACAACTTATTGATTTACTACCAGAAATGACAGAAGCATTTTTAGAAACGATGCAAATGATCGGGATTTCAACAGCGGTTGCGATACTGATCGGACTTCCACTAGGCGTGATTTTGTTTGTGACGGATCGAGGATTGTTTTGGCAAAATCTTGTAGTGCAACAAATCTTAAGTTTTATCGTCAATGTCGTTCGTTCCATTCCTTATATCATTTTACTCGTCTTACTATTTCCAATTACGGGATTACTTGTCGGGACGACGACGGGACCGATTGCTGCAAGTGTATCGCTTTCTGTTGCGGCCATTCCGTTTTTTGCACGAATTGTGGAAACCGCACTTCGTGACATTGATAAAGGCATGATCGAAGCCGCGATTGCCACGGGTGCAACGCCGTGGATGATTATGAAAGATGTGCTATTTCCAGAAGCTCGTTCAGCATTATTCAAGGGCTCACACTTACGATCATTAGTCTCATTGCCTACTCAGCAATGGCTGGTGTCGTTGGTGGTGGCGGTATTGGTGATTTGGCAATCCGTTACGGTCATTATCGCTACGATACGACCATTATGATTTCGACGGTTGTGCTACTCATCGTACTCGTTCAATTAATTCAACAAATTGGTGATGTTGTTGCAAAACGATTAGATCGAAGATAAAGAAAAGGAGAGAAATCAAATGAGAAAACAGTTAGGAGCAATTGTAGGAGGTCTACTCATCTTAACCGCTTGTAGTGGTGAGGAGGAAGCAGGGGGTACGATGATCAGCAAGACATTACAATCGGAGCAACAGCAGGACCCTATAGCGACATGCTATCATCAGCCATCGTCCCAGGCTTAGAAGAGAAAGGTTATACCGTTGATATCCAAGAGTTTTCCGATTATGTGTACCCGAACAATGCGTTAGCGAATGAAGAAATTGATGCGAACCTTTTCCAACACACCGTGTATTTAGAGAATTTCACCGAGCAAAACAATCTAGATCTCGTTGGACTCATTGCGGTGCCGACAGCGCCGATGGGATTGTATTCTGAGGCGTATGAAACGATTGAAGATATTGAGAATGGTGATGAAATTGCCATCCCGAATGATCCGACGAATGCGGCAAGGGCATTTATGATTCTAGAAGAGGCTGGTCTTATCGGTTTCGAAGACGGTATTGATGAACTAACGGCATCCGCTCGTGATATTACAGATAATCCGTTAGATTTGCAATTTGTGGAACTTGAGGCCGCACAGTTGCCTAGACAAGTAGGAAGTTCAGAAATTACAGCTGTGCCAGGGAACTTTGCATTAAGTGCCAATCTAGATCTGTTAGAGGCACTAGAGTTAGAGAACATGCCAGATCAGTATCGAAACGTTGTTGCTGTTCGTGCAGAGGATGAAGAAAGTACATTAGCGAATGATATCGTTGAAGTCATTCAATCCGAACAATTTGAAGAAATAATTGATGAAGAATTCGAAGGTTTTGGAAAGCCAGAGTGGATGGAGTAATTTAATTAAATGGACACACGAAAAAGTTCGAACGAAGCTATACTCGTTCGAACTTTTTCATTTTGTAGATGTTATAAACGGTCGTTACAATACAAATAATCGTAACAAGGAGCGGCATATAGAATGATAAGAAGAGCGATGAATGTGTAGAAGTCGTTCCCCAATACAAAAAGATTCCTGGTGAAACAATGACACTTGATATAACACGTAGTCTGTACTTTTCAATCGTTCCTTTTAGTAACGAGTGGACAATGAAATTAGCAAAGATTATAAAAGCAATCGCAAAAATGGACCAAGCTTCAATATCCATAAATAGCATCACTCCAGAAACGTACTTAGTGTAATGGTTACCCGTAAAATAATGTAAATAATCAAGAATTATCATCTGTGTACATTGAAAAAAAAACGGGTCTTTTACATAATTACTATGATTTACGTGTTAGAGCTTTATGTA
The DNA here is from genome assembly GCF_000698185.1 of Geomicrobium sp. JCM 19055. Classification (NCBI taxonomy): domain Bacteria; kingdom Bacillati; phylum Bacillota; class Bacilli; order Caryophanales; genus Geomicrobium; species Geomicrobium sp. JCM 19055. The sequence continues at coordinate 42,898 of NZ_BAXL01000015.1, forward strand.
GATTACGGTGTTAGTAAATCGTTGTATGCTAAGGAACATTGTATAGAATGTCTAAACTTAAATGAGTCCATTGAACAACTATCTTGTTCAATGGACTCATTAGTTATTGCTATTTAAGCTTCTACTAAACTTCCTGTTCCACGATTTTTATCTTTGGTTTTCATAAAGTAAGCGATTGCAAGTATTCCAAGAACAATACCTGTAATGGATGTAGTTAGATCTGGGAGAATTACGAGAATGGCGCATAGTAACATGAATCCTCGCTCGAATACTCCATACAATGGTCGAATCATATAACCGGAGACTGTAGCGACTAAGAATACCGTTCCAATTAATAAAATGATAGACGCTTGAATGGTCTGCCAAGGAGTTCCAATTAATAGCAATTCTGGCTTAAAGACAAATACAAATGGAACCAAAAATCCAACGAGGGCATAACGGAAAGCAAGCAGTCCCGTTTTCCATGCTGGTGCTTTTGCAATTCCTGCGGCTGCAAATGAAGCTAAGCAAACAGGTGGTGTAATTTGTGCGATAATTGAAAAATAAAAAACGAACATGTTTGCTGGTAATGGTGCGATTCCGAGTTCTGTTAGAATCGGCACGAATAAGATGAACGATGCTAGATAAGCTGCGACAGTTGGTAAGGCAAGACCAATGAGTATACAGCCAATACCAGTTATGAGTAGTGGTAAGTATAGTCCCCCTGAGCCAAGATCAGCGATCATATCTCCTGCACTTGAAGAAAGCCCTGACATAATTACTACACCAATTATAATTCCACAAGCGGCTGTAGGAATTGCAATTTGAGCGACTTGTTTCGTTCCTTCTAAAAAGGTTTCAAATAGTTCTTTGAGACGAATACGGGACTTAAATCGAAAGAGATTGATTAGTAAGATCGCTGCAATGCCTGATAATGCGGCGTACATTAATGACGTTCCACTCAAAATGTTATAAATTACAAGTAACATTGGTGCAAGTAAGTAAAGGCGTTTTAAGATAGGGTCAGTATCAATGACAATTTCTCTAGAGAGTTGGGTGATTTTATTTTTTCTAGAAATAAAGTCTACTAAAATGAACAACGACAGTAAGTAAGCAGCGGCAGGTATAATGGCTGCAATGGCAATCTCACTATAAGGAACACCAATCATATCTGCCATAATAAACGCACCTACACCCATGATTGGTGGTAAGATTTGACCGCTTGTTGACGCAGATGCTTCAATGGCCGCAGCTTCTTCAGGCTTATACCCAGCCCGTTTCATTAATGGAATGGTCAACACACCAGTTGAGGTTACATTGGCAACTGCGCTTCCGTTTACAGTTCCAAGCAATGCGCTGCTCGCAATAGACGCTTTTGCAGGACCACCGCTACTATTGTTACCGATTTTCATGCCGAGATTTATAAGCACGTTTCCGCCACCACAAACTGCAAAGAGCGTTCCAAAAAGGATAAAGTAATACAAAAAGCCCGCCGAAGCATTCAAAGGTGCACCAAAAATACCATCTGCCCCCATGATCATCAAATCCGTAAAATGATTTAAGTTCGTTCCCGCATGACTAAAGATAGAAGGTAAAAAGCCCCCGACCCATAAGTAAGCAATAAATAGTAAAATAAAGAATAATAGATTCCAGCCAATGGTTCGACGAACCGATTCAAGTAAGATAAGGATCGTTGCAAACATTATTACGTAATCCAATAATAGTAAGCTATCAAGATATTGTATACGGTTCATCAGCCGTTCTGCTTGTGAGAAGAAATAACCGACCATAGACAAAAGTGTTACTAATATGACGCCATCAATTATGTTACCAACCCGTTGATACTGTTTGTTTACAGGCTCATTTTCTTTTGGCCTATACAAAGGAAACCAAAGAATGGCGACCGCCAATGCAAGTATTAGATGAATCGGGTTTTGCAAAAGTGGCGGAAGTGGTTGAATAAATGCCAGATACAATTGAAACAGCAAGAATGACACGGAAACAAATATAATTAGTGAACGTCGTAGCGGGAACGCCATGCCCATACCTCCTAGGTTCATGATTCTAAACATCCAGATTCTTTATAGTATTGCTCCGCCCCAGGATGAAGTGGTGCACCAGCTCTCGTTGGTTCACATGCATTCTCCGGTTCAAAGTCTTGAAATGCGGAAAAGCTGCTCACAAGTGCTTCCTTATTCTCTGCCATTTCTTTAGCCAATATATAAGCATGATCGTCGGGCATGGATTTATGAACGAGAAGTGTTGTAGGTGAGCCTACAGTTTGCATATCTTCTGATACGACACCGTTAAAGCTTCCAGCTGGGATCGTTTGCCTTGCATAACCTTGTTCAAATAACCGATCTTGCAATGAGTCACTTAGTTGTGCGAAATGTAGTCCTGTCGTAAGAGACAATTCTACATAGTTCGCTTGGTTGAGATTGGTGTGATCAATCGTAATATCAGCTCGATTATCTCGTAACATATCAATGACATTACTAGAGTCAGTGAGCGTAATGTTCCCGCCCCAAGAACGAATATCATCATACGTGACACCGAGTTCTGAAAGGATGACATTTTGGGTCACTTCACCAAATGAACCGGTATCTTTGGATGCAATTCTCACGGGGTATTCGTCATCGATCACTTCTTCTAGCGTCGTATATCCGGTCCTGTTGACGAAATTCTCTGTAAATACAACGATGGCAACCGGAGCATCTAAACCACCTCCGACGGAGCGGACGTCTTGAACTGGTGGTCGGTCGAGGATGCCATCTTCATATGCCCAGATTGCCGGAGCAGCATTACCGATCGTAATGTCTGCAGTTTGTTGTTCAATGATGTACGAGGCGGCAATTCCGCCAGGTGACGTCGTTTGTGAATGGATTTCTGTACCATCATTAAACTTCTCATCATAAATAGTAGTAAATGCATTCGTCATCGTATTAAAAGAAGTTCCTAAACCTTGAGTGGAGAACACATATTGATTTCCTGATTCGTTCGCATTACTCTCATTTGAACACCCAGTAATCACAAAGAAGATGCTTAAGAATAGGAATAATACCATTTGGAATTTCATGATTCTTTACACCTCTCGCTTATGAGATTTTGTATTGGCAAGGGTAATCGCAGTGAGGAGTGCTTGTACCATGCTTTGCTCATCTGCGAGGTTTTTGCCCGCAATGTCAAACGCTGTGCCGTGGTCAACGCTCGTTCGAATAATCGGTAAACCGATCGTAATGTTGACGCCATCGTCGATTCCAAGCACTTTAATTGGTGCGTGACCTTGATCGTGATACATAGCAATAACAGCATCATAATCACCACGTTGCGCTAAATAAAACAATGTGTCAGCAGGTAGTGGACCAACAGCATTAATACCAACAGCTTTCGCTTTCTTTATAGCAGGTTCAATCTTTTCTTCTTCTTCGCCGTACCCAAACAATCCATTTTCTCCAGCGTGAGGATTAATACCACATACGCCAATCCTTGGAGAGGAGATATCCATTGCTTTAAGTGTTTGATGTGCAAGTTCAATGGTCGTCAGAACACGTTCAGGTGTAATCCGTTGAATGGCATCGATCAGTCCCATGTGCGTAGTCACATGCATGACGTTTAATTTAGGAGAACTTAGCATCATAGAAAAGTCATCGGTGCCTGTTAAAGTGGCTAGAATCTCTGTATGACCAGGGTACACATGCCCACCAAGATGGAGGGCTTCTTTGTTAAGCGGAGCTGTGCAAATGGCATCAATGTCACCATTAAGAGCTAACTGTACTGCTTTTTCCACATAGTGATAAGCGGCGTTTCCGCATGCAGCTGATACTTTACCAAGCGACCATTCGTCTGGTAGTAGATTTAGATCGAGAAAAGGGATGCCTTCTTTTGTATCCTGGATACCAGAATGATAACGTTGAAACTGTAATGGAGTACCGATGTTTTTCATGGCTTTTTCTATAGCTTTTAAGTCGCCGATGACAACTGGTAAACAGCGTTCCAAGATTTCAGGTCGTTGTAATGCGTTTACGATGATTTCAGGACCGACGCCAGCTGCGTCTCCCATCGTAATGCCAATTACTGTTTTGTTCATTTTGTATCCCTACTTTTCACATGATTGTATGCATGTACAAGTGATCGTTCATTGCCATATGCACCAGCTTTTGTAATGATCGTGCACGTAGTTTCACCGATCAATGTCCCAAGAGGAATTCCGTCTTCGACTTCTTTAACCAAGGTTATTCCTTTTACGCCAAGCTTAGATACAATTGCTTTAGCGGTATCTCCGCCTGTTAAGACTAAGTTACTCACGTGCCCAGAACCTACACCTTGTGCCGTAATGGCTGCGAGTGTGTGTACAATAACGTAGCTGATATCTTCTTGAGGGTGTTCTGGTACTTTGTCTACAGTGAGCAACACATCTCGTCTTTGAGATAACATGTATTCTAATGTTCTTATATACTCACTTATACAAGCAGGATTCGTGGTGATTTCTGTCATATTAATAGAAAGCGTTTCGATGTCACAGTCTTGCTTGAGGTGTTCAATTTGTGTAGCAGTTCTTCCGCTAGCACTACCTGAAACGAGTAGCGTTTGACCTTCTTGTGGCAGTGATTTGCTTTCTGTTTTTGTTATCTCAAATGGTGAAAAGAGATAATCATAGAGCATTTCAATTAGCCCTGCTGAACCTACCCAAAGTGTACGATACGGTAGGGTAGAGTGAAGCATTGCGATTTTTTTGAAGTTCTTCGTCGCTAGTTGCATCACACACAACAAAAGGTGATGTAGTTAGGAGACGTTCAACTTCTTCTTCCCATTGCACTGAATTCTCGTATAGTGAAGGGCGAATATGATTGACTACTTGATTTAATTGTTGTGTTAATAAGGTTGGAATATGTGACTCGTAAACGGGTGTTTTTGGATCGGTACGTACTTCTGTATAATGAAGCAATTGATCATGAACGTAATGGAAACCTTCTTTCGTTAGACGTCCAGCTTTTGGATAGGCCGGTGCAATAATCACAACATCAAACGCGCCAGAATCGTATAATGCGTTAATCTCTGCCCCGAAATTCCCCCGTAAGGTGGAATCAATTTTTTTATAAAAGTGAGGAGTCGGGGTGATTTCTTTTAATTCATTGATTAACGATGCGATGCAATGGTAGGCGATGGAGGGAGAGAGTGCCCTAGAGTCTGTATCAAGGATTGTGACATCCTCCCATGTTCAATGGCATCTTCAGCGTTAAAAAAGACTTTTGCACACCTTCCTTTTTTGGCAAGTTGTATACCGCTATCATTCGCACCAGTTAAATCATCGGCAATAATAACGAGCTCATGAGGTCTTTTCATAATGATCTCTCCACATAGTTAAGGTTTGAGTTTCCTCCATAATGTTGAACGACTAATCCCAAGCTGTTCTGCCGCTTTTGATTGATTCATTTCATAGTGTTGCAGTGTATTTTCAATGATGATCTTTTCCATCTCATCAAGTGAAAGGTTGTTTTCAAGCATAATATTGTTTGCATACGCTAGAGATGTTGTTTGTTCAATCCCATCCCGTATAGCAGTAGATGTAATATAAGAGGAATCGGTATTCATTACTGCATACTCAATCACTTCTTCTAATTGATTGAAATTCCTTGGAAGATCGGTTGTCGTTAAAACGTCAATTGCTTCTGGTTGAAAGCCTGAGATTTGTTTCCCGTGTTTGAAATTAAAATGCGCCACAAACAGTTTACTAATACTTGAGACGTCTTCTTTACGTTCGGTCATTGTTGGAAGATGGAGCGTTTGTTTTTGTAACCAGCGTTTCAGGTAGATGCTTTTAATGTTCTCAGTTGAACTAGTGGCAATGATTTTGCACTGTTGTTCTGTCGATTCTAGAACTCGACAAAGTGTAGTGCCATCTTCTTCAGTGATATAATCAATATTTTTTTATATGAATGGTTCCAAATTTAAGATGAGGTATTGTCTTCGTAAATGAACCGATGAACCAACGACAGTCAATGGTCATATAAATACTCTCATTTCCATGTGCATGCGTGTCGTGAATTGCGCGGGCAAACATGGACTTCCCGGTACCAGGCTTACCGATAATCCAGATCGGTTTAGGGTTTACACTGCATTGTTTGGCACGAGCAATGGTTTTTTTGAATCAATGATTGGTCAGAAGCAATCATTTTTGAGAACGAAGCAACATCTGTTTTTCTCGTGCGTGTGATGCTGATTCCTTGTTCTTTATCCAGTAAATCCAAATTACTCTGGATGTGTGAAATCCAAAAATACGATTGAGACCCCTTCGTAAAAGGAATACGTTGGAAGCTCATGGTTTCACCATGAATTTCATAATGGAAGGTGCCGGGATGTTGTTCAGTTGCAACTTTATAGAAATCTGGATATAAGGAAGCAATTGAATCGTTTTTCTTCAGTTTCATCGGTTGTTGAAATGTAGAAGTTTTGACGTTGCCAAACTGATCGATGATAAATGCATGATCGCAAGATCGATTGACATGTTCTTGTAACAGTTGAACATCTTCAAGGAGTGCTTGTTTGAACGAGGTCATCTTCTTGGCTGTTTGCACGGCTTCATTTACAGCTTCAAATCCAGAAGTGATGAGAATACCGTTCAGACCAAGATGATGAGCTGTGCGTACGGTAATGGCATCCCCGATAATGACATTAAAGCTTGGTTGCAACCTTTGAAGTTGTTCTAGAGCAGAAGACTCATCGTAAATCGTATGAACATCATAGTGACGATTCATAATCTCCGAGATAACGGTTGCACCTTGCGTGATGTTTTTGAATCCGACAATCGCAACACCTTCTGAAAACTCTTCCATTAACTTCATGCTACGAATAATGTCATAAGCAGACACTTGAATATCTATGACTGGGATGGTCACTTGTTGTTCGATGAGTGTCGCAGTACCACCACGGCTAATAATAGCATCGTATCCGTTGGCTTCAGCCAACTTCGCAAGCTCAAGTCCTTCTACTAAATCCCCTTGTTGAACGTCGAACTGAATATGAGGTTCCTCAGCTGCTACTTTCCACATGACTTCTTTAAGCCCTGGATAAGGGGCAATGCCCATGATCTTCATGGTCATCTTCCTCCTTACACTTCAATGAGTTTACGATAAATGTTCTCGATTTCTGGAATGTTTAATGGTTTTGGGTTGTTGTTGAGTAAGCGTTTCACGTTAAATGCTGCTTCTGCTAGTGCTTTAATATCCTGTTCTTTCACACCAAATGATTGCAAATTTTGTGGGATATGAAGTTCGTTTGTTAAGCGTTTAATCTCTTCCACAACGGACGAAGCTGTTGCTTCATCGTTTTGAAGTTTAGGAAGGTTCATCGCTTCTGCTACGTTAACAAGCTTTGTTGTTATCGCTTCTTGGTTTACATCCATAACATGGGGGAGAAGCATGGAATTGGCAACTCCATGGGTAATGTGGAACGTGCCTCCTAATGGATAGGCAAGTGCATGAACCGCGGCAGTTCCAGCACTTGTTAATGCCATGCCACCGTACATAGACCCAATCAAAAGATTTTCACGATCTTCAAGTGATGATCCATTAAGATACGTGGGTACGATACTTTTAGAAATGCGACGTATAGCCTCCAATGCGAACATATCACTAATCGGATTTGCTTTTAGTGAGATGTACGATTCTAATGCGTGGGTAAACGCATCCATCCCAGTAGCTGCTGTTATTTCTTTAGGCAGTGTTAAGGTTAAAACCGGATCAATAATAACAAGTTCAGGTAAGAAGTACGGGCTAACAATTCCAACTTTTAATTGTTGGTCTGGGATGGTGACAATGGCATTCGGTGTCACTTCTGAGCCAGTTCCAGAGGTTGTTGGGATCAAGATTGTCGGTAAACCTTTAGATTGAACACCGTTTTCAAGCATTTCCTCAACCGATTGCAATTCGTCGTTCAAGACAGCAAGTATCTTTACTGCATCGAGAACACTGCCACCACCGATTCCAATGATTGCGTCCCAATCTTTGCCGCGCACCATTCTTCAAACGTGTTTTCGATATTCGCAATCGTAGGTTCTGGCTGAATGCTTACGGTGAAATCGAATTCTATTTGGTAATCAGATAAATTGTGTTTCATGGTTTCAAATTGTGATTTGTTTACCATTGAAGGTTGCGTAACAATGAGGACCGATGTGCCTGAATCGCTTCTTGTAGTTCAATGGCTAATTGTTCAAAACGATAAGCACCGGCGATTATTTTATCTGCTGTTTGAAATTGATACTGTGTTTGCATGAGAAGTATCCCCTCGCTTAATAGTTGTAGTGCTGTTTAAGTACATCGTGCAATTCAGTAACCAAAGCAGGTGAAATTTCTTTTGTTGGAAGGCGTGGTGGACCGATTGGTAAACCTAATAACTCCATCGCCTTTTTATTAACAGAAGGAATGCTTGCTTTTTGCATCATGTGACGAATAGGTCCTAATTGTTCTTGTGCTTTGTTTGCTCCTTCAATGTTACCGCTTTGATATTGTTGATAGATTGAGACGACAAGTTCAGGAAAAAGGTTAGACGTAGCAGCAATTCCACCATGACCACCTATGGAGAGTGTATCGAGAATCAGTGAATCGTTTCCAGATAATAGTACGAACGTTTCATCGCACCGTGCTTTGTATTGTTTCATGGTTTCGAAATCGCCACTGCTGTCTTTAATACCGATAATGTTTGGGTGTTTTGAAAGTGCTTGAACCGTTAAAGGTTCAAGGTGATTACCAGTTAATCCAGGAATGTTGTAAAGCATAATCGGTACATTAACGGCATCAGCTATTCGTTCAAAATGTTCTTGCAATTCATCTTGTGATAATTTTACAAAGTAAGGAGTAATAACAGAAAAAGCATCGATAAAAACTTCTTCGAGTTGCTTAGAAAATGCAATCGTGGCTTCAGTGCTTATTCCGCCAGTTCCAACGATTACTGGAATTTGACCATTCACTTCGTGAACGACTGTTTTTGTAAATTCGATTTTTTCTGAAGATGATAACGTATGGAATTCCCCATTTGTTCCAAGTGCGAACAATCCGTGTACACCTGAATTAACGAGATGACGAACGAGAGAACGTGTTTGATCATGATCGATGGTTTGATTGTGGTTCATTGGTGTCATTAGTGCAGTAAGTATACCGTGAATCATAGAAACACTCCTTTCAATTAAAACGCTTACAAGTTACGTTAACGGACAGTGTTTTATTTTGCAATTAGAGATTGAAGAAGAACGGTTGTATTTAGTGATTTAACTAAAAATGATTGAGCGATTTGCATGTTTGTGTTTCATTTTGAATCATTTTAATGCAAGGAAGGACTTTAGGTATAGAGTGAGAAGATTGAAGTGAAACGAATAGTAACACTCGATAATAAAAACTAGAATTAAAGAAAAGTACTACTGATTTACAATAATTGTAAATGAAACAGCTATTTAGCCGAAAGAGAAGAGTCGATAGATTGCCTGAGTATTAGGCCGATTAGGATGTCTGTAAGTTATTAATAGGAAAAATATGTAATAGTAGATAGGAATACGATTTAGGACAAGACTCAAAAGTGTGATTAATGACGATCTGATCGATGTTAACTTATCTTACACAAAATGTTGTAAATTATAGTAACATTCTATAAAGTGTGTCGTAATCGATCGAAAGGGAGAAGATTATGATACTAAAACAGAGACGTTCGTTGTATTTATTGATTAGTGTACTTGCATTTGCTATTTTAAGTATCGTTGGAATTTCGGCTTCAATCGCACAAGCCGACAGTAATGAGAAGCCTAAAGTAACGATTGTTGCTACTGGTGGTACGATTGCCGGTGAAGCATCGTCGCGTGCGAGTTTTACGAGTTATCGTGCTGGCTCAATTCCCATGGATGAGATGCTTGAGTACATCCAACCGGAGATTAGTGAACACGTTGATGTTGATGTGATTCAGTTTGGAAACAGCGGTTCAGGCGGTTATACGTTAGAAGAATTTCATGAACTTACACTTGTCGTAGAAGATGCACTTGAAGAAGCTGACGGTGTCGTTGTTACGAGTGGAACAGACACGATGGAGGAATTTGCATACTGGCTTGATCTCACCGTACAAAGTCAGAAGCCTGTCGTTATGACCGGTGCGATGCGTCCTTGGAGTTCTGAAGGGGAAATGGTTCTTGGAGCGGATGGTCCTGCGAACTTATACAATTCAATTCTTCTGGCAGGTAGTCAATCAACGTTTTGTTTTGGAACGGTTTTAATGTTAAATGATGAAATTCACGCGGCAAAAGACGTGACGAAAGCTGATACATACCGAATGGATACGTTTGAATCACCGAACAACGGTCCACTTGGATTTATTGATGGTACGAATATTTCAACAGACCGTGCACCAGCACGTGTTCAGTCTTGTGGTGACCTCGATGAATGGATGACCCCATTTGATATGACCGAAGTGGAAGCTGACGATTTGGCAAGAACAGAGATTGTTTATACGTATCAAAATGCCGGTGGTGAAGCAATCACAGCATTTGCTGAAGCGGGTGTAGACGGAATTGTTACTGCAGGCACAGGTGCTGGTGGGATTTCTTCAGCACAACGTGCAGCACAAAACGATGCGATTGAGAACCATGATGTTGTCTTTGCAACATCAAGTCGAACAGGTGCTGGGAATGTCTATGGTGGTCGTGATCAAATTATTGCGGCAAACGATTTAATCCCTCAAAAAGCGAGAATTTTACTCACGCTCGGATTAACGTACGCACCAGATAACACTGAGCAAGTTGCAGAATGGTTCCATACGATTGGTAATCCACAGTTTAATGCATCGAATGTAGACAATGATGATGAGTATCCAACATGGCAAAACAACGCCATTTATGTTGCGGGTGATCGCGTTTGGTATGATGACGTGTTGTACGAAGCAAAATGGTGGACAGTTAATGAAATTCCAAGCGAATCGGGTGAGTGGGACGTTTGGAAAGTCGTAGAGTCAGAGGTAACTGCGAGTTAGGTGTATGTTGTGTGAAAGCAGGCTTGTTCTAGGACAGAGCCTGCTTTTTGTTTTGGATTGCTTTTCATCTGAATGAGTGCGATGCTAGCATGAATGAGAGATTGAGGTGTTACGATCATGAACGGATTATCCAACGTAAAAATCCCTAAAGAAGCTTATGATGCATTAACGGTCGTAAAAGAAGTAATCGGTGACGGTGTTATTGCGGTTACGCTTTATGGTTCAGCTGTTAGTGGTGGGTTAAAAAAAAGAATAGTGATGTTGACGTTCTTGTTGTTGTTCGTGAATTACTAACTGAAAAGACTCGTAGAATACTTACTGAGCGATTGTTGCAAATCTCAGGTGAGATTGGTAACGAAGAAGGTAAGCGATATCTTGAACTGACCGTAATTCAAAAAGTATATGATGCGCAGTGGCAGTACCCACCAAGAAGTGAATTTTTGTATGGGGAATGCTTCGCCAAGAGTTTGAAGTTGGACAACTACCTGAACCGGCGGCTAATCCTGATTTGACAATCGTGCTCGCGCAAGCAAGAGAATACGGCCTTTCGTTATTTGGTCCTGAACTTTCAACGATTCTTGATCCAATTCCTATAGAAGATCTAAAAAAAGCCATTCTCGATTCGTTGTCGTCGTTAATAGAAAACCCCAAAGGTGATGAGCGGAATGTACTATTAACACTCGCTCGCATGTGGCAAACACTAGAGGACGGTACGATCTCATCGAAAGATATCGCTGCAAAATGGGCAATTCCACGTCTTTCTAAAGAACATGGAGTGATTCTTGATTTCGCTCGACGAGCTTATCTTGATCAGGTGAACGATCATTGGGACGATAAGCAGACTGAAGTGAAGTCCCTGATTAAGCAGTTAGTAAGTATTATTGAGGGTTATCGTTAAGTTGTTGGTACGCCAAATGAGGCAAAAAAAGTTCAGGTTATCACTCCTTGATGACCGTACTTTTATCCTTAGATTCATGGAGCTAATTACTATTTTTCATAAGTTCTTATTGTGTAAAACATATACTAGAGGGTACTATAAAGGAATAATCATGACATGATGAGGGGGCGGTTGCGAATGATGCATGGATTGAAAAAAAAGCTATGAAAGAAAAGGATCAGGAAGATGAAACGCCAAAGAAAGTTTAGAAATCACTAATTTAACTAGTGAATTTACGCATTAAAAAAAATTAGAATATTTAGAATTAAAAAAATCGAAAGGTTTTGTTAACCATTCATGTTCAAATTAAGGGAGGTAAGTTCATGGTCAAGAAGGTAGGAAGCTCAGTCGTTACATTAATGCTATTCGGATTACTTATGGGATGTGCGTCAGACACTGATACAGAAGAGGTGTCTGAAGGAGCGATTGAAGAGGGTGGGGAACTTAACGTTGCTTATGGTGTACAACCACCGAGCCTTGATCCCCATTCAGTAACGGATGTATCTACTCGTGATATTTCTCAGCATATGTTTGAGCCACTCGTAACATTAAATAGTAGTCTAGAAGTAGAACCCATGTTGGCTGAGTCTTATGAAGTTAATGAAGATGAAGAAACCGTTACGTTTTATCTCCGTGAAGGGATTCAATTTCATAATGGTGATGAAATGACTGCCCGTGATGTTATTGCCTCTATGGAAAGATGGCATGATTACTCTTCGCAAGCACAAGAATATTTAGATGGAACAGAATATGAAGCAATAGACGATTATACGGTTGTTGCTCACCTTGAAGAATATACGACGATTGACATGTTTATCTTTGCAGACATGACTCAGTTTGCTGCAATTATGCCTGAAGAAGTTATTACAAATGCTGGAACAAACCTCGTTGATGAACTTATTGGGACTGGCCCATTTCAGTTGGAAGAGTGGCGACAAGATCAATTTATACACTTTAAAAAAATTCGAAGATTTTCAATCTCGAGAAGAACCAGCAGACGGTTTATCTGGAGCAAAAGAGCCTAAAGTCGATGATATCTATTTTCATCATGTAGGCGATGCATCAACTCGTGTTTCAGGTATTCAATCCGGAGAATATGATATTGCGACAGCTATTCCACAGGATAATGCTGAAATGCTAGAAAGCAATCCAGATCTGCATAATGAACTCATTTCGAGTTCATACCCAGCACTCATATTCAATAAAGCGGAAGGCATTTTCACAGAGCAAGCCGCTCGTCAGGCGGTTAATGCAGCAGTGAATACTGAAGATATGTTACTTGCCGCTTATGGAAGTGAAGAATTCTACATTAATGACCATTCGTTGGTTCAAGAAGAACAAGAAGGCTGGTACTCTGAGGCTGGTAGTGATGTACACGCTACGTTTGATTTGGATCTAGCAGAAGAGTTGTTAGAGGAATCTGGGTATGATGGAGAAGAGATCGTTATTCTCGCGTCGCGTGAAGTTCCGGATGAGTATAATATGACGATCGTTCTACAGCAACAATTAGAAGCGATCGGAATGAATGTCGACTTACAAGTGAGCGACCGTGCAACCGTGTTAGATGTGCGTGATGACTCTGAAGTATGGGATATTACGTTTTCACCGTTTGCCTTTCGCCCGATGCCAGTTCAATATCTTTATTTAAATTCAGGTTACCACGGGTGGACAGATAGTGAGGAGCTATCACAATTGACCGAGGATATTTTATATGCGGGTACGCCAGAAGATGCACAGGCATACGCCGATGAATTCCATGAAGCGTTTTGGGATTACCTTCCTGTACTAAAGCCTGGTAATAAAATTGATATTGTTTCGATGAGAGATGGGATTGAAGGATATCAGCATATTACTGGCCCAATTTTGTGGAACGTATCCGTAAACGACTAAATGTTTCGTTAAATTTTAGAGTGTGACCTTGAAGTTTCTGAAGGTCACACTTTTTATTGTTTTACATAAAAGTGTTTGTAGCAATGACTGGTGGTATTTCTATTGCTGCAGGTATTTTATTTTCAGTAAGTATAGTATGATATGAAATTAAAAGAAGAACAAAGTAATACGAAATAACACGTTCATTCTTACTGTAATAAAAAAAGAAACTAGGACAATGAATACGATCCTAGTTTCTTCTACTTTCAAACGACCGCCTATCGCTACACTCTCTCAAGCTGTCGAAAGCCAAATAATAAATTCTCTCCGCTCCATTGAACTAAATGTTCCATCCATACATGTGAACGGCTAACATTTGCTCGCCGACCATTCGGGCTGGGACTTCTTGGTCCTCTACGACGATGAACATCTTATTGTCTTTTTCAACAATCTCTAAAGATTGTCCTTCATTTGCTTTATAGTTCCCGAGCATAAATTGCTTGCTTTCGTTTGATAGTTCTACATCCTCATAAGTGACTGCAGGTGTTTCAGGGCTCTCTCCAAAGGTTACTTTCAAAGCACTTTCAAGGACAGAGGAAGCGGGTGCTCCAGCAATGTTCGTTAAACAAACCCCTGCCGTTTTCTCACCGGGTAGCACAGTAAGTTGTGCAGAGACCCCTTTAATACCCCCGGCATGCTCAAGTGTTCGTCGACCGAAGAAGTCGGTACGAATCATGATGCCGTAACCGTAGTAAAGATCAGGTTCGATTTGTACGTGTTGTGTTGTGAGTTGTTTCAAACTATCTGCATTAAGAATAGTAGCTTTGCTTTCAATTAATTGGCTTCCGAATGAAAGCATATCCTTTGCAGTTGATTTAACATACCCTGCTGACCACATTGTTGGGGCATCCCACCAAGTAGGCGATGCTTCAGTGAATGCTTCGTTATCTTTTTGTTCCATCGTGTATAACATCGCAACATTTTCATAGTCTTCGAGTTTCTTAGGAGAAAAGAACGTTCGTTTCATACCAGCTGGAGAAAAAAATCTCATCTTGCATATAGTCTTCGTAAGAGAGACCGCTTACTCGTTCAATAATGTATCCGAGAATTGAGTAACCATCGTTGGAATAACTAAAGACTTCACCAGGATCAGCGAGTAGACGATAAGATTTCGATCGCAAATACGAGAAAAACTCGTCCTCTGTATCAATACTCGGCGTATTTACGTCTAAATGATCGCTCATTGCTTTGAATTCTTCATTTGAAACGCTCTTCTTATTCGCATAAAAAAAGCGTATCGAGTGGCGGAAGTCCAGAAGTGTGCGTCATCATATGATGAATTGTCATGTCTTTTGAGCGGTCGTCTTCAGAAGCTGAGAACTCAGGTACATAAGTAGTGACTGTGTCGTGCACAGACAATTTTCCTTCTTCTTGTAGTTTCATAATCGCCATGCACGTCATCACCTTCGTGACGCTACCGATGCCAAAGATCGTATCTTCATCAATTGGCTGTTGTTCCTCTACGTTGCGGTAACCAAAGCTTTGTTGATACTCTGGATTCGAGAGTGCAACCATCGTACCAGGTGTTTTGAATGCTTCTAAGAATGGTGTGGCGTAAGATTCAAATGCCTTCATGTCCATACAATCATTCCTCCCTTTACTTGTTCATACGTTTTGAAACAGAAAAAGGTTCAAATTAAATTATAGTCTTTTTGAAATTGCATTTGTTAAGGCGTCGCACTAAGCACGATTGTTTGTTCCTTTTCGTGTTCGATATAGCGTAGCTACAACGTCCATGAGCCATTTTGGTAATTTAGAAGGAAAATAAGCTTTATGATAGTACCTGTAATAGCCTGACTTTAGGTCGTTCCACTGCTCACATGGTTTAGACTGAGAGAAACGCGCGATATCAATAATACAGACGTCACCACGTTTTGTAATGATTAGGTTGTGTAGGTGAATATCCGATGGATTAAGCCCACGGTTACGAGCGAAGAGCAGTGCATCGTCGACTTGTTTCACATGCTCAGGTAGAATAGGGACTCCTTCTTGTAAACATTGAAAAAACGTTTTCCCCTCAATGTAATCGAGAACAATGTAGGTATGACCAACTTCATAGAGCTTAGGATAACGAGGATCTCCTGCGACTTTCTTATAATTTATCTGTTCGTTTTTTTGCAACATGTTGATAAGGTGGATAATACACTTTTATTACACGTTTTTGTTCTTTAATCTTAAACACGACAGCACTTCTGCCAATCCCGCATATTGATAGATCTGGATGGTTGCTTGTCACGACATAAGATTGTTTTCGTTGTTCGAAAGTGACGCTGTTCGCATAGTGCTCATAATTTGTAGCTAAGCACCCCATTAATTTTTTTTCGTTTCGTTTCTTTTTGCTAGTTCCTTTTTTACGAAGGGAACGACGTGCTTTTGTGCCTCTTTAAATCCTTGACGGACGGCTTTTGACTTAAGTAGCTTCATTAGCTACTCATTGAACAGACTCCTTTACGAATGGCGGCAAAGGAATACAAAAAGAGACCTTTGCCCACCGTTGGATGGACAAAGGTCTCGCAAGCAACAAAATCGTTGCCAGCAGTGCCGAGGATCTCTCCCGTAATGACGACAGCTGCTTTTATGCTACTCCCCTTTGGGATCACGCGTTTCATGTTAGACTTAGTATAAGGCCGTTTTACCGGCAAGGCAATGCTTTCCATAACTTTACATGAGTCACCGCAATCACCCATGAAATCTTAATATAATCTATAAAAAGTTCGTTTAATCATAAAGGAGGAGGAAACATGAGTCATTACCCACCGGTTGATTATTACGATAAACGAATCTATCACATTGATGAACAGATCTGTGCCCTATTGCATCAGCGTAAGGCGATGACTAACAACAATCCAGGGTGCCCGCCAGTGAACGATGTACGTGATTGGGCAGAAAGGTTTAATTTAGCTCAGCGCTTTTTAGAACTGGTGTTTAAGGATGCTTGGGACGAAGAAAGGTACCGACCTCAAATTGAGCCTAAAGAGTTTAGAAAATATATACCACTAATGAAGTGGTATGAGAAAGATAATTATGTGTATTCGACGACTTATGTGGCTCAATACACAAATGCGAGTGTAATTAAGTTAATGGTAGATTGGGATACGAGTAATGAAAAGCGTGGATTTTTATCTACGAAAGTTTCTCAACTAGAAATGGACATCGGAAAGGACTATAAAGTTAGAAAAAAGGGTGGAAGTGGAACGCAAGGGCATCGACATTATGAATATGTTGTTACACCAGCATTGCCAGATGACTTGTCTCAACTAACACTAGTCATTCAAGAATATCGGGATTTTTATAAACAGAATCCTACTGACTTTGTCATTAAGTGGGCATTACCGTGATGAGTAACAGACGAAATTATCTTTGTATTATGATGAAATATAAGGTTGAGAATATTGTTTTATAGGTGTGAGACAGGTTATGGACGATGAGTATTCGTATGAAGAGTTAAAAAGAAAAGCGTTTAAACGTAATTTTATAAATGTACCTCTATCAATTATCATTGGTGTTTCGGTTGCTCAATTTTTAATCGATTTTCAATTACCAACGTTTTGGGAATTACTACCCTATGTTGTAGGCGCATATACCGGGGTGACGTTAGGTTGGGTTGTTAGGACAGAAGATCGAAATGTAGAACTAGAGCGTAAATATCTAGATAAGAGGGCAAGAAAAACGAGTAAGAGAAAAATCATCGATTTCATACTCATCTGGTCGGCAGTCGTTGTTGTTATACGTTTAATCGTCTACATCTTAGGTTGATGTTTTCGAGTAATTTATGTATTACTAAGTGATTCTCTCAAAGGCATGTGAACCATCGATTTCCGGTACCATTGTAAACAAAACACTCCAATGAGACATGCATCAATGAGATCTCCATAGTACATGATTGCGCGTGGTTCGTTTAATTCTTGGTATCATTTTACAAAAGCGATAAAGGGGGGACCTAAATGATCCATAACTTAAGCTTATATGACGTACCTTTTCAATCCATTGTGCATCTGACCAAAACAGTCGAAGTAAGATTAAATGATCAGCAAGTAAGTACAGTTCAAGTTGATGATCACATTCGATTTTATCTTGAAGACGACCTGGCAAGAACTGTTTTGTGTAAGGTGACGACTCTTAATTCGTACGAATCATTTTTCGCTTTATACGAAGACATTGCATTTGAGCAAATGGACTGTAGCGGCTGGACGATGGACGAGATGATGAATGCAACGTATAAATTGTATACACCTGAACAAGAGAAAGCTTACGGTGCGTTAGCGATCGGTGTTGAGGTTGTTGATGTAGGCAAATCAGACAGTGAGGACCATTCAAATGGAGATTAACGTTGCGAAACAAGAAGAATTAGAGACACTCACTAACATTTGGTATGAGAGTTCAATACAGGCACATGACTTTATTGTCGAGTCATATTGGAAGTCGCAAAAGCGAGCAATGAAAGAAACGTATTTGCCGCAATCAACGACGTATGTGATTAGGGATCAATCGCACATTGTCGGATTTTTATCTATGGTTGATCACGTTATTGCAGCACTCTTCGTTGACGTTACGAAACAAAAGAAAGGGTATGGAAAAGAGCTACTAAACTTCGCCAAACAACAGAACGATGTTGTGACTCTAAATGTATACAAGAAAAACACATCAGCGATTCGGTTTTACGAGAAGAACGGTTTTCTCGTGAAGAAGGAAGCGATTGACGAGCATACGAATGAGGGTGAATACGTGCTTGAATGGCGTAAAGACATTTAACGGAGAAGGGGAGAAGAGCGGCATGAGTTCGAAGGTAAATCGTGTATCGAATCTCGCTACATTATTAGCATTTCTTTATTTGGTGCTGTTTTTTTTCCACAGGTCTAGCATTTCTTGCCGAAGTTCTACCTTGGGTCGCGTTCATTTTATGTTTAGCACTATCGGTAAGTGGCTTAGTGATGTCACTATGGGCATTTAAAAAAAGGAGAAAACGCATTCAAGATATCGCAAAACTTACTAACGGCATCGATTTGTTTTGTGTTGATTTTGTTTACAGGCTTTGTATTCTTAATGTCAGAAGGCGGGTTCTCACCGTTAATTGGGAGTGTTTAAAGCGAACGTTTAGTTCGCCATTCAGTGATGAACGTATGTAGCAATGATATAACAATCGCAGTACAAGATCCGACGATCCAAATGACTACTGTAGTTGCAGAAAATTCTGGAATTGCTAATGGAATAAAGCTGATGACACAGATCACCGATGAAATGACAATCACTTTCTTAGCACCTCGTTTGTTTTTAACATACCAATCTGAATCGCACTCATAAATGTTACGGACTATCCCATAAAAGTAATTCGGTTTCACCTTCTTATAATAGAGAGGTAAGCTTACACCGATAAATAACAAGCCTAATAAAAACATAACCAAAGTAGCGATGATATTGTGCATCGTGACCTCCTTGAGATTTAGTTATCACGAAAGTCGGTGTAACAGGGCGTATGACATTTCGTTCAAGAGTTGACAAACGTATGGTCGTATTCATCACTGTTGTCATGATGAGTGTCGTCAGCTTAGCAGGTGATACACTTCTCTTTAGTGCCTCAACACTGTGGGAATGGTTGCCGTTTATCTTTCTATTTGTGGTCGCTGCACTTTGCTTTTGGATGTTGATGACGGTGAAGTATGTAATTACGGAGCAGCAATTAAACGTGCAAGCAGGACTTATTAAAAGTACGATTCCATATCAAAAGATCACTCGTATTGAGCGCTTTCGAGGGTTGGGGTATACTTCAGGTGGATACAAGCTTCATTTGGTAGGAGATGGATTTGAAATCTATTATTCTAATGGATGGTTTGGTAGTGTGCGGATCTCGCCCCAACAAGATGAACAATTTCTAAAAGAGATTCGTAGGCATTTGAGCAACGATTCAATTGATCTCTAACTCCTGAATAGATAGAAAATAAAAAATAATAAGTTATATAAATATCCTACCATAATAATCCTTCGACCACAGAACAAGAGAGGCGGAATTGAACATGGAACACAAGTTTTCAAAGCGAGTAGAAGATTATGTGAAGTATCGTCCAACCTATCCACGTGAAGCGATTGATTATTTATATGAACATCAGATTGTTTCAGATCATTCTACGGTCGCCGATATTGGAGCGGGAACTGGCATATTTTCTAAGTTGCTCGTTGAACGAGGAACGCATGTAATTGCTGTAGAGCCTGACCCTGTCATGCGTAACGCATCAATGAAAGCAATCGGAGACGATCAAGCATTCAACACGACGGCAGGAACTGCTGAAACGACCGGTTTAGAAGATCATTCCGTTGACGCAATTACATGTGCTCAGTCTTTTCATTGGTTCGATCGAGTAGCTGTAAAAGAAGAGTTTAGCCGAATACTAAAACCTGGTGGGAAGGTTGCTCTCATTTGGAATAAGCGCCAAATAACAGGAACGTCTTTTATGGAAGGGTTAGAGGAGGTATGGCACCGTTATGGTATTGATTACTCCAAAGTTAATCATAAGAACATTGCTGATGAAGACTTACAGGCCTTTTTTACTGATAACACAATGCATAAAGCACGTTTTCAGATGCAGCAAACGTTTGATTTTGAAGGGTTACGTGGGAGGGTCAAGTCATCATCGTACACACCGATGCCTGAACATGAGAACTATGAGCCGATGATGGCTGAGTTACAGCGCCTTTTTAACCGATATGAGCAAAATGGAGAAGTTCCGTTCTTATATGAAACAGAGTTGTTTTGGGGTCGTGTTGATCGTACAGAGGTATAGTTTGATTAAAAAAGAGGGGGATCATGATGCTAAAGCTGTTTGAATACAACTGGAGAATTCGGGAAGCGTGGTTTGATTGGTGCTGTGAAGTGCCTCGGGAAGAATTAATAAAAGATCGAGTTGGGGGCGTTGGCAGTATACTATATACATTGTTTCATATCGTCGAGGTGGAATATAGTTGGTTGCGTGTGATCCGAGGTGAAGAGGATCTAGTTGTGAAGTATGCGGATCATCAATCTTTGGATCAAATCCGTGCGTTATCCAATCGCTTTCATAAAGAGATCAACCAAGGGTTACATTCGCTAACCAATCGAGATCTCGTCAATGAAGTTAGTGTTCCTTGGGACAATTCTGTTCAAACCATCGATGATATTCTACATCATATGGTAGCTCACGAGATTCATCATAGCGGTCAGCTTTCCATTTGGGCTAGAGAGATCGGTCGACAACCTGTTGTGGCCCGGTTTCTTGATTAGGAGGTTCTGCTCTCAAACGTTAAATTAGAGAGCAGAATCCAATTATCCCTTTGAATTCTCGCGTTCCCAATCGTAAGTTGCTTCAATCACTTGTTGTAACGACAAGTGATGTTCATTCGCTGCTCTTTTAAGGTCTTCGTATTCATACGACCTTTTTACAATTCCGTCCGCTGTGCTTGCGTGTTTTACGTTAATCGCACCGAGTGGAGTGTCGAGCGTTTCCATCGAACGCTTCATCGGGTTACGAGTTGCCGTAGTTTGTCTGACGCCGAGCGTACTCGTTTCTTTAAGTAACGTATGCTCGACAACTTGCGCTTGCTCGGGTTTTGAAATGACGGTAATTAAAACGCCAGGACGATTTTTCTTCATGTACACGGGTGTGTAGTAAGCATCAAAAATCTCATGTTCAAACAACTTTTCTAACGCAAAGCCGAGCGCTTCGCCAGTCATATCATCAACTTGACATTGTGAGATGACGAGGCGCTCACGGTGCTTTGGGACATCATTCATGACGAACACGCGCATGACATTTGGATGCTTTGGAAAGTCTTTTTTTGCCTGCACCATATCCGATTGCTGAAATGATCCCTTCAGGTACTTGACCAAACGATGATGCCAGTGCCTTTAAGATTCCTGCACCGGTTGGTGTTGTAAGTTCGCCTTTTGCTTCAAGTGGTGCAAGTGGGATGCCTTTTAACAATTCGGTTGTCGCTGGGGCGGGAATTGGGTACAATCCGTGTGCCATATGCAACTTCCCTGATCCTGTTGGAACAGGTGACGAGATAATCTGATCAATGTTCAGATCTTCAAGAGCAATGCAGATCCCGATAATATCAATAATCGAATCCATCGCTCCAACTTCGTGAAAGTGAACGTCATCAGGTTCATGCCATGAATGGTTCCTTCAGCGTGAGCAATTGCAGTAAAGACAGCAATACTTCTTTCTTTCACTCGTGCTGAAAGCTCGCTCTGTTCAATTAAATGGAAAATATCTTTCGCCGTTCGATGAACGTGATCATGTCCGTGTTCATGCGAATGATTGTGATCGTGAGCATGCCCATGATCGTGAATATCTAATTGTAAGTACTTTGAAGCAATTCCCATTTTGACAACATTGTCAAAGGACATATGAAAATGATCAATAGGTAATGTGTTAAGTTGGGAAATGATCGTCTCTTCATTAGCGCCAGCGTCAACGAGGGCAGAGAGCATCATGTCACCGGCGATGCCAGAAACGCAATCAATATATAACGTGTTCATCTGTAACTACCTTTCTTCGCTTAAATCAGCGGCAAGCTTTAAGATTTGTGCGGCCTGATACATCGCTCCAAAACCGTTGTTGATGTTCACAACACTCATCCCAGAAGCACAGCTGCTTACCATTGCAAGTAGCGGTGTAATCCCTTCAAGATTCGCTCCATAACCAACTGAAGTAGGAACAGCTAGTACTGGTCGCTTGACGAGCCCAGCCACAACAGAACTTAAGGCGCCTTCCATGCCGGCAATGACGATGACGACACTTGCTTTTTGCAACGTTTCTTTTTGAGATAATAAGCGGTCGATGCCTGCAACCCCAACATCGGTCATCGTCTCAACGCGACACCCTAGCCATTGGCCTGTTTCGACGGCTTCTTCTCGAACAGGGACGTCAGAAGTACCTGCGCTAACGACGAGTACATGCCCAAGTTCAATTGGATCGCACTGCCCGTAGACGAGCGTTCGAGCTTCTTTGTTGTACCGACCTTCTGGGTAATGATGCAAAACTTCTGTGGCTTTTGTTTCATCAATACGAGTGATCAACGCTTTGTGATGTCGTGGAAGAAGCTCGTGAATAATGTTGATGATTTGTGCGGAGGTTTTGCCTTCTCCGTAAATGATCTCGGGAAAACCAGTGCGGCTTTCCCGGTCAAAGTCAACGTGATGTTCATTGCTCATGATGGGACTCCTTTAATCATTGCGTTCATACTTCCGCTTTTGTAACCTTTAAGATCTAACGTAATGTAGAGAAAACCTATGTCTTGGAGTTTCTCGTGGATCGCTTTGTGATTTTCTAAAATGATCGCCATATCATTAGGATCAACTTCAATACGTGCGATGTTGTCGTGGGAGCGAACTCGAATTTGTTGAACGCCTAAGTGTTGAATGAAGTGTTCAGCTGCATCTACTTTCTCTAACTTTTCAATCGTAATTTTCTCCTCGAAAGCAATGCGAGAAGCAAGACACGCATACGATGGCTTGTTCCAAGCAGAGATTCCCATCTCTCGTGCAAAGCTTCGAATTTCTTCTTTGAATAGATTTGCTTCTTGCAAAGGTCCTCGAACACCGTGCTCACGTGCCGCGATCACACCAGGGCGATGTTCACCCATATCATCAGCAATTAAGCCGAAGACAATGTTCTCAAAGCCTTGATCTTCGAGAATTGGTTTTAAATTATGAAATAAGTTGTCGCGACAAAGGTAACAACGGTTCGATAAATTGTCCTCAAAGCCTTCGACAGCAAGTTCGGACGTTTCGATAATTTGATGGGTAGCACCGAGTTCGCCTGCAATACGTATTGCATCTTGGAGTTCTCGCTCTGGAAGTGTTTCAGAGTTTGCGGTGACTGCCAGTACGTGGTTTGGACCGAGTGTTTTAAGGGCAACAGCAAGTAAGAGCGAACTATCAACTCCTCCTGAAAAAGCGACAACTACGGTGCCCATCTCTTGCAAAATCTCCTCTAAGTGCAAGAGTTTTTCGTCACTGTGCATCGTATCTCTCCTTTAATCTTCTTCTACATATGGGATCGTAAGTGGTCCTAAAGGGAGCACGGCTACGCTTAGTTCACGATCAGTAGCTTTGTTAAGTTTGTCTAACGTATCTGTAATAGAGTGGCTTGGTGTTAGCATGGCCGTGTTCACTTGTTCATCACTTAACTTGGAATAAACATGAACGTCTGCCCAGACTTGAATGACGGCTTGCTTTTGGACTTGCCACTGATCAAACATTTTAAATTCAGGATCTTCGATCATTTGAAGGAGTTCTGCAGGTGTACTTGCCATTTTCAAAATATCGGCATAGTTGCCGTGACCTGGTAGCCCATCGGAACATTCAGAAGCGACGATAATCGTACCGCCTTCTTTCACAATCTTATGAGCAGCACTCATCTTTGACGGCTTGATATAAATTCTGATCAAGTGGGTAGCCAGAGTTTGAGGTGATCACAACATCAAAGCGATCGTCACATTTGACCATGGCATGTTCTTTGGCGTAGGCACATCCAGCATCATGGGCTTCATACAATTCGCCTGAGAATACGGCTGTAATGTCTTTATCACCGTTCAGTGTGACATTGAGCATAAATTCTGGTTTACACATAGCATTAATTTCTCGTGTCATGTCTTGAACAGGGTTATCAACCATGTTACCCCACGTTGATTTCGAGTTTCCGATCATGCGGGCGTTGTGGAACGTCATAATTGTTTCAATGCCGGCGATGCCTGGCATAATTCCTTTCGGTCCTCCAGAGAACCCTGCAAAGAAGTGAGGTTCAATAAAACCTGTTACAATTCGAAAATCTGCTTCAACATAATCTTTGTTTAAGTAGACGTCACAGCCGTATTTGCTTTCACCGACTTTAACGAGTTCGTCGTTGTTGTGGCATTGGTTATTGACGATTTTAATGTTATCAACGATCCATTCTCCAAGCATACCTACAAATTCTTCGCGCGTTTGATCACGGTGTGTACCCGTTCCATTAATAATAACAAATTGTTCGTGAGGAACGTGATCAAGCATTTCCAAGATTGCCGGAACAAGAATATGATTCGGTGTTGGGCGTGTAATGTCACTGATCACAATTGCTACCGTATCGTCTTTGTTGACCATCTCTTTGAGTGATTTTGTTCCAATAGGAGAAGCCATGCTTTTCAGCACAGCTCCCATTTGATTGTCAATGGCTGGTATATGTTTCGGTTCAATAATTTGGGCGTGGGTAGGTACATCAATCGTTAGATTTTCTTTTCCGTAGAGTAAGGTTTGTTTCATTAGGATGCCTCCTTGTTGTTATTGTCTGCGTCTAGTTCGTCCATTTCATCATCTTCAAGTCGGCCATCAATTCCTTGCTTTCGTTGCCAGCGGTCAACGATGATAACGGCAACTGGACAGAGCAGGGCGGTTACGATAACGGCAAGTGAAATTTGCGCCGTTGCGAGCGGTACTAAGTCTTGATAGGCCTGCACTTGTGAAGCACTCATTGCAGCACCAGAAGAACTAGCAGCCGCTGCAATTGCCATTGGTGTTGCTGTGGCGTTCCCTGCGGTCGATGCTTCTGCCATGGGGCAATATAACTTCGTTCTTTGAACAATTTGAATACGAGCATACCTGCGAAACCAGTCACTACAGTTGTAAGTACCCCTAGTAAAATACCTGCTCCAACAACTTCTGGGTTAAAGAATAAAGCTAAGTTCATGCCTGCACCGAGTGCGAAGGCGAAGAATGGTACTGGTAAAATCTCACCTGGTTTTAGAAATTCTCGGATGTCTTCATCCAAGTTACCTAATATCATACCAATAAGAATCGGTAAAAGCACGGCTACAAATGCAATAAATGGAAAGCTAGTACCGATCACACCTAGTGCAACCATCGTTAAGAACGGTCCGTCATTTAATGAAAGGACGGCTACACCACCAACATCTGAACGGCGTCCATATTGAGACGTTAGTGCAGCGTACATTCCACCATTACCATTTGTCATGGCTGCAACAATGGTCATAAGTGATAATCCTAGTAATCCATCCATTACGCCGAAAATCGAAGCGAATGCAAAACCTACAGCTACCCCAGAGCCGTATTTCGCGACGAGGAGTAATGTACCGATTTTTAACGCTTTTCCGCCAATTTTCAAGTTCATTTGACTACCGCAACAAAAGAGAAACAAAGCAATTAAAACCATAGCCCCGTCTTTAAAGAGCCATTCAGAAAAACCACCAAGTCTCAAAAACTCATAGTTCCCGTTTTCTTGTTGTTCTGCTCCGAGCATTTGGAGGAAATCAACAATCCACGGAATTTGCAATTGGTCAACGGTGTTTAGCGTTGCTCCGAGAAGGAGTGGAATAACCATTAAGCCCCCTGGTACTTTTTCAATCGTCTTCTTGATTTGCATGTTTGCAACCCCCATCTTTGTTTTTTTGAGAGCGTTTTCAGTCATTATACAAGAGGGTGTCCATAAATAAATCAGTACGAATGCACAAAATACTCACAAAATTAGTAACAAAATTGTATAATAGGAACAAAAGAGGAGGGGAAGGACATGCTTACTGTCGATATTGCCAATTCCATCATTAAAGAAACAGCATCCAAATTGCATTATCATATGAACATTATGGATGTGAACGGTGTCATCATTGCGAGTACTGATGACCGCCGTCTGTATACCGTTCATGAAGGTGCACAATCTGTGCTGGAAACAGGCATTCCTCTCATCGTAACGAGCGAAGATGTAGTGCATTACCAGGATGTACGACCGGGCATCAATATGCCGGTTTACTTTCAAGATGAGTTAGTAGGGGTAGTTGGGATCACTGGAGAACCAGAACAAATTAAAGAACTATCAGAAATGGCTAAGTTAACGACTGAGCTGTTAATTAAGCAGAACTTCTTGATTTCGCATAAAGGGTGGTTGCAAAATTCAAAGCAAACGATTCTAGAAGAAATTCTACTTTATAAAGGCTCATTAGCAGATATTACGAGCAAATTAGAAATTCTAGGATACGAGCTTCAATCCCCTTATTTACTAATCATTGTTGAACCGAATGTTGCAGGCCTAAATAGAAAAGACTTTCTTACTCATGTTGAGCAGTTCATCGATACGACAAAAAGCTTTGTAACGTGCACAGAAATTAATCGATTTGCAGTGTTAACGTCATCAATCTCATCTAGAAAGCTCGTAACGAGCGCGAAAAAAATTGTACACAGATTTACAACGGCACTACCCTGAATTGCGAATGATGTATAGTCCAGCTTTTCATCGGTTGGATGAGACGAAAGGTCTCTTTGATGACTGTTGTATCGCGTTTGCCAATCAAAGGAACGTACCGGGCATGCTTGCTTATGAAGATTATGAAATGGACGTCTTATTGGCAGACGTCACCGAAGAACGGGCTCACCATTTTACGTTTCGCCTATTTGCATCGTTGAAAGAAAAAGAAGTTGCGACGCTTGAAGCGTTTTTTGCTGAGAATGGTAGTAGCGAACAGACGGCAAAACGGTTGAAAATTCACCGCAACACGCTCAAATACCGACTCGAAAGCATTCAAGAGAAAACGAAGTTGAATCCTAGAAATGTTCGTGAAGCCTTTGAGCTTCAGCTCGCTCTGAAATTGTTGCGGTTGGATACAGGAGCTTAGCGTTAATTTCTTTTGAAACAAAATTCGTGGAGTAACGTCTACGTTTGAAATGAATGGTGGAGGGGTGAAACGATTCGATACGTTGTGACATGCGCGATCGTTCTAATCATGTTGACTGCTTGTAATGGAAGTGAAGATGTTGGAGAAGTACGAGAGGACATTAGCTTGCTAGAGAAAGACCTTGAAACGATTAGTATTACTGAGATGAAAACGTTCAATGAGAGCGTACCAGACTCAACAGTTGTGATCGATGATCAAGAAGATGTTGAAACGATGCAATCAATTATTGGTGAGGGACAGAATTCTCGGCAACCATCAATTAGCGATGTGATTGACCCTGATTATGAGATTGAATTTGGTAAGTTGAACTATTATGTCTGGTTAAGTGAGAGTGGTGGATCGTTTCAAGATCAACGAGACAACGATCATATCTATCCGCTTTATAAAGTGGAATCACAAGAGATGTTAGAGGTTGTGGAGGAAGCGTTAAACGAATAACCGCCGAACGAGAATACGTGCTCGCTCGGCGGTTTCTTTCGGTTATTGATGAAAGTTCGTTCCGTCACTCGTCTCTTTAATATACCCGGCACGAATGACGTAATCACCGAAATGTTCCTCAGTTTCTCGGTTTTTGCCATAGTCGATGAGAAGGGGACGAAGAATGGAGAGAATCTCTTCTTCGCCAATATTCTCTTTATACATCTTGCTTAATCGTTCTCCTTTGAAGCCTCCGCCAAGGTATAAGTTGTATTTGCCCGGTGCTTTACCAATAAATCCAATTTCAGCTAGAGCTGCTCGAGAGCAACCGTTTGGACACCCGGACATCCGGATGACAATCTCTTTATTCCTGAGCCCTGCTTCATTAACTGTCTCTTCGAGTTTGTCGACGAGACTAGGGAGGTAGCGTTCTGATTCTGCCATTGCGAGTCCACAAGTAGGGAAGGAGACGCAAGCCATGGAGCTTTTCCTTAAAGCGGATAGCTGATCTTCGGCGACAATATTGTAATTTTCGAAGATGTTACGAATCGCTTTTTTTCTTTGGAGCGGTTATGTTACTGATGACTAGATTTTGGTTTGCAGATAATCGGAATTCCCCGGTGTGAATGTGAGCAATTTCTCTTAAAGCAGTCATTAAACGGTAATCGTCATCATCTTTAATACGACCATTTTGAATGAACAGCGTGTAGTTCCAGCGGTTGTTCGCGCCTTTAACCCAGCCGTAACGATCGCCGTTATGAGTGAAATCAAACGGTTTGGATTCAGCGAGTTCATACCCGAGACGTTCGTGCAATTCGGTTTTTAACCAATCGAGTCCCCGAGCATCAATCGTATATTTGAACCGTGCGTATTTTCGTTCGTTGCGGTTGCCGTAATCTCGTTGAATCGTGATCAGTTTCTCAGAGACGTCAGTGACTTGCTCAGGAGTACAAAAACCAATCATTCGAGACAGTTGGGGGTACGTGTTCTCATCTCCGTGAGTCATCCCCATTCCTCCACCAACGCTTACGTTAAATCCAGTCAGCTTGTCGTTTTCAATAATGGCGATTAGACCAATATCTTGCGAGAATACATCCACATCGTTCGAAGGAGGAATCGCGATCCCCATTTTAAATTTACGAGGTAAGTACAGTTTTCCATACATCGGTTCTTGCTCGTCTTCTTTACTGCTCGTTATTTTTTCTTCTCCAAGCCAGATCTCATGGTAAGCTCTCGTTCTTGGAGAGAGGTATTCACTCAGTTTGCTCGCCCATTCATAGACTTCTTGATGAACCGAAGAGAGGTCTGGATTTGGGTTCAACATCACATTGCGGTTGACATCACCGCAGGCAGCTAACGTGTCCATTAACGATTTATTAATAGCATGAACGGTTTCTTTCATGTTCCACTTGATGATGCCGTGAATTTGAAACGCTTGACGCGTCGTTAGTTTTAGCGTCCCATTTCCGTATTGAGTGGCTAACTCATCCATGGCGAGCCATTGTTTAGGTGTGGCAACCCCACCAGGGGCGCGAACGCGCACCATAAATTGGTGAGCTGGTTCAAGCTTTTGTTTGCGACGTTCGTTTCTGAGGTCTCGGTCGTCTTGTAAGTAACTGCCGTGAAACTTCATTAGGCGGTTGTCTTCGTCGGGAATGCCAGCGGTAATCGAATTGGCGAGCGTCTCTTCAAGAGTGCCTCGTAAATAATTACTCTTTTCCTTAATTTCTTCAACATCACTAGGAGGGCCATTTTGAATGTGTACGTTTTTCTCGTTCGCCATTGTTTTTCACCTCAATTAATAGACATCTCGTTGATATCGTTGTTCTTGTTGCAGTTCTTTTAAGAAGGTTTCGGCTTCGTCTGTCGTGTAATTGCCTTCTGCAGCGACAATCTCAGCCAACGTATCGTGGACGTCTTGTGCCATTTGTTTTTCATCTCCGCAAACATAAATTGTTGCGCCCGCATCAATCCATTCATACAATTCCTTCGACTGTTCTTTCATACGGTGTTGAACATACACTTTTTTTATCAGTATCTCGTGAGAATGCGACATCCATTTTCGTAAGCGTCCCGTTTGATAGCCAGCGTTGCCAATCCACTTGATAAAGAAAATCCGTCATAAAGTGTTGATCACCAAAGAACAACCACGATTTCCCTGAAGCATCAAGTTCTTCGCGTTCTTCAAGAAAGCTTCGGTATGGTGCCACGCCAGTCCCAGGTCCAACCATGATAATCGGGGTTTCAGGGTCTTTAGGGAGACGGAAATTATCATTCTTTTGTAAGAAGATTGGAAGAACACCGCCTACTTCCGTACGCTCTGCGCATTGAACAGAACAAACGCCACTTCGCGCTCGCTCATTAAGATCATAACGAACGGCAGAGACCGTTAAATGAACTTCATCTTCATTCGCCAAATGACTACTTGCAATTGAATAAAGGCGAGGCGGAATTTTTCTTAGTGTGGCGACGAATGCTTCTGCAGACGTTTGAATGGGACCATAATCTTTGATGTAATCAATAAGATCACGACCTTCTAGGTAGTCGCGCAATTGATCTTGATTCCCTTCTTGGATTAATTCCTCTACGCCCTCTTCATTCATCCACTGTTTCGTTTTTGTAAGAAGTGGCTTCGTTAACACAGTAATTTCATAGTGTTTAAGTAATGCTTCTTTGAGCGGGACAGTATCGTTATTTTTATTGATGGACACGTCAAGATTACCGTCCCAATTCGTAAGCTCCAGTAATTGCTGAACGATTAACTCATCATTTTCTGGGAAAATACCGATGCTATCGCCTGGTAGGAATGTAAAACCAGAGCCTTCGAGGGACAACTCAATGTGTCGTGTTTCTTTGTTCGATCTCGTCCATTTAGATTAATATTCTCAAGCACTTCAGCATGGTATGGGTTGCTTCTAGAATATGGACTCGGTGAGTCTCCGATTATTGACGTCGGTGAAGCCAAAGAAGCTGTAGCTGATTGTTGGTTCTCAGCCATTTTTGTGACGACTTCATCGATCCATTCATTTGCCACTTCTTCAAAATCGACATCACAGTCTGCTCGTGGTACGACGCGTTCTCCGCCGAGTTTTTCGAATAAGTCATCCAATTCTTTTCCTGTTTGACAAAAGACTCATACGACTCGTCGCCAAGTGATAGAACGGAGAATTGCACGCCGTCTAGCTTCGGCATTTTGCGGCTAAATGCATGTTCATAAAATCCAATCGCATTGTCTGGAGGTTCACCTTCGCCGTGGGTACTAATGATGACGAAAAGTCGCTCCACAGACTTAAGTTCTTTCGTTTTGTAATCTCTCATTGAATGTAGATCTGCATTAATTCCGGCTTGTTTGAATTGGAGTGCAAGTGTTTCAGCAACACTTTGTGAATTCCCCGTTTGTGATCCATAGAGAACGGTCGCATTGATTGGGTTTTGATCGTTGACCACAGCTTCGGTTGAAGGAGTGGGGAGTGCTTCGCTCGGGAAAGATTGTCCGCTTATGTAACCACTCAACCAAATTTTCTGTTCTGCTGACAATGTTGGTAACAATTGATTTAACAGTTGTACTTGTTCATCTGTAAAAGGACTAGAAGTTGTCTTAAGATGCAATGAAGTTCCCCCTTAATCGAGATCGAATTCCGGAAGATGAAATGGAATGTTCTTACAATTAGAAATTTAGCACAATATTATGCTAACTAAACAAAGTTGTCAAGTTGGTTTTATACAATATTAAGAGAGTGAAGACGACTTCGCAGGCATACAAATGAGTAAGGGAGTAGATTCAGATGTAATCATAGTAGGGATTTTCATAGTTATAAGCCTTTTTATGAGAAGAATTAAGAAATTCTTTTCGTTTGAATTTACATTTTATTTTGACAAAGATTGCTTAGGAATGTAGAATCACTGTAAAACATATCCATTTACTAAGAATATTGTGAGGAAGTGGAAGTTCATGAGTGTTCGCTATCATACCGCTCAACATGAAGACTATGAAACGTTGAATCGAAAGCTTCATAACAAAGATAGTCTAGATGTGCTGAAATGGGCTGATCATTCATTTGGAAACCGGCTCGTCTATGCGTGTAGCTTTGGTGCAGAAGCGATGGTGCTCCTTGATTTACTTTCTAAAGTGCAAAAAGATGCAAGGATCTTGTTTTTAGATACGGACTTTCATTTCAAAGAGACGAAACAACTGATTGAACGAGTGGAAAAGCGTTACCCATCGTTTGAGATCACACAAGCGAAGCCGGCGCTAACACCAGTAGAGCAAGCGGCTACCTATGGAGAACGGTTGTGGGAGACGAACCAGACTTGTGTTGCCAAATGAGGAAATTAGACGTGCTTGAACATCATTTACAGCCCTACGACGCTTGGTTATCTGGTCTAAGACGTGAGCAATCGCCAACGCGTGCGAATACGGAATATGTAAATGCAGATCACAAGTTCCAGAAAATCAAAGTCTGTCCGCTCATTCATTGGACAGAAGAAGAAATTTGGATGTACATCCGTTTGCATCAACTTCCTTACAACGAGCTTCATGATCAGCATTACCCAAGTATTGGTTGTACTCACTGTACTCGACCCGTGTTACCCGGTGAAGATGAGCGAGCAGGACGGTGGGCAGGTACTGGTAAGACAGAATGTGGTTTGCATACAGAAGGAGGACGTCAGACGTGAAGTTAGTAAATCGATATCAACCGAATAAAGATGTGCAGCACATTACAAAAACCATTGATTTGGACGCTTTTGCACTTTCAGATTTAGAATTGCTTGGAATTGGTGGCTTTAGTCCGTTAACAGGATTCCTTAATAAGGATGATTATGAAACCGTTGTTCATTCAATGCGACTTGCATCCGGTGAACCGTGGAGTGTTCCAATTACACTTCCTGCTTCAAACGCTTCTTCCATCCATTTAGGAGAAGAGGTGCGACTCGTCTACAACGATGTGACGTATGGGGTGCTCACTGTTGAATCAATCTATGAACCTGATAAAACAGTAGAAGCAGAACAAGTCTATCGAACGACCGAGCATGCACATCCTGGTGTTGCAAAATTATATGCTCGACCGAATGTTTACATTGGAGGAGAGATCATCCTCACGAAAAAAATCGAACGTGACGAATTTGCGGAAGATTATTTGACTCCTGAGGAAACACGACAGGCTTTTCATGAGTACGGTTGGAAAACAGTTGTTGGCTTTCAAACGAGGAACCCGGTTCATCGTGCGCATGAATATATTCAAAAAGCCGCATTAGAGACGATTGATGGCTTATTTTTAAATCCGCTTGTTGGGGAAACGAAAAAAGGGGACATTCCAGCAAACGTAAGAATGGAAAGCTACAAAGTGTTATTAGAACGATATTATCCTCAAAACCGTGTTCATTTGTCTGTTTTCCCAGCTGCTATGCGTTATGCGGGTCCTAGAGAAGCGATTTTCCACGCACTCGTTCGCAGAAATTACGGATGCACACATTTTATTGTCGGTCGTGATCATGCAGGAGTCGGTGATTATTACGGAACGTATGATGCGCAAGAGATTTTCAAAGAATTTGAAGAAGGGGAATTAGGAATTACTCCATTGTTTTTCGAGCATAGTTTTTACTGCAAAGCATGCGATAACATGGCTTCACATAAAACGTGCCCTCATGATCGCTCAGAACATGTCATTCTATCGGGTACAAAAGTGCGCGAAATGCTCAGTAACCAAGTCCTACCTCCTAAGGAATTCAGTCGCAAAGAAGTGATTGAAGTACTTATAAAAGGAGAAACGAACAAAGAGGTGAAGTCATGACTGACCAAAACATCGTATGGCATGAGGCGAGTGTTACAAAGGAAGAGCGTCAACAGCGAAGCGGAGCGAAGAGCTGTGTGTTGTGGTTTACCGGCCTGTCTGGTTCTGGGAAATCTACGCTTGCAAATGCGATTAATCTAGAACTCTTTCGACGTAACTTGGCGGGATATGTGTTAGACGGGGATAACGTTCGGCATGGCTTAAATGCTGATCTCGGGTTTAGTGATGAAGATCGAGTTGAGAACATCCGCCGCATTGGAGAGGTATCGAAGTTGTTCGTGGATGCAGGAGTCATCGTATCTACGGCATTTATCTCACCGTTCCGAGAGGATCGTCACATCGTTCGTGAACGTTTTAAGGAAGATGAATTTATTGAAATTTATGTCGATTGCCCATTGCATGCATGTGAAGAGCGAGATGTGAAAGGGTTATATAAAAAAGCGCGAGAAGGAACGATCCCGAATTTCACAGGAATTAGCTCGCCGTATGAGCCACCTACACAGCCCGAAATTACAATCAATACGGACGTTTTAAGTGTCGAAGAAGGTGTCTTGAAGATCGTTCAGTACTTAGATCAACACAACTACATTGTGAGGCAAGCCGATGAGTAATGGTCAGGTGTATTTTATCGGTGCAGGTCCAGGAGATGAAGGGTTAATTACAGAAAAGGGTATTAGAGCACTAGAGCGCGCCGATGCGGTGCTATACGATCGGCTCGTCAATCCAAAGCTATTGCTTCACGCTCGACCGACTGCTGAGTTTATCTACGTTGGTAAGTTCCCAAAGCACCATACGTTACGGCAAGAGTTAATTCAAGAAGAAATTATTCGTTATGCGAAAAATGGCCAAACGGTTGTGCGCTTAAAAGGTGGCGATCCAGGTGTGTTCGGGCGAGTTGGCGAAGAAACGCAGGCCTTAGATAATGCAGGGATTAATTATGATGTGGTTCCTGGTATTACAGCGGGAATTGCGGCTCCTCTGTATGCGGGTGTTCCCGTTACTCACCGTGACTATGGAGCAAGCTTCGCAATCGCAGCGGGTCACCGCAAGAAGAATCGGAAGACGAATTAGATTGGCAATCGTTAGCTGGAATTGAGACAATCGCCTTTTATATGGGGGTAAACAACTTACAGCAAATTACGGATCAACTGCTCGCGCACGGGAGGTCTCGTGATGAACCTGCACTCATCATTGAATGGGGGACAACAGGAAGGCAACGAACGGTTCAGGCAAGTCTAGCAACGCTAGCGCTTACTGCGAAAGAAGCTAGTATTTCTAATCCAGCGATTACATTAGTCGGTCGAGTGAATCACGTATACGAAACGAAAAGCTGGTGGGAGAGAAAGAGTGGCTTTGGACAATCCTATATCGTTGCATATGATGAACATTATAATGAAGGAATTCAACAAGAGTTACAAGAAACAGGAGCAAATGTGCTCGTATATCCTCACGTGACGTCAATCGCTAAGCCTTCCCCAACGGACAATTGGCACGACGTGACGAGTATTTGTTTTGAAGATGCTCAAGCGGTTCGTCATTGGATTGTCTGGCTTCGTGAATGTAACGTGGATATTAGACAGCTACGTGCCGAGTTGATTGTTCGAACAGAGTGTGCGGCTAAACAACTCGAACAGTTTGGTCTTTCAGCAATCCAAGATGATACGAGAGAAGCGGAAGTTTCGCTCTCTGGTCTACCAGGCACTGAACAGATTGGAACGACCACTCATACGTATCATCCAATTAGTCATGATTGTCTCGCGAAGCAGTTCGAGAGTGGTGAGCGACAAACCGTCCATTTTCCGACTGTCGAATCGGTTTCGTTCTTCGTGGATAGTTTAAGGCAGGGAGGAATCGATTGGGTGGCCAACTACATTGATGCCATTTGTATGGATCGTGAAGTTGAGCAAGTAGTAAAGCCGTATTTTGCGATTAAGGAGGAAGAACATGAAAGCGATCTTGTACGTCGGTCATGGCAGTCGGGTGAAAGCAGGGTCGAACAGTTCGAGCGGTTTATTCATGAAGTCATGGTACTTTACCCTGAACCCGAGGTGTTTCAGACGTACGGGTTTATAGAATTGTCCTCCCCGACGATTGCAGAGGCGATGAATCACTGCGTGCAAAACGGTGCAACTGAGATTACAGTTGTGCCGGTTTTGCTTTTAACAGCGGGTCATGCAAGTTGATATTCCTGAGCAAGTGGAGGAAGCAATAAAAAAATTATCCGACGATACGTATCCACTACAGGGAAACGATCGGGGTGTGTGAGGAGGTCGTTGAACTAGCGGTCAAACGTTTAGAAGCAGCGGGAGTGTCTAGATTAGCAGATAAGACAAAACGAACAGATGTAGACGTCTTAATCGTTGGAAGAGGATCCAGTGATGGGTACCAACCGAGTGACGTAGCGAAGATTGCTCGCCTCATCTATGAGCGTGTGGACTGTCGTTATGTAGAGACTTGCTTTTTAGCAGCAACAACACCGACAGTTGACGAAGGATTAGAGAAAGTTGAACGTTTGCGATCCGAGCATACGGTAGTGTTGCCTTACTTACTATTTACAGGTGTGCTTATGAATGAGTTAGAACAAAAACTACAATGCCGAAAAGGTGAGACAACGTACACGTTGTGTGAGTTTTAGGTGCGGATCATGAGTTAGCGCCGGTGATCGTTTCTCGGGCATTAGCTCAGGTGGGCACGTATGACAAGTAGTTATTCCATTATGATGCATCCAAAAGATGCACAAGTCGTTGTTGTTGGTGCTGGGAAGGTTGGAACGAGAAGAATTGAACAATTGCTCGATTACCATTCAGACATTGTCGTGATCTCGCCGGAATTGCCTGAAAGCCTTCTACGCAAGGTGCGTTGGGAAAAACGTCGGGTGAGAGATTCGGAATGTTTTCTTGCGAGTATCCTTGTGTTATGTACAAATGTACCAAAACTACACGAGGCGTTAATGCGAAATCGAGCGCCGCGTCAGCTGATTTATCGAGCGGATCAGATGGCGCAAAGTGATTTTCATTTTCCAAAGTCTATTCAACGAGGGAATTTGACAGTTGCTCTTTCGACGCACGGATCAAGTCCTCATTACGCAAAACGCTTAGAGCGTGAGATTCGTGACATCTTGCCGGGGACGGTAGAAGAAGAATTAGCTTTTTTGGAAGAAGCTCGTACGGCATTGAAGCAACAAACGATGTCGCAAACGATGCGTTCGGAATTGCTAAAGAGAATCTCAGCTCAATCTTTTTTTGAACGATCCAAATCGTAAGGAAGCATTCGAGTCGCTCGCGAAACAATGGAGTGATGAGTTCTAAACGTGTGGATAAAGTTAAGCACCGAATAAAATGACAGCCAGTAAGGCAGTGTCATTTTATTCGGTGCTTTTCGTTTTTGTCGATTTGTACGACGTGGCCATCTTGTACGATGATCGTAACAGATCCATATTGTAGTGTGGCTAACATCTGTTCTACAGTTTCTTTGACTTCTTCAATTTGTGGATGACTAGCTGACATCAAGTCTCCCTCCTATGGTATTAATGCTTTGTCGTAAGTGAGTGCTTAAGGTAATCTTCATCGTGATACGTGACCGTATCAGGGTATTTAATCCCCATTCCGGTATTTAAGCAAAGAACGTGTTCATCTTCTTGGATCCACCCGGATTGTCGTAGCTTTTTCGTTGCGGCAAACGTCGCACCGCCTTCAGGACAAATCCAATTCCCTTCACGCTCTGCGACTTGCTTTTGCTCGGCTAACAACTCTTCGTCAGAGACAGCAAGGCACATCCATTCGTTTCGTAGATGGCTTCAAGCACGAGGAAATCTCCAATCGCTTTCGGAACATTAATGCCAAATGCAATCGTTTCTGCGTTCTCCCAAACGTCAGCATGGGTTTTTCTTTGTTCGTACGCTTTAACGATGGGTGCACACGTTTCTGATTGAACAGCGACGAGGCGTGGCAGAGTGGCGTCGTTAGGGATCCATCCGAGTGTCTTGAGTTCTAGAAATGCTTTATAAATGCCAATTAAACCGACACCTCCACCTGTTGGATAAAGGATCACATCAGGGAGGTGATAGCCATATTGTTCAAAGATCTCATAGCCCATCGTTTTTTTACCTTCGATTCGGTAAGGCTCTTTTAATGTGCTTACGTTGTACCAACCGTGTTCTTTAGAAGCTTCTGATACGGCATGTCCAGCATCATGGATGAGTCCGTCAATTAAAGAAAGTGTCCCTCCAGCTGCAATGACTTCACGTTTTGTAATTTCAGGCGTTTGGAGTGGCATCACGATGTGCGCTTGAATACCAGCTCTAGAAGCGTATAACGCCCAAGCGGCCCCTGCATTCCCGTTTGTTGGCATCGCAAGCGTCTGGACCCCGACTTCCTTTGCTTTCGAAACGCCGACTGCAGCACCTCTAGCTTTAAAAGAACCTGTAGGGAGTAGGCCTTCGTCTTTCATGTAAAGGTTCGGTAACTCGTACGTTTTACCGAGTGTCTCCATATGAACGAGAGGTGTCATTCCTTCTCCGAGTGAGACGCGGTTTGCTGGACTCAGCACAGGAAGTACTTCGTGATAACGCCAAAGCGTTGGTTCGCGTGTTTTGAGCTGTTCTATTGACCAATGTTCTTTTAAACGTTGCAAATCATAACGTGCTAGAAGCGGGGATCCACATACGCATAAATGTGTAGCGGTGGACCCGTCATACTCTTTCTTACATTTTGGACATTCGAGGTGTGTAAAGTAGCTATAGTTTTGTTTCACGATTGAACCTCCTGTACGAGTTAAATCATATATTCATTTGCTTGAAATGTTCCGAAACGCTCTACATGAGCGAACATGATGTCGCCAACTTTGATGGACAAGTTGTCAAATGTACCTTTTGAAAGCTCAATTTCAATGTGCTCCTGATCACGATCTAGTCGTCTTGCTTCAATGAATACGATCGGACCGACAGGATGAGTTTTCGTAATTTCGACTTCTAAGCGATGATCATTTCCAGAGTTGTGCGCGAGCGAAATTTCATGAGGTCGAACATAGCTCACTACGTTTTCGCCATCTGCATGTGGTTCTCCACTGGCAAGTGTTACGCCTCCTATAGAAATGCCTTCTTTTGTTGCGGTGCCCTTCAATTCATTTGCATTACCTAAAAAACGGTACATAAATGGACTGTTAGGTGAATCATAAATATCGGACGGGGTACCTTCTTGAATAATTTCTCCGTCATTTAAGACGATGACTTGATCAGCAACATCGAGCGCTTCTTCTTGATCGTGTGTCACAAAAACGGTCGTCACACCGGTTTGTTTATGGAGCGTTCGCAGCCAGCGACGTAACTCTTTTCTAACTTGGGCATCGAGTGCGCCAAAAGGTTCATCAAGTAATAACACCGAAGGCTCGATCGCTAGTGAGCGAGCAAGGGCTACGCGCTGTTTTTGTCCACCTGAGAGCTGACTAGGATACCGTTCGCCCAATCCTTCAAGCTTTACAAGTTCAAGTAGCTCATTTACTTTTGAATCGATTTGTGACTTTGTCGGTCGATCCTTTTTCTTTTTTACACGTAAGCCGTAGGCGATGTTGTCTTTGACTTTCATATGTGAGAACAAGGCATAATGTTGAAACACAAAACCTACATTTCGGTCTTTTGCATTCACGTTGGTCATGTTATTGCCATCAAAGAAGATGTCTCCTTTAGTTGCGTGTTCAAGGCCTGCAATCATACGAAGCAACGTCGTTTTCCCAGAGCCTGAAGGACCGAGTAGTGCTAATAATTCGCCTTCATTGACGGTGAGATTGATGTTCTTAAGGACTTCAGTTTTACCGAAGTCTTTTGTAATGCCTGTAATTGTGATTGACATCCTATTCACCCCAGTTGTTGTTTTCGTTCGACGACTTGCTTAATGACAATCGTAAAAATCGCGAACAATGACATGAGTAATGCAACTGAAAAAGCAGCAGCAAATTGATATTCGTTGTAAAGGATTTCTACATGTAACGGCATCGTGTTTGTTGCTCCGCGAATGCGTCCAGATACGACGGAAACCGCTCCGAACTCTCCAATTGCACGGGCACTACAAAGAATCACTCCGTACAGTAGTCCCCATTTAATTGCAGGGAGGGTCACGTGATAGAACGTTCTGAAACCACCTGCACCTAGTGTGAGAGAAGCTTCTTCAGCATCGCTTCCTTGAGCCTCCATTAAAGGAATCAGTTCCCTGGCAATAAACGGTAGCGTGACAAACATCGTCGCAAGAATAATTCCAGGTACGGCAAAGATGATTTGCAAGTTATTTGCAAGTAACCATTCCCCAAAAAAAAGCCATTTACTCCGTAAAGAATAATAAACACAAGACCCGCAATAACTGGGGAGACAGCGAAAGGAATCTCAATTAATGTAATTAACAATTGTCGACCACGAAAGCGATATTTCGTGAGTGCCCAAGCAGCAGCTAACCCGAACAACGTGTGGAGTGGGACTGTAACGACAACAACGAGCAAGGTTAGAAAAATTGCGTGCCTTGCTGCAGGCTCCGTAATGGAATACCAAAACACTTCAAATCCTTGGCTAAATGCACCGATGAAAATAATAAGTAAAGGTAATAACAAAAACAGCGTTAGAAAAAGAAAAGCAATGAAAATTAAGAGGGGCTTGTAGGTTTTTGTGTTCATCGGGAAGAATCCACCACCTTTTGCCCTAATTTTCTAGAAAGCCACCATTGCAGGATATTCGCTCCAAGCAACAAAAGAAATGAAAGAGCGAGCATTACCGTTGCAATCGCCGTCGCTCCCGCGTAATCAAATTGTTCAAGCTTATTCATGATGAGTAAAGGAACAATCTCGGTTTGCATCGGGATGTTTCCAGCGATAAAGACGACGGAACCGTATTCGCCAAGTGCCCGTGCAAATGCAAGTGTCATGCCCGCTAAAATTGCGGGTGTTAATAACGGGAGCAATACAGTTTTAAAAATGGTAAAAGGAGAAGCGCCGAGTAATCCAGCCGCCTCTTCTGTTTCTTGATCGAGTGAACGCAATACCGGCTCAACCATGCGGACGACAAACGGTAGGCCGATAAACGTAAGCGCAATCGTCACGCCAATCGGTGTAAATGCGACTTGAATTCCAAGTGGTGCAAGTAACGAACCGATCCAGCCATTTTCGGCATAAAGGCTCGTCAGTGCGATGCCTGCAACTGCTGTCGGTAAAGCAAATGGAAGGTCAATCATTCCGTCCATAATCCGTTTTCCAAAGAAGTCGTACCGAACGAGTACCCAGCAATGAGTAAACCGAAGACGCCGTTAATCATTGCCGCAATAAAAGAAGCAGAAAAGCTTAGTCGAAGTGCTGCAAATAATCTAGGATCAGTAACGGCATTCCAAAACGCTTCCCACCCGATTCCCATCGTGTACCAAACCAATGCAATTAAAGGAATGAAGACGATAAAGCTCATGTAAAACATCATAAAGCCGAAAGAAAGCGGGAAGCCTGGAAGTGTGCGTTTCATCGTAGTTCCTCCTGACTATGGCGCGTAGATCTGATCAAAAACGCCACCATCCGAAAAATGTCTTTCTTGTGCTTCATCCCAGCTTCCGAATCTCTCTTCAATCGTAAATAACTCGACGTCTGGAAAGTAGTCATCGTAATCAGCTAAAATATCTTCATTTCGTGGTCGGTAATAATGTTCTGCTGCAATCGTTTGACCTTCGTCAGAATATAAATAATCCAAGTAGGCATGAGCGACTTCTTCCGTTCCTTTTTGTTGGACATTCGTATCGACAATCGCGACAGGTGGCTCAGTTAGAATTGAAACCGATGGGGTAATAATCTCGAAGTCTTCAGCATTTAATTCATGCACAGTGAGTAGCGCTTCGTTTTCCCATGCGAGCAACACATCTCCGATACCGCGCTCAATAAACGATGTCGTCGAACCACGAGCTCCTGAATCCAATACGGTGACGTTCTCATAGATGTTCGTAACAAAATCCTCCGCCTCTTCTTCGCCATATGTATCTTCGGCATATCCCCAAGCGGCTAAGTAATTC
This sequence comes from Geomicrobium sp. JCM 19055, assembly GCF_000698185.1. NCBI lineage: Bacteria > Bacillati > Bacillota > Bacilli > Caryophanales > Geomicrobium > Geomicrobium sp. JCM 19055. Next base: position 84,678 of record NZ_BAXL01000015.1, read on the forward strand.
CAGCGAGCACCACCAGATGTTTTCGGGTTTGGAGTTACAACTTCTACATCTTCTCGAACGAGATCATCCCAATCTTGAATGTCTTTTGGATTGCCTTCACGCACTAGAAAGTTAATCGTTGACGTATAAGGGGAGGCATTGTCTGGAAAGTCACTTTGCCACTCAGAATCCAATAATTCACGCTCTTGTAAAACATCAATATCATAGGCAAGCGCTAAGGTCACAACATCCGCTTGTAGCCCATCCAATACGGAACGTGCTTGACTTCCAGAACCACCGTGAGACTGATTAACTGTGACCGTGTCACCGGTTTCTTCTTGCCAATACGTACGAAAAGCTTCATTGTAGTCATCATAAAACTCACGAGTAGGGTCATAAGAGACGTTTAGCAATTCAATGACATCTCCGTCAGCCGTCGAATTGTCTTGAATGGCTTCACCGCTTTGATCTTCATCAAATCCACCTACGTTACATGCAGAAAGAATCGAAACAACCGTTACTCCTCCAAGAAAGTAAGAATAATACTTCACAATCATCATCCTTCCTTATAAAAGATATAATTCAAATGTAAATACTCTGAATTAAACGAGTAAAAAAAGCAAAGGTTTTTATTAAACCTCTCCTCAATTGGCCTTCGGTTGTCCGGTCAGCACGTAGGGTTTTCTTTTTTATCATACTATTCTTATTGTTTAACTATGTCAATCGATTTTTTTTCTAATATTTGGATGATAGATTGTGTGAAGACGGCTTAAATTACGATGCCGTTCAGGTATGACGTTTTCACTAAAAGAGAAGGCGCGCCATGAAGAAAGGGAGGAGGTGTAGGTATGGCGTACCTTTACATTAAGCTTATTCCTCTACGGGTGTATAGCGCACAGATAAGGTTTGTTCAATTTCATCGCCATCGTTAAGGAAGACAATGTATTCAGACGTATAAAAAGAATCGTCGCCGCTCCCTAGGATGATGTTTGATTTCGAACCGCTATTTACAAAATAATTGCCACTACCTGCATTCGGTTCTACTTTATAACGCCCTGGCGGAAGGTCTTGACCGACGGTGAAATATCCAGCAGACAACACACGTGGTTCTTCGGCTTTCGTTACAATTCCAGTCGTTAATTTTTCAAGCTCAATTTCTGCCGTTTCAATGTCGTCAATTACACGTGTTAATGATTCCTCTTTGTCATCGATTTCGTTATTTAACGTCTCGATCTCTAGCATGACGTCATCACGTTCACTAATTAAGGTGGTCATTTCTTCGAATTCCTCACTGTGATCAGAAATATCGTGTTCAAGTTGTTGTAGCAAAGTGGCTTGTTCCTCGTGCGAATTCTGGATACTGCTTAATTCTTCATTCACCTCTGTTAATGACGTTGACGACTGCGCAATCTCGATTTCAATTTCTTCGAGTGTAAACTTACGTGCATCAAGCGTCGCGCGCGCTTGATTCGTACCGATCATGTGACTAATAAAAGCAACAAATACGAGTAGAACAACACCGCCCGATACCCCAAGAATCCACCACATACCCCGATTTTTCATTGATCGTCCCCTTCGTTGTCGTCATGATTACTCTTCTATATTTATTGATGCTCTGACAATTTATTCATTCGATTGGAGCCTAAAGAATGATTTTCTAGAGTTTATTCTCATTTTATAAGTGATGAGTGAAGATTCATTTCGTACATAGCCGATTGCATCATTACTTCGGATAAGCAGATGCACGGTCAAAAAGTACTTACTGAACATGGAATCAAAAGAAGAAGGTAAGAAATCTTGCAGTATCAATTTTTAACCGAAACCACTGTGATTAGCGGTGTAAGAGTAGTGGTTTTAGGGTAAGTATAGTGGAGTTCATCTATTTAAACGACTTAAACGTATACATAAAGCATTTGATTTTGACATTGCATTGTCTGAATTGTGACCGTGACGTGACAGGTCAGCGTTCTTCATAAAATGTTAACATGCACGTATTACAATGGGTTTTAATCGTTGTTATAATGAAATCGAAAGTTTGTGAAGTAGTGAACATACTTTATTTGTGTTGTTCAAAAGGGGGTAGCACATGTTTATTGATGATCCCGTATTAATGAGTCGATTGTTAACGTTGCTTACGCTTTCGTTTCACATATTTTACGCAACCGTAGGTGTCGGTTTGCCGCTAATGATCATGTTGTTTCACTGGTTGGGGATTAAAAAAGACGACATACACTACATTTTAATGGCAAGAAGACTTGCGAAAGGGTTTGTCGTTACCGTAGCTGTTGGTGTTGTAACCGGAACGGCGATTGGTCTTCAGTTAGCGTTACTCTGGCCGAACTTTATGCAACTTGCCGGTCATATTATTGCCCTTCCACTCTTCATGGAAGTGTTCGCGTTTTTCTTTGAAGCGATCTTCCTCGGTATTTACTTATATACGTGGGACCGCTTTGATAATCAGAAAAAACACCTGTTACTACTCGTCCCAGTTGCGATTGGTGGTGCGTTGTCGGCATTTTTCATTACTGTCGTTAACTCATTCATGAATGCACCTGGTGGATTTGAAATGATTAATGGTGAACTTGCAAACGTAAATCCATTGCTTGCAATGTTTACCGTCGCGATGCCAACGAAGGTGACGCACGTCTTAGCAACAGCTTATATGACGATCGCCTTTACGCTTGCGGCAATCGCTGCGTTCCGTTTAATGAAGGGAAGCCACAAAGCCTATTACAAAAAGTCACTAAACGTCATGATGAAAGTTGGTTTCGTCTTTGCGATTGCAGCAGCAATCATTGGAGACTTCTCAGGGAAATACCTTGCAGAACATCAGCCTGAGAAATTGGCAGCTGCCGAGTGGCACTTTGAAACCGAAGAACAAGCCCCACTCATTCTTTGGGGAATCTTAGATGAGAATAATGAAGTGAAGTACGGCATTGAAATCCCATTTGCGCTAAGCATTCTCGCACATAGCGATCCGAATGCAAAAGTCATTGGTCTAGATCAATTCCCAGAAGAGCATCATCCGCCACTCATTATTCACTATTTCTTTGACACGATGATTACGATCGGCATGTTTATGCTGGCACTCTCGTTCGTCTTCCTCGTCGCTCGTTGGAGAAATTGGACATTTGTCGATAAAAAAATGGTATCGCTGGCTAATCGTCATGGGTGCACCTCTATCATTCCTTGGAATTCAAGCAGGCTGGTGGATGTCTGAAGTTGGTCGCCAACCGTGGATTTTAAGAGGAATTATGACGGTTGACGAAGGAGCAACTACTGCCAGTCACGTAGATTTAGTCTTCTTTTTCTTCGTGTTGTTGTACCTGATTCTTGGTGTCGGTACGATTGTCGTTCTTCGCAAGATGTTTAAAGACAAACCTGTGGAGAAAGAATTAGAGTCTTATGCAGGAGGGGATGAGCAATGAGTTTAGAAATCATCGGCATTACGGTGTTGTGGCTCTTTCTCTTCTTTTATATCATTGTTGGATCGATTGATTTCGGAGCAGGTGTGTTTAACGCCCACAGTATTATAAATGGGAAGCAGCACATCTTAAGTAAAGTGATCCAGCGTTACTTGTCACCCGTTTGGGAAGTGACCAACGTCTTCTTCGTCTTTTTCTTCGTTGGGATTATAGGTTTCTTTCCAGACAGTGCGTTTTTCTTCGGTAGCGTTCTATTAGTACCTGCGAGTATTTCGATCATATTACTCGCACTTCGGGGTTCATACTATGCGTTTGAATCCTATGGCTCTCAGGGTCACCGAGGTTATGCATTCATGTACGGCGCAACAGGATCTTGATTCCGGCATCCTTATCGGTCGTGCTCACCATCTCAGAAGGTGGATTTGTCTACATGGATGACGGTCAACCCGTTCTAAGTTATGAATTATTGTTTACAAGTCCGTTAACGTGGGCAATTGTTGTCTTGAGTATCGTTGCCGTGCTCTACATTTCATCGGTCTTCCTCACGTGGTATGCGAGCAAGACGGAAGATCAAGAAGCAACAGGTATCATGAGAAAATACGTACTCATTTGGGCGGTTCCACTGATCGTTGCAGCTGGCGGGATTATTTTTGAATTGCAAAACCATAACTCTGCTCACTTTGATAGCATCCTAAACCTTTGGTGGATGTTTGCCCTCTCATTCGTGTTATGGGCGATCACACTTTGGTTAATCTGGAACAGGCGAAAATATGGCCTTGCGGTATGGCTCATGATCGGTCAGTTCGCCTTTGCCTTTTTCGGCTACGGCATCTCGCATTATCCGTACTTGTTGTATCCTTATCTAACCATTTACGACGGCTTTACAAATGAAGCGATGGCGATTAGTCTCATTGTCGTCTTTATTCTTGGCATGATGTTACTATTGCCTTCCTTGTACTTGTTGTTACGCTTGTTCTTATTCGATCCGAAGTACGTAAAAGGAAAAAGGGAGTGAGCTTATGTTGGATGATTTCTTAATCTTAGTAGCTCCGTTTCTCGTACTCATCGGAGCGATCATCGTTGCCTTTATCGTAGCGAGTAAAGATAAAACGAAATAACTTTCAAAACCAGAGCGGCAGTTGCCCTCTGGTTTTTTTATGGATTGTTTTAGAAAATCGTATAAAAACATATGTTCTCATGGTAAGATATAAACTGAGAAGGAGAGAACATACATGAACTATAGCGTAGATATTCAGTTAACGTTTTTCAAAAATGAGCACCTTGAATTGTTAGAAAAGTTCGAACTCCCAGAGGCACAAGCGCAGTTTACAGCCTTACCAGAAGAACTAATGAATGTATCAGAAGGACAATATCGAATTGTTATTCTTTCTAATCAGGAGCCGGTAGGGTTCTTCTTATTGCATACGACAAACCGAGTAAGTGACTATACACCGAACCCTAAAGCGATGCTACTAACCGCGTTATCGGTCGATTATAAACAACAAGGAAAAGGCTATGCAAAAAAAGCAATGCTGGAATTAGAAACATTCATAACATCAACCTTTGAGACGATCGATGAAGTTGTATTGGCAGTTAACCATAAAAACATCCCTGCTCAGAACCTTTATAAAAGTGTCGGCTTTAAAGATACTGGCAGAAGGAAAATCGGTAAAATCGGCGAGCAACTCATCTTAGATTTAAAGATTTTGTAGAAAATGATCATCATGGAATGTTTCATCTCTTGAGCCTAATGACGAAGAATGTAGGTGAATGATTTGAGTGAGGTCATCAACTATTACAACCAATTTGACGAATGGGGAAGACTTGATCGTGAGCCGATTGAATTTCAAGTAAATTGGCACTACATAAAGAAGTATTTACCACGAACAGGGAGTATTCTTGATAACGGAGCAGGACCAGGGAAATATTCGGTAGCGCTTGCGCAAGAAGGTTATCATATGACATTAACGGACCTCACTCCTAAATTTGTGGATATGGCAAAGTCCAAAGCCAAGGAACGAAACGTAGAAGGTCAATTTGATGGATTTTACTTGGCGGATGCTAGAGCGTTGTCTTTGTTTAACTCTGAACAATTTGACGCTACGTTGATGCTTGGGCCGATGTATCACATACAACAAGAAGAAGATCGTTTAAAAGCGATAGCGGAATTAAGAAGGATTACGAAGCGTGATGGGCTGGTGTTTGTCGCTTTTATGCCACGAGTGAGGCATATTCTTACTTCGCTGTTAAATCCTCGTAGTTGGAAGCCGAATGATAACATGGGGGCAATCGATGCGTTCTCACGTTCAGGTTGTTTCAATCATTCCGATGAGGGTCGTTTTACCGGTGCGTATTATTTCGAGGTTGAGGACATAAAGCCATTCATGGAAAACAACGGATTTGAAACGATTAATTTGATTGGCTCAAATGTAGCTGCAATCTTAAATCAAGAGAGTTGGAATTATTGGGAAGGTAAAGGAGAGGAAGAAGTAAGGAAGTTAATTGATCTCTTGATTGAACGAGCTGAAGATCCTCACATATTAGGAATCTCTTCCCATTTGCTTTATATCGGCAGACGAAAGTGAATATAGGCCGGTGAAGGTGCGATTCCTAAAGTATACTTGGCAGGTTAATGTTAATTGTTTCACTTGAATAATTCCATAGTAATTACTTCATATTTTGCTTTAAAAGGATAGAAAAGGATTGTTATTCCTTTTCTATCCTTTTAGATCAAATATAAGTGCCAATTCGATGATTAAGGTGTATAGGCTGCTAGAACAAAACTTTGGAATGGAAGCTCTTCAACTACAGTATTGGAAATGGTGTCAATTACATAAATAATGTCATTATCAGCATCAGAGATATACGCGCGACGTACACTTGGGTTAACGGTGATTGAACTAGTATTTACGTTTCGGTCAATCGTAATCGTGTCTAGTAAAGTGTTCGTGTTTCCATCTACAACATAGGCAAGAACGTTTGATGCGTTATTCGTGTTTCGATTTGAAACATAAATTCGATTGTTGATCTCGTCTATGGCTATACCTGTGGATAAATTCCCAGGTTCGGCGAGGACAATCGTAGTTGTGACAGTGTTGGTATTGCCATCAATGATGTCGAGTAGAATAGTTCGACTTGGTGTTGAACTGTTTGACGTATAAATTCGATTTGTTGTTGAATTTACAGCCACTAAATCTGACGCATTAGGAGAAGTAATAACAGTATCTACCCAAGTATTGGTGAGTAGGTCAAGAACATACACATTATCAGCTATGCCAATCGGTAAATACCCTCTGTTAGTCAAAGGGTTTAGTGCGAACATTCCGCTACTGGCACCGCTTCGAGTGACATCAATCGTCGTACTTAGCTGATAGTTGTTATCGGGATCAAATCCAAAAGCCCTAAAGTCTGCACCTACATAGACGGTGTTATTGGTTGGGTTGTATCCAATTTCGTTAATAAAACCCGATGGTGCAGGTGTTTGTGCAATTAATTGATAATCTGATAAATTTAAAACACTTAATCCTAATGAAGATGTTACATAAAGCAAATTCATTTCGGAATTGATAAAAATATCATTTGGTGTGCCTACATTTTCAATTTCAGTGATAACACGTCTTCGTGATACATCATATACAGTAATTTCACCAGGATGTCCAATAAATAATAAATCTTCAAGAGGGGGAACTGGTGGGGTGGGCTGAGTCGGTTGTGTTGGAAAAGTAGGAGACGTTGGTGGTAATGGAGGAATCGGAGAAATATTCCCTGGACCATTGATTAGATTGTTATTAATTGTAATTCGCTTTTTCATATTCTCACTCCTTTATCATTAGGATATGAATCTTTGAAATGATTGTATGGTTGAACATCAGGTAGTGGTGTTGTAATTTTAAAATGAGTAAGTATAGAGCGGATAAACAAAAGGAAGAAGTGAAGTCTTTATAACTCACGATCTTTCGCTTTTAAGAGTCGTTAAGTAGCTATTTCATGCTACTTTTTTTTGTTTTGTGCGTTTATATCACAAAAATGATAGGAATTAAAAAGTGAAAACGTATTAGAGGGTATAAGGAGGGAGCATGTGGAGATCAGTGATAAAAACGTAGTCAAACAGCTAAAGAAAAAGAATGAGAAGGCACTGCAATATTTGATTGATACTTACGGAGGCCTCGTAAAGCATATCGTCTATAAGTACCTCTACAAATACCCTCAAGAACGAGAAGAGTGTATAAATGATGTGTTCTGGGTCGTTTGGGATAAGATTAGTGCATTCGATCCGAAGAAGAACAGCCTAAAAAAAATTGGATTGCCGCAGTCGCTTCCCACAAAGCGATTGATTATAAGCGTAAGAAGTTAAGGTTACTTGCTAGGGAGTCAAGTACAGATGATGCTGGAAAAATAACATACTATAATGACTTGAAAAAGCAAGAAAGAGCGTTACAGGAAGAAGTTGAAGAGTTACTCAATCATTTACCAGAAAAGGATCGGAATCTTTTTCGTAATTATTATTTAGAAGGAGAACAGACAAGAGCTTTAGAAAAGAAGTTGGGACTCTCGTCATCCGTAATATACAATCGCTTGTCACGAGGCAGAAAACAACTGCGCAAGCTTTTCAAAAATTAGAAAAGAGGTGAAACCATGAACAAGCTGTATAGGAAATTAAATCGAGCCAATTTTTCTAACTTACAAAATGAAGAAGCATTAAGTCTTTCTGAGAAAGAACGAATTAGAAAGCATATTGAATCGAAAAAACCGATTCGTAAATCTAAACATGTAGTGATGCTATCCGTGACATCTCTTATGGCTGCGATCATTCTAATTGGAACCATTGAACCGCGAGTTCTCGCTAATGTGCCGTGGATTGGGTCGTCAATCAGTGGGTTTTTATTAGATGAAGATGATGAACAACATGTACTTGATGATTATGTGACAGTCGTAGGCACTCACGTGGAAGACAAAGACATAGAAGTGACACTTAATGAGGTGATGTATGATAACCATCGTCTGATTGTAAGCACAACATTCTATTCCACAGAAGTAGATTTAACTGACTATATGCTTCCGATGCCACATCTTAAAGTAAATGGCGAAGAAGTTTCACAGGGTGCATCTGGTCAGCAGGACATTGTTGATGAACATACAGTGACCATGATTAGCTCGGTCCATATTGACGAAGACTTTTCTTCCTTATTATATGAAAAACCAATTGAAATTACGTACTCTCGTTTTCTTCATCAGACGACAGATCATGTGATTGAAGGAGAGTGGTCATTCGCATTTGCAACATCTGGTGCAGAACTATCTGAAGATACGAAGGTCATTGATATTAATGAAACGATCCAACTCGATAATGGACAAGTTGTTGAAGTGGATGCATTTGCAATTAGCCCAGGATCTTCGACACTACACTATACAATGTACAATAATGAAGAAGCCGAACCATTTGATTGGGAGTATGATGTCATTTTTAAAATGTCTGATCAAGATGGGAATCTTATTCCACCTGAGGCTGGTCAGACGTTGAGTGAAAATTCATTCTGGCAATATGGACGATTATCGGAACATATCGAAGAACTGACATTTATTCCAATTGTCAAATCAGGCAGGGAAGGCGAAGCTAGAGAAGAGATTAATAAACGATTAACAGGGGAAGAAATTCAAATAAAGGTTAAACAGTAATGAAGTATAGATGCAGCAAAGGCGTAATTACGTTTACTTTTGTGACAATTACTGAAGATCGTTTTACGGTTACTCATACTTAAGGGGTTGAGGCAGTGAAAGTGCCAACGAGGTTAGGTACGGATAATCAGGGATTTATTAGTAATCAAACAAATAAAAATAAACTACAAGATGAATTTAAACCGATCCTTCAAATCATAGTACAATTGCTACGAAGTGTATTTGAGCATAAATTGCACAGCATTTATGTTTATGGAAGTGTCGCAAGAGGTGAAGCGATTCCTTTTAAATCAGATGTAGACGTAACTGTTATTTTACATTCATCGGTTACTACACTAGAGAAAGATAGGATTGAGCACAAAACTAGTAAACTTCTTGAAGATAACCATGTAATAAAGAAAGTTGTTTACGATATTGGAGATTTAATCGATGTCGTAGATTCAGATAATTATTATGAGTGGGGATTTTGGTTAAGGCACATGTGCTATTGTATCTATGGCAAAGATCTATCACTAGAATTTCCGGCAATGAAACCCAATCACATGATTAGTCGAGCACTTAATAAGGACCTCATCCCAACAATCAATGAACAAATACAGGCTTTAAAAAGCGATAAAGAGATATCAATCGTTAAAAAAACGTAGTGTTCTAAAGAAACTGATCCGTGGCGCTTATTTAATGGTAAATGTACAAGATGAAAGCTGGTCGACAAGAACAAATGAGAATTTAGAAATTCTATCTCTATATTTCCCGAATGAAGCAATCGTTAAAGAACTTCACTTATTTTATGAAACAGAAGAAGTGCTGGACAATTACAAGTACCATCACTTACTTCAGAGATATAAGTTATGGTATGAGAAACAGTACTAAACAGCAAAGATTCTTTTAATATTGGGAGGTTTCTTATGCGTAAGTCGCTGAGCCTTATACTACTGATTATATTATTGGTAGGCTGTAGTAATAGCGAGCTCACAAGTTACTCAGGAACGATAACAGAAATAACAAAAGGGAATAATGGTTACGAACGTGTCACGGTTGAAGGACCTAATGGTGGAGAGGAAGAGACAATCATTTTTATCGTTCCAAATGATGAAAATGAAGGTGTCGAAGTAGGGGATCAGGTCTCTGTCTATTATGATCCGGATGCGTTTAGAGAAGATTCGTTACCACCGACACAAGATGGTGTTGAGAGGATCGAATTAAATGAAGAGGAAAGTTATACGAGCACCGCTTTAGCTAAATCTAAAGGTTAACTACACATAGATTGCTAAACTTTTTTGATGACATCAAATTCGCTTTCAGTTACAACAGAAGAAGCTCAAAAGGAGCAGTTTATATGAATAATAAAAGGAATACTTCATACTATACCGAGCGATATCGCCCTCAGTTTCATTTTTCAACACCTAAGGGCAATTTGGCAGATCCTAACGGCCTTGTCTATTACAAAAATAACTATCATCTTTTTCATCAAAAAGATGGCAACTGGGCTCATGCAGTTAGCCATGATTTGCTGCATTGGAATCATCTACCGCTTGCATTGGAGCACGATGAATTAGGGCAAGCGTTATCTGGTAGTATCGTTGTTGACAAGAGTAATTGTTCAGGGTTGTTTAATGGTGGTGAAGGATTACTCGCTTTTTACACGAGTACGGTCGGGGGAGAAGCACAGTCTTTAGCTTATAGTACAGATGAAGGAGTAACATGGCAGCGACATAAGAAAAATCCAATTATTGAAAACCCTGGCATAAAAGATTTTCGTGACCCTAAAGTATTATGGCATGAGTCGACAAAGCACTGGGTAATGGTCGTTTCCACAGATCAGACGGTTACCTTTTATCGATCAACAAACTTAGTAGACTGGGCGTACAGTAGTCAATTCGGAATGGAAGAAGGGCTACATGCAGCGGTGTGGGAATGCCCAGACCTATTTTCTTTACCTGTTGATGGAAATCAAGAAGAGCAGAAGTGGGTGCTACATGTAAGTGTTGGCGATAACGATGAAACAAAAGGATCGACTGCACAATATTTTATCGGTGAATTTGATGGTCGAATGTTTCATAACGATAATGATTCAAGAGAAATATTAATCACAGATTTTGGGCAAGATTTTTATGCAGCACAAACGTTCTCCAATCTTTATTCTCGTACAATTTGGATTGGATGGATGGCGAATTGGCGCTACCCGTATCAATCGCCAACGTCCCCATGGTTGGGGGCAATGTCTTTTCCTAGAGATTGAGTCTAAAAACAAATAAGCAGAACCAATTACGTCTTGTCCAACAACCAATTTTAGAGCTTGATAACATCAAATCAAAGCGTAGATCATTTGAAGAGTTTATGGTTGAACAGGAGCCACATACTCTAGATTTTAGCGGTACTAACTATATGTTAGAAGCGACAATTTCATGGGAGGATCTTCGTGAATTTGGTCTGCGACTTCGACATGGTGATGGTGTTGAAACCTTAATTGGTGTAGATGTTGAGTATGATAAGGTATTTGTTGATCGCACAAATGCTGGAATGAAAGAGATTATTGATCGAAATGGGGAGGTCTTTCCATTCGGTCAACGCTATGAAACGAACTATGACGCAAGCAAAGGGAGCATTGAGTTGTGTGTGTTAGTAGATGAATCTTCTATTGAAGTATTCGTTCAAGAAGGCATGACAATCTTCACTTCGTTAATTTACACCGAACCTACTAATGATGGAATTGAGTGGTATGCGGAGAATGGTACAATAATAGTTCAAGACTTAACGATTACTTATCTTAAGAATACTTGGAGAGATAAAAGTCTTGGCTATGACCGATTGGTTACAAATGTTGAATGTGTGTCTTTGCAGGAAGGAGAAACGACAAAGTTTCTTGCAAAGCTCAAGCCAGATGAAGCAGAAAGTCAGTATGAAATACTATGGGAGAGTTCCAATAAAGACATTGCAAACATTCAACACACGAACGGACAAGAGTGTTTGTTGGAAGCCGTAAAAGAGGGAGAAGTAATGGTTTCTGTTAAAGAAATTTGCTCAGGACTTTCAAAGAATATAAAAGTTACTGTTCATGGGAAGCCAACACTAGCTGAGCGTATAAAGCAATGGTTTTAATAGGCTATCAACATTATTAGGTTATAGAAAACCTTAGTGAGTGTGTAGTTACCATGTCACATATTTTTTTACTTAGTGAAGAGCAACCCAACAATGGATAGTTTACTTTTCTTTATTGTATTGTAGTAATGCAGAAGTCTACAATTATGCAAAATCTTGTATAGCTATGCTCCTATAATTGTTTAAGGCTAATGAGAGCGGTTCAGGTTTAATTAAAAAGGTTGGGTCATCACTGGATTGACCAATACTAAAAGGCAAATAATAAAAAAAAGTCTTATAATAGTAAGACCCAAACTGATTACCCATTATAATTGTAGAATGGATAATCAGTTTGGGTTTTTTTTGTTTTAAAATATTCTTTTACAACCTCTTTATAATATATAAAATGTATGGAGCACCGATTAAGGCAACCAATAATCCAGAAGGAATCTCTTTAGGGAATAGTAAGAACCGGCTTAAAAAATCAGCTGTTACGAGCAACATCCCTCCAATGGCTATTGAAGCTGGTATAACACGGTGATTTTTGTGCCGACTAATCCTCTTGCTGCATGAGGTGCAAGTAATCCAATAAAGCCAATAGCGCCTACGACAGCTACGGTAGCACTTCCGATTATGACAGCAAGGATTATTGTTCCTATACGCATTAATTTGACATTTAGACCTAATCCAGTGGACACCTGTTGGTGAAGACCCAAAAGATCTAGTTCTTTTGATAACCAATACGAAATTGGGACTAAAAGAACTAGAATAGAAACCAAGAAGTATACGTTTTGCCAATTCATACCGTAGGTGCTTCCTGCAAGCCATAATAAAGCTGGAGCTACACCAATCGTTGCTTTTACCGTTAGGATTTGAATAATTCCAGATCCAACGGCGGAAACGGCTACACCCATTAAAGCTAATGAGATGGGTTCCCAATAAGAACGTTTCGTTGCTAGTAAAATCGTGACGATTGCAAGTGTCGATCCAACTACAGCACCTACAGGCACAAAAGCAAACGATAAAGTAGGAAAGAGAACGATGATTGTAAGTGCCCCCGCACCGCCACCAGATGTAATTCCTAGGATAGACGGGTCACCTAAGGGATTTCGTAGCACACTTTGGAGGAGTACACCACAAAGTGCAAGAAGTGCTCCGACAAGAAACGCTGTAAGTATCCGAGGCCACCGATATCGAACTGAAAACTCTTGGAAAAGGGAACCAGAAATTAAGTCTTGTACAGAATCAAAGCTTCCGCCACCATACATGAGTGAGACAAGTGCTACACCAAAAGTTGATAAAATCAAAGCAGCATACAAGATAGGTAAAGGAAGTGAGGATTCTCTTCCATTTAACGTTATTTTGCTCGATGCATACCTTTTTCCCATTCGATACGCCAAGTACATAAGCCAAGGTCCGCCTACGATCGCAGTCATTGCACCTACAGGTATTTCACCACCAGGTTGTACGAAGCGTGCCAATGCATCTGCTGCAATGAGCAAGAAGGCTCCCCAAACAAATGTATGGATAAACTGCTGACGATGCCCTTTGATGCCAAGAAGTCGTACAATATGAGGAGCCATTAAACCGATGAATCCAATCGGTCCAACTACACTGACTGTTGCTGCAGCAAGTGTAATGGCTAAAATCCAACCAATTAACTTTACTCGTTCGGTAGCGAGCCCAAGCCCGGTGGCACCCTCATCGCCTAGTAATAGGAGGTCAAAGTTTTTCCCATTAAAAAGAAGCAGTATTGCTGAAATAAAAATAAAAGGTAAAGCAAACTGCACTCCAGCCCAGTTGTTTTGAATTAGGGTACCTGCCCCCATAAAAACAGCCCGTTTGTTTCTTGTTCAAACATTAATTGCAGTCCGCTAGTAATTGCACCAAAAAGCAATGTTATGATCATGCCAGTAAGAGCAACCTTAACAGGCTCCATCCCCCGTCCGACGAGCAAAAATACGAGAATAGCCGCAGTGCAAGAACCGACAAATGCAAAGAGAAATGGAAAATTCGCCGCTACAGTTGGAAAGAAAATAGCGCCAGCAGACACAAAAAGAAAAGCGCCTGAATTAATTCCCAGCGTACCTGCTGATGCCAATGGATTGCGAGTTAGTGTTTGTAGGAGAAGCCCTGCCATGGCAAGTGCTCCTCCTGCTAAAATTCCAATTACTAGGCGTGGAAGTCGAATGCCAAACAAAATGGCTTGCAATCTTTCATCCGTCCAGGATGCGGTTAGAATGTCCGTCCAATAATAGTCAGCCTGACCTTGCGTTAGATGGATGAGCGACACGAGTAAAAGTAAAAAGGTACCGAGCAATAATAATCTAAGTTGTCGGAACTGTAACATATTAGTCCTCTTCTAATACAGCAACGGTACGTTGAACAAGTGTTTTGGCGGCTAATGGACCTCCGTATGGCCACGTGTCCCCGCCTAAAGCAAACACATTGTCCTTTTGTACAAAGGTTAAGTCCTTCCATACAGCGTTGTCGCTTAAATGCTCTTCAAAAATATTGTCACTATCTTGCACGATATGCATAAAGTTAGATTCTTCAATTTTGGTTAATTCTTCTACACCAACTGTTGCAAATCCAGCTGATTCAAAATTGCCTGAATCATAAGCGTTTGTCAGGCCGATATTTTCTAATATTTTTACTGCAAGGGCGTTAGGGTTTGATAAACGAAATACAGGTGCTTGGTTGTCTGTATAGCCCATGGCAAGAGTGAATTCCGTCGTGTCCAATGATAATTGGTCAATCGTGTCATTCGCCTCTGTATAGATCGTATCTAATTCTTGTAGTACATCTTCAGCTTCATCCACCTTATCAACCGCCTTAGCAATTTCGATAAATGTATCTTCCATTTCTTCATATTGATCAATGCCTTCTTCTTCCTCAGGATATGGATTATACGTAAGCGTAGGTGCAATCGCTTGTAACTCTTGCAATACGCTTTCGGTACGATTATCAAGCATAATAATTAAATCAGGCTTCAGACCAGCTATTACTTCTAAATTAGGCTCTGTACGTAACCCAACGTCAATGACTTCATCTGATAACTCCGCATCAATATCTACCCAAGTCTCAAATCCTTCTATATCAGCTACACCTACTGGGTCTATTCCAAGAGCAAGTAAATTTTCTGCATATAACCACTCTAAAGCGATAACCCGTTCAGGTATTTCATCTAGCACCTGTTCACCATAAATATCTTTCACGACGATAGAATCTTCTGATGTTTCCGTAGCGGTATCTACTTCTGATGTTGCATCACAAGCAACTAAAACTAAAGCTAAAATTCCGAATCCTAAACAATTTATTCGTTTTCTCATATGTACACTCCTATAATTAATAATGATAATCATTATCAATTATACATTTTAAGTCAGGAAAAGCAATTCCTTTATTTTTTTGTGAAAAAGAATGTAAATCAAAGGGTGTAGTTTAGGTCAGTGTGAACAAAGTTTAATGCACCAATGTGGGTACGTACGTATTTGAGTTCAATGCCAGTGATATACACAAATAAACCCCACCTGTATGAAAGGTGAGGTGAGAGTGCGATTTAAGAAAAACATGTCGTGAAACTTTTTTTTAAAGAATTATGAAGTATACGCACGCTGCCAGGCAACAGCATAAACAAGAATTTGAGAAATTGGAAAGATCAACATGATTACGATTGGATAGTACGGAAAAGACTCCGAAATAAATGGGTACAAGAGCATAAGAATTGTTATGAAAGGAAAACTATAGAAGATACTTATATAAGCAAACCGTGTTGCTTTAGAAGTAATAAATTGTTCACGTTCGTCGTTTTCTTCAATCTCTGCTGGAAAAAGTAAGGATTTATTTTTCTTTTTATAAATCATGAATGTAATGAGTGAAAATAAACTAAAAAGCAAGAATGGTAATAAGTTTAAAGATGCAGACCATGGTGGATTTAATCCTTGCGAAGCAATTAATTGAATGAATTGATAAAATTCAATTAACGACCAACCGAACAAAATGATAATTCCAACTGAGCTTAAAACTCCCCAAAACAATTTCATTGTTCTTCCTCCTCAATCCTAAAGATCTCTTCCACTTGAGACTCAAAGACGTTTGCAATTTGCATGGCGAGTAAAAGAGATGGGGTGTAACTGCCTTTCTCCAGGGCAACAATAGTTTGTCTGGTGACATTCACCGATTTTGCTAGCTTCTCTTGTGTGAGGCTATGTCTAGCCTCATTTCTTTGACTCGATTGTTTATTTTCATATGATCACCTTAGTTACAATGTAAACTCAACCTTACAATATGTCAAGTTGAGTTTACATGTGATTGTGTTTTTGAATGTTAATTAATAAATTGTGGTATCTTTTTACTGTGTATGGTGAACCCCACTGTGAAGTTGAGGGTGTTTGTGACAGTACAAGAATGTAAGGAAGGGCTGCTTATGAGAAGAATCACAAAAATATCGACGACTTTAATTGTATTTCTTGGATTGTTAGCCGCTTGTGGAAACAATGATGAGGGTGCTACAAGTTTTTTTTGAAGAAAATAGAAATGAATGGCCTGAGTTAACTGTGATCGAGGATCAAATTGGCTCGGATTTTGAAGAGGTCAATGTGGAAAATGATAAAGGTAACAGTCGGGTACTCCTTTACGAAAATGATGGCAATGCAGAATATAAATCAATCTATATTCTAGATGAAGAACGTTTGAAAATTATTAGAATCGGGGAGAATGGCGAAGGACAAATTTATAATGAGGTTATTCGTTAACGAAGTTTAGTGAAGGGTTTCCTGCTAAGTTAGAAAGTACGGACGCAAAATAGGTGAAAGCACCTTTTTGCGTTTTTTTTCATGCAAGCGATTAAAGTTATGACGCTGAAAATTCTAGTCAGCATGCATGATAATAGAGTATTGAATGTTCTTCAAGTGAAGCCTGTAGTGATGATCTACAGATTGACTTTGGTACGATGGAATTATTTTGGTGTAAATGATGACTTATAAATTAGAAGTTATTCGTAATAAAATCATGCTTAAGTGTGAGTTGTTTCAGTATGTACAAGTTTTAATTTGCAGATGGACCAGTCTTATCATCCATACATCCTAATCGTTAGGGTTAGAATGATAGATTAGAAGATCCTGAACGTATACAACCTGGACTTGAGTTATGGATTACACGTCTATTTTCGTGATTTTCACCTCCTCTAAACTTGAGTCTAAGGTTCATTTTTAGTAACGATGATATGTGATAGATTCGTAGACGGAGGTGTTAAAGCATGAAACAATTTTTACTTTCGTTTACGTCTTTGGCGCTGATCGGTGTAGTTGGAATAAATGATGCCGATGCTGCCGAACAAGAAGAGGTAGCCGATCTTGTTAACGAGGAAAGAGAAGAGAGAGGTCTTGATCCTTTGGAATTGGATGAAGACTTATCAGAAGTTGCTCAAGTGAAATCTGAGGATATGAATGAGAACAACTACTTCAGCATGTGAGCCCGGTTTATGGTTCGCCATTTGGGATGATGAGTGAATTTGGAATTGAGTACATGCGTGCAGCTGAAAATATTGCTATGGGACAACAGACTTCCGAACAAGTGATGGATGGTTGGATGAACTCAG
This sequence comes from Geomicrobium sp. JCM 19055, assembly GCF_000698185.1. Taxonomy (NCBI): domain Bacteria; kingdom Bacillati; phylum Bacillota; class Bacilli; order Caryophanales; genus Geomicrobium; species Geomicrobium sp. JCM 19055. Next base: position 102,438 of record NZ_BAXL01000015.1, read on the forward strand.
ACGGACACCGTCAAAACATCCTAGACCCAGAGCTTACTCATATCGGTGTTGGATATGAAGAAGACGGCAATTATTGGACCCAGATGTTTATTAGTGAATAACGTACCAAGCAGTTGAGAACAAGAAGTTCTCAACTGCTTTTCATTTATTTTCATGATCGATGCATGTGATCTTTTTGTTTGAATGTATCGGTGAAGCTAATTTGAAACTGCACAAAGTGGTTCGGTCCTAGGTGTGATATACTGTACAAAAAGATAGGAGGTAACAGTCCAATGGCAAAACGAAACTAAACGAAAACCTACAACTTAACCAGCATGTAGGTTTTCTATAATTCTAATTATTTAATCAAATTATAGAGGAGATCTATGATGCTAAATCAAATAAATCAAAGCAATTATTATCTACAGAATGATGACGCAAAAGAAAGACCAGCCTTAGGACTGGTCTGTGGTGACAAATATAGTCTAATGATCGATGCTGGAAATTCTACTCAGCATGCACGAGACTTTTTAAGAGAAGTTAAGGCGTTGGATGTTCCTCCAGTGAAATATGTTGTGATTACGCACGGTCATTGGGATCACTTTCTAGGGATGAATGAGTTTGAAGATGCTAGCATAATCGTAAATAGCCTTACAAATGGAACGATCAAACAGTGGCAAAGGTATTCATTTGATGATGACTCTATACAAAGGTACAGAGATTCTAGTTTGATTACAGATCAGTGTGTTGAAGTTATTATGGATGAAATACCTGATCGGGAGTCGTTTAAATTAGTCTCACCGGATATTGTTTTTCAGAATCAACTTACAATTGATCTAGGGAACAAAGTTTGTCTGCTTGAAACGATCCAAGGGACACACCGATGACTCAACAATTGTTTACGTACCGACGATAAAGTCATTTATCTAGGTGATTGCGCTTATGGAACGACAACGGACTCTTTGTTCCATTATAAACAATCTCATTTATTACCTATGATTGAGAGCATTACAAAGTATGAAGCAACGTACTCACTACTTGGACACGAATCCATATGCGACCGAGATGAAATGAATGTATATTGGAACGAACTGACCTCTACAAGCCGTGTCGTAGACTCGACTTCAATGGAGGAAGCTCTTGATTCTTTTAAGAAAGAATATCGTAGAGAACCGAATTCCAATGAGGCGTTCTTTCTACAAGCGTTTGTGAATGACCGAAAGATTCATTTAAACCACAATTAGAGCAACTTTTAAGGGCACAAGTCAGGAATAGTAACCTGCTTGTGCTTTATTATGTAATAAAGAATCAAGAAAATATGATTGGAGCGTGAAAAATCAATGAGTTTACTCGATCGAATTGACACAATTTGTTTACGTGTTCGTGATGTTGAGAAGGCAAGTGCTTGGTATCAAAGCTTTTTAGGTTTTGAGGAGTCTTTTATAGGAGATCACTATCGAATCTTATCAATTGGTCATAGTAAGATGCCTTTAACGATTGAAGAAGGAGAAGTGAGCGAATCGCACAATAATGTGTATCCTATTTTTTTTCTCTAAGGACATTGAGAATACGTACAAAGTACTAAAAGAAAATAGTGTAACAGTTAGTGAATTACAAAGTGACGATGTGAACAAGTTCTTTGACTTCTATGATTTAGACGGTAATAAGTTGCAAGTTTGTTATTGGACATAAGGATTTCTACTGTTATAGAGGTGAAGAGGAATGAATTCCCTGGTTCAAGTGTTAAGAGAGCAAGATATTTATGTGTTGATAAGCGATGAACAAATTATGTTAGAAGTTTTTCGTGGTGTACCTAAAGAAATTTCTAAAGTCGATCATTTGATCGTTGAACTACTCTCAACTGCGCATACTTATGGCTATAAACGTGTAACCCTTGAATGCACGAATCAACTTCTTAACCAGCTTAACAAAACTCGAGAGAAAATGAGCATCGTTGGAGAAAGGGTCCTGTACACGTGCCAAATGACAAATGAAATTGCAATAAATAAAGCTCACTACGAGGTATGGCTTCATTTTGACGATCGTTCGATAATGCTATTGGCGACGATTATGGACATCGATAAAGATAAATCAATACAGTTTCTTCAGAGTATGAAGGTTGAACTGCCATCACAATATCATGCGATGTTTACGGTTTATATCGATGATGGAATTCCAGTCGGAATTGTTTTACCCCATATTGAACCTAATACAGATCAAGAGGGACGGATGTTTTGGATCGGAGTTCATCCAAACTACAAAGGGATCGGTTATGGTGCTCTATTACATAAAGTGGGTTTGCATCGGTTGCAGAATGACTTTCATGCTAAGACGTATGTAGGGATTACAACGATAAAAACAAACCAATGAGACATGTCATGTTATCAAATGGCTGTGACCAGTTAAATAACACGTTGGTTTCTTTAGATTATCCATTGAAAACAGAGAAGTAAACGTGGCATTGAAAAAAATATCAGATTATTACCAAATATCTTAGGGTAAATGAATGTGATTGCACAATAAATCATTGTCATTAATCTGGGAGGCATAACACATGAAAACGTTTGGTAAGACGATGCCTACACTTTGTTTCAGTATAGCGGTACTAACGGCATGTGGAAGTGATGAAGAAAGTGCATCAGGAAATGAAGCTGGGGAAAATGAAGATGTGACTGAAAATGAAGTTGAACATAGCGAAGCCAAGGAAGATGAAGTGGCTGTAAAGGAATACGAACAAGAAGGGATGGACAGCGAAGGTTCACATCACGAAGAAATCCAGTTTTTAGAAGAAGGAGAAGAACGAGAGGCTGCATTTACAAAAGAAGATCAGTATTTACAGTCGGGTACAGTAATTGGCGGTGAAATTACTGATGGAAAAGTTGTCGGAAAGATTGACCATGGGATTCATGATGAATATGAGAGACTTGTGCTTGATATTTATGAAGGCGCACACCATGAGCTTGGTGATCCTGCTGAAATGCCGAATCATTTTGAAGTGGCAAAAGAAGCCTATCCTTCGCATTTCGTATATACATTAAGAGGGATTCGAGGTCTTCCAGAGGAGTTACCCGATCTATCAACGATGGATCTCTTTTCATCTATGGAAATGATCCCATACTTTGATGATGCAACGATACAATTAGCGGTTTATTTACAGGAGCCGATTGAATTTGAAGTGTTCGAAATGCACAGTCCAGCTAAAGTTGTAACAGATGTTCGCAGGATAACCAGTGAAGAAGAATATCCTACCGTCTATTCTGTGAGAACGGCCTCAATTCCGCAAGAAGAGTACACCGAGTCATTTCAGTTAGATTTTGAAGAAAGAGATGCAGAACGGGTGAGAACAGTACACTCAGAAGAGGACACGATCTTTGTTGAAGAGGGGTATTATTCTACGTTAGAAGAGGCCGAAGAGAGGAAATCAAGTCTGCTGGATGACGGTATTGATTTTGATTTACACATTGAAGAAAGAGGGATGTATGACACCCCTACAAATATTGAATGACATAAAAGCTGTTATGTGTAGTTGGCATGCAATGGAGTATGTGAATAATTAATTATTTTTATATAACTAAAGGAAAATCGGGAATAAAATAACGACCGATACGATGTAGATCGCTAATGCTAAGATGGCTTTGACGCGTTCGCCTCTGTAAAGCATCTTTAATATGTTACGTGCTACAGCCAATGTTATAAGAGCAAGTGCGATTATGAAAGCTGGAAGGATCTTAACCATAAAGCTAACAAAAGAGATCCCATAGCAATAATTGGAAAGATACGATCAAGGAAAATAGTAATCACCCTTTTATCATCAATACTGTTTCACATTCCATTCCTCTTTTTTTCATGAATTCAAACGGTCAATGATGGGTACTCAACAATCGGTATTGTGGCGATGATTCTGTGATGGAGGAACTAAATTATGAATATTAGCTTAGGTGTTTTATTAGCTGCAACGGTTATTTTTCTGTTTATTCTTTACTTTGTTGTAGAATCAGCAGCACAAAGGGGAATCGATAACTCTGACACCAAGAAGATGTTAGAACAAGTACTAAAGAAGTTGGATGAAAAAGAGCATAATAAGTAACGGTGCTAAAGCTTCCAATCTATTAGAGGCAATCGTAAGAGCTCATAGCATCGTCTTGATGGAAAGAGTTAAATTAGTTTTTTCTAGGAGGTTATGATGAGGAAATATTCAATCGGATATGCTCTTTTAATTGGCTCTCTGTTTTTATATGCCTGCGAAGATGGGGCTGAAGATTCTCAGGTTGGCGGTACGGATAATAACCTAGAAGAAGAGCAAGAGTTGCCTGAAGATGACGAGAAAAATAATGTCGAAGATGAGCCATTGAATCTGGAAGGAGAAGACCTAACAGAAGAAAGTGATCTAGACAATGAGGAAGTTTCTTCTGATGAAGAGGAGACCGTTAGTGAAGATGTGTACCTCTACTATACGGAGGACACTGAAGAAAGCGATGCCCAAAAATATAAAGAGCATACGACGATTTATGCAGCTACCGAAGATGAATTGTATTGGGCAGCGATTCATACGTGGGCAAGCGATTCAGAACATAAAGTCGGTGATGTCCTTGTCTCCCATGATGTGGAAGTGGATTATGTAAGTGAAAATGATGCGTCGCTGAAGTTTCTTTTTCTGAAGAATTATATGAGATTGATTTCCATTTGCCTTTGAATGATGAGTTCCGAGAGCAAGTGGGGCTTATTATGATGGATTTTGGTTATGAATCTACACAAATTCTAGTCGAAGGTGAAGAACTTGATGGTTTACTCTTCATAGGAGACCAAATTGGTGAAAAGCCGTTCCAGCTTCATGAAGATCGAAAAGAAGAATACGAAGAGCTGAATTAGCTAGGAAATGATAAAGGTAAAGCTGTTTTCTTTGATTGATAGAACTGACGCTTGAGTAGTAACACGATGACTTAATTAGAAAGCAGTGATGAGCATATTTAGTTTATCGATTGTCATTCATGTGTTTGCTGGTTTTGTTGCTTTGTTTACGTTATGGATTCCGTTGCTTGTCAAAAAAGGTGGACGTTCTCATCGTCTTACTGGTTGGGTCTTTACAATCAGCATGTTTATTATTAGCGTCACATCCATTCACTTAGCTTTATACAGAATTTTTATTGATGGAAACAGAGCCAACGAGCAATTTTCTTTTTCCCTTTTTATGATTTTTATTGCAATCTTAAGTTTTGCTACAGCTTATTATGGGCTAAGAGTATTAAAGTTTAAGGCGCATAAGGTAACCACCATAAGACAATTGATTGGCTCGTGTCACTATTACTTTTATTAAGTGCAGCAGCAATGAGCATTTATGGTTTTACTAACAATGATCTGCTTTTAGCGTGGTTTCCATTTCTGGGTATTTTCATTGCTTCCACTCAAATGTTCTATTGGTGGCGTGGCTCCAAATTCAGAAGAAGTTGGGTTGTTGAACATATTACCGGTATGTTGAGTTGCGGTATTTCAACTGTGACGGCTTTTGTTGTTTTCGGAGCGCCGCGTTTATTCTCTTTGGATGAAGCCCCGTTATGGCTGTGGTTCGCACCAACCGTCATTCTCGTTCCGCTGATTATTTACTTTACGACGCTGGAATATCGTAAAGCATCAAGAAAAAAGGGGGCTAAAAAAGCAGCATTGTAATGAGTCTGAATGAGGCGCAGATCAGGTAAATCAACCTGATCTGCGCCTTATTTCTTTTGGAATAAATCATTAAATTTTGAAGGGATGTTAATTTAGTTGTAACCGCACTGCTTAATTCCCGACCTATAAGTAACGCAGCTGCAGAAATGATTTCCAGGAGGTGCATCGCAAATAAAAAAAAGGTGTGACGAATAGTGAAAATCATAACATGATCCGTGCCTGAAAGAAGTGAACTAAATTTTAGGAGGAGATTCGTATGAAGAAGCTGTTAATCCTAGTACCCATGTTTGCGCTTGTAGCGATGCCGCTCGCTGTGCAATCTGTAGAGGCATCATCAGGAAATGAATTAGAAGTTGAACAAGTAAAGGGATCTGACCCTTTAATTACACCAGGGTATAGTCCAATTTTTGAATGGACACCTGAAGAGCAACCAATACTCACAAAGGGACCTGGAGCGTCCTTTGAAAAAGAGTTTTTACAAGTTATGCTGACGCATTTCGGATTTGAAACAGAAATCGATGGGATTTTTGGTGAACATACCGAGCAACAAGTAAAGAATTTGCAAGCAGATCAGGGAATTACTCAAAGTGGAATTGTTGACGTAGACACTTGGACAATTCTGCAAGAAGAGTACGGGGAGAAGATCTTTACTGAAGAGAAAGCCATTACCTTTGCAGAAGAGGCTTTAAATAATGATGACCTTCGATTTGGAATCGTTGGATACAAAGATGTGATACCAGAAAACAGAAGCTATTATAAAGTTCAAGCAAAGAGCCAAGAACTGATTGATAATGGTGGAAGTGGAACAGTTGGATATTATGATGTTTATAATAATGGTGAAGTCGTAGAATCAGACCCTCCAAAGTAAATGGGTTCGATTTTGTGAAGATCGATTTGTAGCGTCGGGCGTGATCCTTTAACAACAAGGATTGCGTCTTTCTTTGTAAATTAGAAAAAAAGAATAATAGTAATTTGGCAACCCTGACATATAAGATGTCAGGGTTGTTGTAATACTATACATAGTAACGGGGGTAATGATATGAGGTTAGAACGTTTATTAGGTGTCGTCATTCATCTAATGTCTATGAATAAGCTAGTTACTGCAACCGATCTATCAAAAAAAATTTGAAGTATCAATTCGAACGATATATCGAGATATTGACTTAATCTCTCAAGCCGGAATTCCAATTGTTTCTCATCCTGGGATGGATGGTGGCTTTCAAATTATGGAGAGTTTCTCAATAAACAAACAGTCTTTTACTTTAGAAGATTTATCGGCTGTTTATCATCTTTTAGCTGAAGTTGGAACTTCGCAATTTCAAAGCATTTCGGAGAAGATCGCTGTTATCCAGCCTATGGTTAAAAAAAGAAGATAACAACATTTTGATGTCGATGAGTCATTCTACAAAAGAACGTTCAACGATCGAGCTGTGGTTACATGCAATCAATCAAAGCAGAGTGATCTCTATGAGCTATGCAGATGCAAAAGGAAATTATTCATGCCGAGAAGTTGAGCCTCGTAATCTTCTTCTTGAAGGTTCTAAATGGTATGGGGAGGCTTATTGCTTAAAGCAAAATGCCGATAGAGTGTTTCTTCTTTCAAGAATCAACGACATTACTATGTTAGATCGACATTTTCAAGTTAGGACGAAGGTTCAGCATAATAACGCTACGCCTAATAAACATCTACACTTACGCTTCACTAAAAACGAAGGCGTCAAACAGAGGGTGGTAGAGCAATTTGAACATATTTCAATAGGTGATGAACACATTGATGTTTATGCTCCTTTATATGACCACAGCTATGCTATATCAGTCGTTCTTAGTTATGGATCTAATGTAGAAATCATTGCCCCTGTAGAGATAAGAAGGGCCTTATTAGAAGAACTGAAAAAAATGAGCACGATATATTTCAAGGGAGAGAACAAATAATGACAATTTTAGTGACTGGAGCAACAGGAACGATCGGTTCACATATGGTAAAAGTCTTAACAGAAAAAGGGTTCAGCGTAAAAGCATTAACGAGGCGTCCGGACGTAGCTCAATTCCCTGCAGGTGTGGAAGTGGTCAAAGGAGACCTTATGGACGCTCAGAGTTACTGCCAGCATTAGAAGGTGTAGATGCAATGTATTTGCTAACTTCAAGTGACCAACTTGAAAACGATCTGAACACGGGTGCTGAAGTTGTTCGTATGGCTGAAGCATCAGGAGTAAATAAAGTTACTCTATTTACCCTCTATGGTGAAGGGACAATTGAAGACGCCATTAAAACAAGTTCAATGAATTGGACGTTTGTACAAGCTGTAGGGTTCATGTCCAATATTCTGGATGATTGGAGTGAGATCATCAAGGGAGGTAAAACTGTAGAAACGTTTTATGGTGATAAGAAAACATCCATGATTCATGAGAAAGACATTTCAGAAGTGATGGTTGAAACGCTCATAAATGAAAAACATAATGGTCAATTTTACACACTTACTGGACCTGAACTCATATCTCAAAGCGATTGTCTGAAACTCATTGGAGAACAAATTGGAAAGCAGATTCCTGTTAAAGAAATGACTGAAAAAGAAGCAAGAGATCATTGGAGGCAAAAAGGGTTCGATGAAGAAAGTATAGAGTTTTTTTGTTCAGATGAGCGTTGAAACACCTGAAGTTGGTTTAAATGTATTACCAACAGTTAAAGAAATCCTAGGAAGAGAAGGAAGGACATTTGAGCAATGGGCAGAAGAAAATAGACAGTATTTTCTTCCTGAGAAGGATGGCAATACAAATGGATGAAATAGCGATTGAAGTGAAAGACCTAGTAAAGTCCTTTGGGAAAGAGCGGGTTGTGGATCATCTTAATTTATCGATTCCAAAAGGAATCGTTTACGGTTTCTTAGGTCCAAATGGCGCGGGGAAAACGACAATGGTACGTATGCTCTCGACATTACTAAAACCAGACCATGGACATGTGAAGGTTCTCGGTTATGATATTGAAAAACAAGCAAGCGAAGTCCGCAAACGGATTAGTTTGACTGGACAGTATGCTTCTGTTGACGAAGACTTAACAGGGTTAGAAAACCTTGTCATGCTTGCTAGATTGTTGGGATATCCAAAGAAACAGGCCAAACAACGGGCCCATGAATTATTGGGAGCATTTCGACTTGAAGATGCAGGAAAAAGGTTGGTGAAGAATTACTCTGGAGGAATGAGGCGCAGAATCGATATTGCAGCAAGCATTATTGTTACTCCAGAAATATTGTTCCTTGATGAACCGACAACAGGTCTAGACCCGGAAAGTCGTAACGAAGTTGGAGTATTATAAGAGCCTTTGTTAAAGGTGGTACAACGGTTATGCTGACTACACAATATTTAGAGGAAGCTGACCAACTAGCAGACCGCATTGCTGTCATTAATCATGGGAAATTAATTGCAGAAGGAACGAGTAATGAGTTAAAAGATTCAGTTGGATTAAGTCGTCTTCATGTCACAATTATGAGTGAAGGAGATGTAATTGAAGCGAAGAATATACTTGAACAACAGCTTACGATAGAAGTTCATATAGAAGGTATGACATTGAATGCTCAAGTGAATACCCCTTCACTGGTGGCTTCTGCACTAGGAGAATTGGCAAACAGACAAATCGAGATTGCTGACTTTTCATTAGGAAGACCTACTCTTGATGAAGCGTTCTTAAACTTGACGAGCGATTCTATAGGAGGAGTGGAAGGATGAGTCATGAAATGGATCATACCCGTATGCAACGTGCGATTTCAGGGGTTAAGCGCCCTGAGGACCCTAGTATGTTGCAAGCTACACTAGCTTTTTCATCAAGAGCTCTTATAAAAATCAAACACGTTCCTGAACAAATGTTTGATGTGACTGTATTCCCAATTATATTCCTCATGATGTTTACGTATTTGTTTGGTGGTGCACTATCAGGTTCAGCAACAGAGTATTTGCAGTATCTTTTACCAGGTATTCTTGTTATGACCGTTATTCAAATCACGATGTATACTGGAACAGAATTAAATAATGATATTAGAAAAGGAATCTTCGATCGTTTCCGAACATTGCCAATATGGCTCCCTTCGACATTAATCGGTTCATTACTTGTCGATGTTATTCGCTATTCAATCGCGATGACAATCATGATTACGTTAGGTGTAATTTTAGGTTTCCGGCCAGATGGTGGTGTAGTAGGTGTTTTACTTGCTGTAGTAACCATTTTATTATTCGCGTTTTGTTTTTCGTGGATTTGGACGACATTAGGTATTGTAATGCGGTCTGATAAGTCCATCATGATGGCTAGTATGATGGTAATATTCCCGCTTACCTTCATAAGTAATGTATTTGTAGATCCGGAGACGCTACCCGGTTGGTTACAAGGGTTCGTAGCAATAAATCCAATCTCTCTACTAACTACGGCTGTTCGAGGATTAATGCACGGAACAGCAACGATACAAGACCTCACCTTAGTGCTTATCGTTGCAGTAATTCTATTCATCATTTTTGCACCGCTTACAATGTTTTTGTTTAGAAATAGCGAGAAAAAAATAGGATAAACCAATCTTCAGTAATTGGGCGCAAGTCAGGGCTTAACGACCTGCTTGTGCCTTTATGTGTAATAAGGTGAGATTGTTGAAAAGGGTGTTTTTGAACCAAGTGCAAGTAGGACTTATTATGATAAGCTTTTATGATGGAATCCATGTAGAATGCTCTTAATGAGAAAGAAATTGTTGGTCTATTGTTTGTAGGGGACCAAGTTATAAAACATCTTTCCCGGTTGCATGGAAATAAAAAAACAATCAGTTCATAAAACGTTTAATCGCCTCAAGACGTGCTTTATGATTACAATCTTCACATGAGAATTTAGTACCTTTTCGCTCTTTTACAAGCTTATAAATAGTAGAGCCTTCATAGACATGGAACGTTCGCTTGCAACTGTAGCAAATTAATTCATAACTGAACATAGCATCCCGTCAACTCCTTATACGGTAATCATTTCCCCCCAGACAGTATAACATTCCCTTCCTTCAATGTTAGATCGAGCTCATTCTAACTTCATAAAAATACCAGAAATGATTAAATTAGTAACTGAACAGCGCTATAATAGAATTACAAAGCTAGTCATGCTCTGTTATAACCAAGAAATCGAAGGAGTACTCTCCATGAAAAAAAGCGGTAACGACTGTTGTAGTAAGTTTATTTATGGTAGTAGTCATCGTATTAATTGTACAATATTCCGCTCCTAAGAGTGCACAAGTGGGCTATGCTGCACCAGATTTTCAAATCAACACGATAAATCATGATCATACCGTAGCGCTTCAAGATTATGATGAAAGCTTTATTATCGTAAATTTATGGGCTTCGTGGTGTGATCAGTGCAAAGATAACTTTCCGTCATTAGAGAAATTGGACAACAAGTATGGTGACGAACAATTAAAGGTTCTAGCAGTTAATGTAGATAGTCTGGAATTTAATGACCATGGAGTATCAGCGTTTTTACAAGAGCAATCCTACAGCATGTCATTTTTACAAAGTAACGAGCTGTTCGAAGAAAGTTATCCTTACTTAACGGGGATTCCTACGACGTATTTTATTGACGAGGATCACATCATCATAGACGCTATTTCTGGTGAGTTGAATCCTAATGGAATCGTGCAAAAAATAGAACATTACTTTGAGTATAGGAATGAATGATTGCTAGGGAACGTAACGGGCTTGGTTTACAAGAAAATTAAGTTGTCATTTTAAGCGCATCGTAAATGATATGATGAGACAAGTTGAATTAGGGGTGAGGAACGTTGCAAACGCGCAGAAAAAATCCCTTGCTGATTTGTTTATCAATACTTTTAACAATCGTAGGTTGTACACTTGTGGCATTGCAGTTGATGAGTCTCATAGGAATCATCGAACGAGCATTTCCATTTATTATTGCAACAGGTATGTTAATAGGACTAGCAGCAATGTTGAATCTTTGCTTATATAATGTCGTGAAGAAACAAAGGTTGTATCAATAATTGAATGAATAATTTGCAAATTAAATTGGTCTAAGGTGACCTTTGCATGGGGCGTGATATAAATGAGAAAAAGTAAATTAGCAATCACTGGAATCATCTGTGTTGTTTCTATATTTGCATTACAAACGTTACTACATAAGGAACCACCAAGCATGCAAGCTGCTATGGATTCATTGTGGGAAACCCATCATGTGCAGAGTATACACGTTGGTGACACAGATCCTGTAATTGCTGTATCGATCTATGATCAAGAAGAGATAGCAAAAGTAGAAAAGTATCTTGAACAGAATCTTTCTAAAGAGAAGTTGGAACATTACAGTCTTCATGTCTTTCTTTATTCGCCAGATGATAAAGAGTTTCGGGACAATGCAAGAGGGTTGTAGCACACATTTATCAATCTATTAATGTGAATGACCTTGAAGAGAGGGGAACAAATGAAGTATTTTTATGGCGCATTAGCAGTACTTGGGACAATACTTCCTTATTCTCAGTTGTTACCGTGGTTATATCACTATGGTTTTAATTTGACGCAATTTTTTTGCTGAAATGAACCAATCGAGAATGGGAGCATTTGCTTGGTGGGATGTAATCATCTCAATTATTGTCGTTATCGGTTTTATCATTTACGAAGGAAAGCGTAAGGGAATGAGGCATCTTTGGATTCCAATTATTGCTTCACTCACGGTTGGTGTTTCCCTGGCCTTGCCCCTATTTCTCCTGTTCCGACAGGTACATTTAGAGAAGCAAGAAAGACATCAAGTGTGAATCCTAAAAAATAAAAACAACTCTGATGAAATGAGCTGCTTTTTTAGGTTGTTTGCTAATTCACTTTACTTCATAATGCAATTCCACAAATTGATTAAAGTGTTGCGTGCCTTTCAATGAAAGGTCTAACGTAAAATCCCCAGCTTTGAATAATGGAATTCCTTTACCGATAATCGTCGGAGCAATTGTGATAATGAATTCATCAATTAACTTCTCTTGAATAAAGCCAGATAGTAATTCTCCTCCACCAACAAGCCAAATGTTTTTGCCTTTATGTTGGTTTAGCTTTTGAACAAAATGATAGACATCTTCATTAACAAACGTTACATGTTCAGTATCAGTAACGGATGAGCGTGTGAATACGTAGCACTTTTTATCTTTATATGGGAATTCTCCAGCTTCTTGATGCATGACCCAGTCGTATGTTCTTTTCCCCATTACAACAGCGTCAATGGTTTCGTAGAACTCCGAAAATCCATTATCTCCTTCGCCCTCTACGTTAAATAACCATTCTAGAGATTCATCTTCTGTAGCAATGTATCCATCTAAACTAGATGCAATAAATGCGACGACTTTTCGATTCATAATCATCACCTTTCTTTTAGTTGTAGATTAAGTATACAATTAAAATATGACACCTTATGTCATATTAAGTGGCTTATTCATAGTATTACCTAAGGGGATTAATCGTATGAGAGCAGATCGATTGATGACAATTATGATTTTGTTGCAAAACAGAGGGAAAATGACAGCAAAGGAATTGGCTGAAGAACTAGAGGTGTCAGATCGAACAATTCTAAGAGATATGGATGCACTAAGCACAGCAGGCATTCCTGTTGTCTCTGATCGGGGAAAAGACGGAGGTTGGCGTTTAGTAGATAACTTTCGTAGTCAGTTAAGTGGGCTCACAATGGACGACTTGAAATCGTTATTTCTTTTCCCTTCAGGAAAAGTACTTGAAGACTTAGGATTACATAGTGGAGCCTTAGACACTCGCCAGAAGTTATTAGCGGCGATCCCAGGAACATTTCGAGGCGAAGCAGAAGCGATCTGGGAAAGAATTCATATCGATTCAAGTACGTGGCGAGCGTCCAAAGAGAACCTTGATGCATTAAAGACCGTTCAACAAGCGGTTTGGGAAAGTAAGAAGTTAATCATTCTCTATGAACGAGCAGATGGGGAGCAAAAAGAACGAGTGGTTGAACCGTTAGGGCTCGTAGCAAAGGGGAATACTTGGTATCTCGTTGCAATAAGAGATTCGGAATTTCGTAATTACAGAGTGTCTCGCATACACAAGGCCATTGTTGAAAACGAAACCTTTATAAGACCAGCTAATTTCATATTGTCTGCGTACTGGGAACAGTCAAAGGAAGAATTCATTCAACGTTTACCAGCCTACGACGTCCAAGTTGAAATTCATCCATCCGTGATGAAGCGGCTATATTTTACGAGTAAGTTTGTTCAAGTGATAAAAAAAGAAAGTTCAAATCCAGATCAGTGGATCGAGGCAACGTTAAGATTTAATGCAGAACAAGAAGCCGTTGAGTATATCGTAGGGTTTGCGAATAAAATGAAGATTATTGCCCCAAAGGATTTGAAAAGTAAAGTGGTATCGTTAGCAAATTCCGTAATTGATTTTTACAAAGAGTAATTAGGAAATCTTCATAAATAAGGATTGGAGGTACACCATTGTTACTGATTTTAAGACTTGTGATAGCCATCGTAGTTGTCGTGTTATCGGTAATTAGTATCATTACTGAAAACTATGATTTTAGCAAGTATACAATAGGGCTTTTAGGGATTATGTTTATCATCATGGGGGTCGATGAATTTAAAAAAAAGATCGTAGTTTTTTTGCGATCTTCTGCTTCCTAGTAGCACTCTTTTCGTTGTACGTTTCAATAAATAACTTCCTAACGAGTTAGAAATGACATGTTGAAAGTTACCCAGTTGTCCAATGAGTAGAGCGTTATGAACTATGGGGGTGGATAAAGATTGGCTCATTTGTCTTTTATTTGATCTTCAATAGCTTGTTTTGTATCGTACTTACTTTTGTTCATGAAACCGGGCATTACCTCCTTGGTAGGTATATAGGAATTCCAAAAGAGAAAATACGCATTAAGATGAAAACGCTTCTACCTCATGTAGCGATTAAGAAACATGGGAATTGGATTTCACCTGTCCAGTATGAAGCATATAAAGAGACTTATTTCGAATACGATCGAGACGGTCATTATTCATTTCGTTTTATTAATGCGGGATTTATTGCGGAATTGGTATTTATATTGGTTTGTGTACCTATCTTCAATGTTGTTATAGGTTATCCTCCGTTAAGCATCTCGTTACTTCTAACAGCACTTGTTATCTACATTGTTTATTTAGGGATGAGCATTGTTATGACGATCAGAACGAGGTATCCTTGGGGAGACTTTGGTGCAATGTGGCACATATCAAAACTTCAATCAGCGATACTCATTATGCTATCAATAGCAATTAAAGCTAGTTTGCTAGTATATTCAATCTCTTTGGTGTGATCCATAGAATAGTAAGCATTGCTATTCACCCCATAACTTGCCGACGATTAACAACCGTAAACCGACAAAAATGAGACCAAAAATAGCACCTGTCAGCACATATACTAAAATTGAAGTAACAGATAGTACGTCACCAAAGAGCATGGACCAAATCATATACAGTAGCGGCATTGCAATTGTTGGGATCAGAATAAAAAGAAGAACGGTCAGAAAACGATTCATACGATCACCTCTTGTTATCCAATACCCGAGTTCACTGAAAAACAATTCGACAAATGATTCAGATGTAAAGGCATAGCACGCCTTGATCTTGACAAGAAACCTACTTTACAATTAAGAGTACGACTCATATAAGGGTGAACCATTTTGAAGAAAACAGATGAAACGGCCTCCTAAATCATTGTAAATCACTAATTTAGGAGGCAAATAAAAATGACATTTAATCCGATTATTCTTGAGAATTGGGAACGCAAAGAATACTTTAATTACTATTTAAATCAACAAACGACATTTAGCATGACAACAGATATAGAGATCAGTTCGTTTAAAGCAGCAATTAAAAGAAAAGGATACAAATTCTACCCAACATTTATTTATATAGTGACAGAAGTCATTAATGCAAATGAATCATTTCGAATAAGTTTCAATGAGGAAGGCAAGCTCGGATATTGGGAGAAATTAATTCCCCTCTATACCGTTTTTGATGATCAAAAACAATCGTTTTCTAACCTTTGGACAGAATCAACGAGCAACGTTTTAACTTTCCAAGAAGACTATGATCGTGATGTGGTCGAGTACAATCACATGGGTGGTCTATTTCCCAAGACCCCGATCCCAGCCAATACATTTCCGATATCAATGATTCCATGGAACTCTTTTAGTGGATTTAATTTGAATGTCGGTGATGGTGGCAATTTCTTATTGCCAATTATTACGGCGGGAAAATATTATTCTAAAGCTACAGCAACGTATTTGCCAGTTTCATTACAAGTGCATCACGCGGTTTGTGATGGCTATCATGCAGCTTCATTTTTGAATCAATTGCAAGAATTAGCGAATACCACAAATGAATGGCTATAAAGGAATTAGAAAACAGCTGTGTTTGTTCACAGCTGTTTTCTAATGAAGGAGCGAGCGGTAGGACTATTACGTAGGTTCTTTAGTCTTTAGTTACCTATCTACATATGTTAAGATAAAATAAATAATATTCTGTTAATTTAGCTCGGAAAAGCCTTTTATTTATGGAGGTATAAACAGATGAGTAACGCAACAAACAAAAAAAACAAAGGCGACAAAGAAGGATTGGTTCTCAGTGTTAGCTGAAATCGCTGTTTATGTTGGAGCGTTTATTCGTGGTTTCTTTAAGTAACAATCCAATCGTAATGAAAATCACTGCTGAGAGTATGGCAGTGATTTTCATTTGAAAGGAAGGTTTTCACATGGACGATGGAGTTGTGTTGGTAGGCCGGGAGTCAGAAGTCTTGTTAGGGGGTAAAAATGGATTTAACATCATTAATCTTAAGCTCCATCTTGCAAGTGTTGCTCTTTACTTCTATTCCATTTATTTTTTTGGCTGTTAACCGCAAGAAAAGACGTAAAGTTCTTTGGCTACATTGGCTTACATCGAATAAAGATGAATACGTCTGTTTTAAAATATATTGCGTACCTCATAGGAATGATTTTCCTTATGCTAGCTATTATCGGGTTGATGGCAGTCAGTGGATTGAGTGATTCCAGTGGCATTGCAATCGCACAATTCGCAGGATACGGTATCGTAGCAATCATCCCGGCGTTGTTTTATGCATTTATCCAAACTGGTTTATCCGAAGAGATTTTTTTTCGTGGATTTGTTGCGAAGAGGCTTATAAACAAGCTAGGTTTTCGTTTAGGCAACTTCGTGCAAGCATTCATTTTTGGAGTCGTGCACGGCATCATGTTTATTTTTATCACTAACTTCTTAGTAGCAATGATGATTATTACCGTAACAGGCGTTTGTGCTTATCTTTTAGGTTGGATGAACGAAATGAAGTCTGGAGGATCGATTTTACCGAGTTGGTTAATCCATTCAGCCGGCAACTTTATTGGCGCGATTTTTATTATGTTTAACATCATATAAAAGGGAGACGTGAAGATGGAAGTATGGGACGCGATCACGAACTACCGCACTGATTTGAATCTTGGAGATGTTGAGAAAATTAATGGTTGGGTTTCAGAGAATTTTATAGGGTACTTTGGGTATTACAATGATGTTGATTATCGTGTGTATCATGGGCAGGAATATCGTGATGACAATAAACAAACCTTTTTAGGGTATAAAGGGAAAAATGCTACGTTCGAGTACAATGACCTTACATATAACTTGAGGAAGAACGATGAATTGATTTTGACAGCAACGATTGATTTCTATCTTGAAGGTCAGAAGCAAACGACTGTGTTGACAGTAGAGGTATTCAAAAAAGAAACGATAGGCTGGAAGCTTTATCGTCAACATATGGAACATTACGGATAATTAGTTGGCTAGCACGGATTTATCCTACTATTCTCATTACGTAAACAATTAATGGTAGTATAGTAGTATATTTTATGAAAAGGATGATCCGATGTTTAACCCTAAATTTCACTCAAAAGAAGGTTACGATCAAGCAATTGGAGAACTCGTTTACATGCTCGAATTAACAAGAACGATGACAGAATTTGAACTTGCTGAGTTAACAACGAATGAATTGGATTTTCTTCATGATCAAAATAGTAACTCAATTGGCATGTTACTTTCACATATGGCATCGATTGAATATTTACACCAAGTCATGTCGTTTGAAGATCGCATGTTCAATGAGCAAGAAGAGAAAGAATGGACAGCGGCCCTACAAATGGGCGAGCAAGGAAGAACAGAGATTCATTCTAATGATTTGCCGTACTATTTAGAAAAACTGAGTAAGGTAAGGCAAGTGACTTACGATTTCCTTAAAGAGCAAGATGACCAATGGCTTTATGAAGAAAGGCATTTTCCAGATGGAACACCGTACAATTACTATTATTTATGGTTTCATGTTATTGAAGATGAAATCAGTCATAGAGGTCAGATAAAATTAATTAGACGTTTAATAAAAGAAAAGGCGACCGTAAATTAAACACATTCAGCAACTGAGCGCAAGTAAGGCTTAAGAGTCTGGTTGCGCTTATTATTTGATTGATTTAACGGCATAATGTAATAGGGGTGATGTCATGGAATTACTTGAAAAAGGTAAGGCAATCAGCGTGTATTATCGTAACAATCCAAACGTTGATTTAGTCATGATTGCAGGTTCGGTATCACGAGGCTGGGCGGATCACTTATCGGATATTGAGATCTATGTGCTTTGGAATGAAGCTCCAACAGACGATGATCGAAAGAAGCCAATAAAAGAATTACAAGGAGAATTAATCGAGTTTCACCCCTTTGAAGAAGATGAATGGTCAGAAAGTTATGTGAGTTCGCATGTGAAGCATGAAATTAGCAACTTTTTAACTTATCGTGTACGAGAAATTGTACACGAAGTTACAAAGGAATATGACACTTCAATAGATAAGCAATTAATAGTCTCGAGTATTAAAAGTGGCATTCCAGTCTTAGGGAATGAATTGCACGATGAACTTGTGGCACAAGTAACCCCATACCCTAGAGAACTAACGATCGCGATGATACATAAGTATATGAAACTAACGAATCGATGGAATCATCGTGAAGCGTTGATGAAAAGAGATGATTGGTTCATATTGAAACAAGTCATCAGTCAGTTCAACTGAATTATAACTGTATGTTCTATGCCATCAATCAAGAATACATCCAACACCCGGTCTTTAAATGGAACAGTCAGGTAACCAGTCAATTCAGGCTCAAACCTAACAACTTAGAAGAGCGACTAGAAAGGATTAATTTCAGTCCACTTGAAGACAGTATCGTAGAATTAGAGTTGCTTCTAGATGAGTTGTATCTGCTGGTTGAGAATCATTATCCAGAAGTGGTCCTAGAGAATAATAACAGTTCGTAAGCAACTTTAGAAAAGTTAACTACGTAAGGCAAAGAAGCAAGTTATTCATTATTGAATGACTTGCTTCTTTATTAGTCCGTTAGCAGCGCTATTCGACATTAATAAAAAAAAGTACTCACATAGAGGGCGATGATTATAAGTAAGAACGTATTCATAATCACACCAAGAATTCCTAATATTTTTCCACCGATCGCAGCTGAAGTCTTCTTTCCGTTAGAATACGTAATGGCTTTAATGTCAAAAACGATTCCAATGTAAGGGATGAGTAAAGATAATACACCTAAGACGAATGCTTTACGGTCGTCTTCTAGAAATCTTAGAGGAGATCTAAGAATAGGAACACCTCCAAAGTCTATGGCTGATAACAGCAAAGGACCAAGTATGAGTGCAAAGGAAATTACGGAGTAAATCGCTTACTTTTGCTTAACAAAATATCGATATAATCGAATGATGAGGACGATAATTAGGATAAGAATTATGAAAGCGATCACTGAGGTAAGGACGGCTCCCCAGTCAATGCCAGTACTTAATACTTCGATTTTATCTTCTCCTTTTGAACGAATCATTGAGATAATTGTAACAAACAAGAATATGGTTATGTGTTTTATCGGTGATCTAGAAAGGGACGATTTGAAAGGTTCATGCTCTCTATACCTAAGAGTAGTGGGAGTAGTATGACAATAACTCCAATAATCATGATGATGCTACCGAATAACCTCGAGAAGAAGTCGTCTGTAAAGGTCATCACTTGTTTTAAACAAGTCAACGACACCGGGAGCTTAGGTATCGTTGCTTTTTCTAAAATAATGTATTAATATTTAATAAACTGATCGGTCAGTTTACTGTGCTAATCATTAACATTGAAGGGGAATATTCATTATGGCTCGACCAGTAGGACAAGGAGAACAGACAAAGAAACGTATTGCGGAAAAAGCAAAGGTGATTTTTGAACGTAAAGGGTACGCGGCAACTTCGATGGAAGATATTCGTGAGTATTCTCAGATAAGCAAAGGCAGCATCTATTATCATTTTAAGAGTAAGGAAGAGCTCTTTTTGTATACCGTTGAGAAGGCGTCTGAATCATGGAGAATGGAGTGGGAGAAAGAAGCCAATCAACTTGCTACAGCAACCGAGAAACTATACCTTCTCGCTCGATTTTATGCTTCGGATATGCAAAATCCGATTTCAAAAATTGTACCTGAATATATGGGTTCGGAGAATATCGAAGAATGGTGAAAGAAAAGCTGATCCATCTTGTTCAACCGGAGTATGATGTTTTTTATGAAATTATAAATGAAGGTATACGCAATCAAGAGTTTGTGAGTAATAAAACGGTCGAAGATATCTCGCATATTCTTTATAGTACACTCACAGGTATGAGTATTACACAGTTCCTTGGTTACGATGAGGAGAAGTTCTATTTGCTTTATCAGAATGCGATCGAAATCTTTTTGAATGGGATTGAAAAATAAACCCTATGCCTCATAATCGTGAGGCTATTTTTCTCGAAGTTAATAAACCGAACGGTCAGTTTATTTAAATGTGAAAGGAGAATTTTATGTCTGCAATCGTTTTGTATATCATTGTTTTCATTATTGCAGCTACACCCTTTTTAGAATCGACGTTAATTATTCCTATAGGGATATTGACAGGCTTAATCCATGGAGTGTTACCATGATTAGTATCATTGGGAATTTAATGACCTTTTTAATCGCAATTACCCTGTCTGAGCAATTTATAAAATGGTTAGAAAATCGATCGAAAAACAAAAAGAATGAAAAGAGCGATAAAAAGAAAAAAGCAGTTAAACTTTTGAAACGATACGGATTACCTGGTCTTGCAGCCATTCATCCTGTGACGGTTGGAAGTAGTCATGCAACGGCTTTAATTGCTCGTTCATTAGGAGCCTCTAAAAAGTCCACAACATTATGGATCGGTGGAAGTATCATCGTTTGGGCGATTGTTTTTGCTGTGCTTTCAATTGTTGGCGCAGATTTTATATACTCTCAAATCGATTCCGATGGACTTCTTAATCGTTGGTTCAATTTAAATTAATCTTAATGCAAATCAGTATCATAGAATAAAGCAAAGGCTACTTCAGGTCCAATCATGACCTGAAGTAGCCTTTTATCAATCGTGTTATTCTGGTTTAGGTTCTTTCCAGCCTCTGCTAAATAAATAGCGATCGCCTTTTTCTAGCGGTCCGTTTTTCATAAACAGATAAGAAAGCAGTACAAATAGTGCAGATATACCTGCCAGGATGTGAACGAATGCGAGTTGTTCAGTAATGAAGAATTCGAAGAGGGGACCGAGGTCCGCAAAAAAAGACCGTCGCGAGCGAACCAATTAACAGAACAGCACCTACACTTAACGTTCGAACTGTACCAAGGTTAAAGTAAACCGTTTGTGCGAGCACTCCAATACCGAACAGAATGAACATCCATAATACGTCAATCCACACATATAAGAAGGGGTTTGATTCATTCACAAGGTCTCCCATGTGAAAGATATATCCTTGATTTAGTACGTATGGACTTAAAAAATAGAGCCCATTTAGTATGATTGCGCTTAGTACAAGATAGATCCCAATGGATAGAAAAGTTGCGATCATATATTGCTTTCTTGTGCCTCCCAAGGAGAGTATGCATTTGTAAGCTTTCATCAAGATAAAAGGATACACAAGAAAAATGACATAGAATGGTCCGAACGTGATCCCTAAGTGCTCATTGCCATCGGTATAGAAGCTTAAAACGATAAACAATCCCATTAAGGCAATCGTGATTCCGATGTTCCATAAGAACGTTGGGTTCATTTCTTTGATGATAATCTTAAATGGTCCTTTGAGTGTATTCATGCTTTCATCGTCCCCTTTTTTTGTTAGGTTCACGAGGTAGTCTTGAAGTGGTGCTTTTTCAATCTTAATACCTGCTGCTTCCGTACGCGTGATTAAGCTATCGTCATAATCGTCGTCAATCATGACATGAAGTTGTTTGCCGATTTTGCGTTCTTCAAGAATAATGCTCGTTCCGATCACCGATTTAACAGCTTCCGCAGGTCCTGTTAGGAGTACTCCTTGCCGCTTTAGTTTCTCTGTATCTTCATAGCGAGTGATGGTGTGTTGATTGATCAAGGCGATTTTTCACAGAGTGGCTCAACCTCATCAATATGATGAGTCGACAACATGATCAGGCGTGGAGAGTCTTCATACGTATCCAACAACACATCATAAAAGGTCTTACGCATACTAGCATCGAGTCCGTTTGCTGGCTCATCCATGATGGTTACGGGTGCTTTACTCGCAAGCCCCAACGTGATTTTGATCATGCTTTTCATGCCTTTTGAAAAGTTTCTGATCTTCTTTTTTTCTCGGTAACTCAAACACATCCAATAAATGTTCGGCAAACGATTGGTCCCAATTTTCATTGAAATAAGAACCGAAACGGAGTGCATCATCAACATCCCATAAATCTGAAAATGGATGGTCTTCTTGCATAAAGGTTACGTGATTCATTGCTTCTGGATTGTTATATGGCTGACCCCATTTACGCTAATTGTTCCTTGATTTGGTTGCTCCATACCGGAAAGCAACTTCATCAATGTTGTTTTCCCGGAGCCACTGCGCCCCCATAATCCGATGATCATCGGTTCACTTTCGTGGAATGAAACGTTCTGTAAGGTTAATGCATTTCCATATGCAAACGATACGTTATCGATTTTAATCATCATCATCCTCCTCAATCAATTGAATAAATTCTTCTTTCGACATTTGAAGTCGCTTAGCTTCGCTCAGTGTGGGCTTAACGTATTGAATATAAACTCTTCTTTACGCTTCGTTAGCAGCTGATTCTTGGCTCCTTCAGCGACAAACATCCCAACACCTCGTTGTTTATAGGCATAACCGGCCTCAACAAGCATGGATAGTCCTTTTTGTACGGTTGCCCGGTTCACTTGATAAAACTTAGAGATCTCTGTTGTTGATGGAATTTGCTCTCCTTCAAGCAATTCGCCATCAACGATATCATCAGCAATCATATCGAAGATTTGCTGGAAAATTGGTTTTGACTCATCTAGGACAGACTTCACTAAACGCTCCTTCCTCACTTCTGTGTTGAGTGGTTGATTAGTCGTGTAATCAACTATACATCCGGAAGGTCATCTTGTAAAGTGTGATGTACCGAATTACCATTTTTTGATAAGCGTTTGTAAAAGAAAGGCCAATGATCTGTGGAATATCAGTGAGGGGATTATGAATGGCAAGGTCTGGTTTTAAGTATTTTTTGTAGTGTTTGGTAGTTGTAACGGGTTTATTCTCTACGAATAGAGGGGCCATATTGTTTGTATACATCTTCGATTAAGATTGAAGTCAATTGACAAAACTACGAGTTAATCATACCTTTAAAACAAGGAAACTAAATGAACGAGACTACATATAAGTACAGAAGGACTGGGGATCTATGGCACCACAAAATAAAGAACAACTCGATCAGAAGAAACATGAACGCAAAGCACAAATTATGCGTGCTGCGATTAAAGTATTTGCTGAAAACGGGATTAAACTGACAAAAATCAGTATGATTGCAAAAGAAGCGAAAGTGAGCCACGGCTCGTCTATCATTACTTTACTTCTAAAGATGAGATATTGTATGCAAGTCTAGATTGGGCAGTTGAAGAGCATAAATCTGCAAAGCTTTTTCAAGAACTGAATGATCATGAGGTTAGTCCGCTTGAACAAATTAAGCAGTTCACTCTATTTGCATTTACAGAGAGTGATACAGAAATTAGCAATGGCGTGTTTCGGATTATCCAGAATTTAAGTTCTACGAATGACCTACCTGAACATTTAGAGCAATTCGTAGAAAAAGCAGGACAATTCTACATCGAATCTTTGTATCCTCTTTTTGTCGAAGGACAGAATTCTGGAGAGATTATTAAAGGTGATCCGGAAGAATTGTTGGGTATTTATTTGACAGTATTGTCCGGCATAATGGCAGATGATCCAGCGTTTTGGAAGGATAATACAGAGCAAAAAGTTGGCATTTTAATTAGGATGATCTCTGAAAGATAATTGTTATAAAAAAAGATTGACATAAAAATAAAGCATACGTATTATAAGGTTGACTGAATGAGTCAGTCAAAAAAATTTATTGTTAAATTGACTGAATAAGTCAATCAACATAAAGGAGAGATCTTTCATGACTGATCCGGTCATCTCAGTACAGGACATTAAGAAAAGATATGGTGAGCACCTCGTGCTAGACGGACTGAGTTTTCATGTGGAACGAGGTTCAATCTTTGCTTTATTAGGCGAAAATGGCGCTGGGAAAACGACGATGGTTCGAATTTTAGCGACGTTAATCAAAGCTGATAGTGGATCTGCAAAAATCGGGGGATATGATACCGACAGTGAATCCGTGTCTGTAAAGAAATTAATAAGTTTGACTGGTCAATACGCAGCAGTTGATGAGTTGCTCACTGGTGAAGAGAATTTGCAAATGATCGGCCGATTAAATCACTTGGATCACCGTACGGTTAAAGCACGTACAGTAGAGCTACTCGAACAATTTGACTTGAGTGGTGCTGCTAAAAAACGAGTCAGTACGTATTCAGGAGGAATGCGCCGTCGACTTGATATTGCAATCAGCTTGTTTGCGAATCCTGAAGTAATCTTCTTAGATGAGCCAACTACCGGTCTGGATCCTCGTAGCCGCAAAAACATGTGGGAATTAATTCGTAAGCTGGCTGATCGTGGCGTGACGATCTTCTTAACAACGCAGTATTTGGAAGAAGCAGATCAACTTGCGGATAAAATTGCGGTTATGAATAACGGGAAAATCATTGAAACGGGAACCTCGGAACAATTAAAAAGCATAATTGGAAAGGAAAAGCTGGAGTTAACGTTCCAAGACCAAGCTACTTTCGATGAAGCGAGTATAGTCATCAAAGGGCAAATAAACGAAAGTGAGAAGCTCATTTCTGTTGAGACAGAAGGTTCACCGGAAATTTTACGTCGCCTTTTAAATACGTTGCATGAAAATCAAATAGAACCTGTTGCCATGCATTTCCGTAAACCGACATTGGACGACGTATTTCTTGAGATTACAGGCAAATCAACAAAAGGAGTTTCGTCAAATGACTAATTCAAGATTATATTGGGCTGCGATGGACGGATGGACGATGACGAGACGTAGCATTAAGCATATCGTTCGAGAAAAGGAATCCCTAATGATGGCTATTGGATTACCAGTTGCTATTATGATTATGTTCGTTGCAGTATTTGGAGGAGCAATTCAAACGGGAACGGACTATGTCAATTACGTTGTTCCAGGTGTCATTATTACGTGTGCAGGCTTTGGAAGTTCGATTATCGCAGTAAGTGTTACGCAAGACATGATTGGTGGGTTATTTGAACGCTTACGCAGCATGCCACTTCATCCATCTTCGTTAATGGTCGGCCATGTGATTGGTGGTTTCGTTCGGAATGCGATTGCTACGACTGTCGTTATTCTAGTCGCACTACTGATTGGTTTTCAACCGGAAGCAGGAGTAGTAGAGTGGTTAGGAGTTATTGGTATCTTAACCTTATTTGTGCTTTCTCTTAATTGGTTATTTGTCGTATTTGGATTGCTTGTAAAAAAATGTAGAAACAGCGAACGCGATCACATTTCCGATGTTGTTTCTGCCTATGTGAGTAGCGCATTTGTACCTACTGAAACGATGCCCTCATGGCTCCACACCTTTGCAGAAAATCAACCGATGACGCCGTTAATTGAGACATTACGCGGACTTCTTCTCGGTACACCGATTGGCACGAACCTGTGGTTATCCATTGCTTGGTTCGGGGGATTGCTTATCATTTCGTTTATTGTCGCAACGATTTTATTTAAGAAGAGAAAGACTGAGTAGAAATTAATAAATGGACGTCGTTCACTTAAAGTGAATGACGTCCTTCTTCCAAAAGTTCCTCTGATTGCAAGGGGACAATCCAATCGTCTGGTACTTCCATCCACACCTCATTTCCCTCATAGAGAAAATGAACTTCCCAGTTACCGGACGTGTAGAATGAAACTTCTTCGGTGTTATCATCAAAGGACGCACTAGTATTTACATGAACCCAATTAACTCCAGGTAACCCGCTTGCAGATGAATGTAGCTCGGAGAGCTCAATAGTCGTGGGAGTAATAGATTCTGCTCCTTGTTGAAGAGTGTAGTTGAACTGTACAGATCGTTCGAGATCAGGCAAATGCTCATCCAAATAAGATGTGTGGGTACTAGAGTCACCGGCTTCGCTAATGGGCTCTTTAAGTTTGGGTTCAATCGCAACATCACCGTCACCTTGCTGCGGTCCTTCATCAAGTGATTGACGGATGTACTGCATAAGTTCCTCAGCCTCGTCATAGTCAAGCTCTACCATGTCATCACTGCCTAGCAGTGTGTCTTCCATGACCACAAGTGTAAGTCCGTATTTCTCACCTAATTCTTCGATTTCTTCCGTGGCATTGCTACATCCAGTAAGTAAAATAAAAGCAGCTATGCTCGATAAAGTTTTCATGACATATCTAATAGAACCCCTCCTAATTAAAATATCAACCTGCAAAAGCCTAGAAGAAAAAGTAAAACAATATGATACATAGCACAATGATGAATGCGAGGGTGAAGACTCTTGAAAGGCAACTTCCTTGAGCGAACGTTTCGGGTCTTCCAACCATCGCTTTATCAACTGATTCACCGAACTTTTCTTTTGGTTCGTTCCTCTTCGAATGATAATCTGAATTATTGGTCATCTCGTATCGCTCCTATAATGCGTTGGTGTTCTTTAGAACAATTACCCTGATTAATGGTTCTTAAAAACGAACGTTATTGAAACACTACGGTGAATATGGTGTAATTGCTAACAGTATTTTTAACTTAGGGGAGTCGTTACAGGCATGAGAGTTTTTTTTAAAAGAGTTTTCTTATTATTTAGCGGCTATCGGATTGGCGATTTTATTCTCAATCGTTGTGTCATTTTTGAATCCGTTAATAAGAGCAATTTCTGATTTGGTGCTAGGAACGACGTTATTGGATTCAGGGAATTTTTCTATTGTGGCTAGCGGTCTATTTTTATCACTTATATTGTTAGCAGTGATTGTTCCTGTAGTAATTGTATTTTATCCTATAGGGATTCTCATTAAATACGTAGTACTTAGCGCGCGGAGAGCTCGAAAACATAGACTCCAAAGGCACGAAGCGTAAGGAAGAAGACTTCTTAGTAAATGAAGGTGTTATTTTAAAATAATGAAGCCTTTCTTTAATGTCTTCCTTTAAGTCATGATGAGATTACAGCTATTTATCTTTGGATTGTTTATGCTTAAGATAAGCATAGATTAACAGTGAGATAATCGTACACACAGTTAACATACCCAGCAAGTTCATGAGAGTGATGGCGTTACCGCTTATCAGTTCAGTAAGTATCATAATGAGAAACAGGCATAATCCGATGAATAGAGCTTTTTTTAGCCATGGGGACCTCCGGATCTTTTTGCAAGTCATCTTGAATCTTTAGAGTGAATATGGAGTCGTTTTTATAGACATTATTTATTGAAGGAGAAGTTATGGATAACATAGCAAATCAAGTTGCCAACTATATTAATCATCTTGATAAAAAAATCGTAATCGGAATTTCGGGTCATGGTGCTTCAGGGAAAACGACATTTGCGAATCGTCTTCGAGAATTGATTGGGGAGCAACATGTCAATTATATGAACACGGACCCTTACATCATTGGCTCTAATCTTAGAAAGTACGCGACAATCGAGTATGAATATGATCAAGAGCGACATGCTTCTAAACTGACAGCATGCCATCCAGCAGCCCATCATACCGTTTCCTTAGAAAGAGATCTCACGATGATTCGAGAGGGATT
Organism: Geomicrobium sp. JCM 19055; assembly: GCF_000698185.1. Lineage (NCBI taxonomy): Bacteria > Bacillati > Bacillota > Bacilli > Caryophanales > Geomicrobium > Geomicrobium sp. JCM 19055. The sequence continues at coordinate 130,320 of NZ_BAXL01000015.1, forward strand.
AGATTTTAATACGATTCAAACGCATTATATGGAAAGTTCGTTAGTATCATCTGATAATAAAGTTAATATTGTCGAAGGGATGAGTACTGCATTTGTTAATCCAGATTTATTTGATTTAAAGATCTACATTTATACAGATGGAGAAACTGAATTCATGAGAAGGGGCATTCGAGATGTGTCCGAAAGAGGCATGAATATGGAGTATTTAAAGCAATCTCATAACCAACGAAGAATTCAATATGAATTATTTATGCATACGTATCATGAGGTATTTGATCTTGTTATCAAGAATACGAATCACAGCTATGTTATAGAAAAAGACAGCTTGAACCTCTGTTAGATCAATTGGTCGTTCTTCACTAAAATAGAAACGAATGATACTTAAGAATCATCTAATTCGCTTAACAATCCAAAATTTCATAAAAAAACTTGGAAGGTGCTTATTTATATGTTATGATCACTATTAACTAGTTTTGTTACGAAGAAAACAGAAAGCAAGCAACTTTCATCTAGAGTTTCACTTTGAGCAAGAATAGTAATATATCGTGTAATGCATGTGCAAAGCACTAGGAGGCAACAATCATGGAACAAGGTACAGTAAAATGGTTTAACGCAGACAAAGGTTTTGGATTTATTGAGCGCGAAGGTAACGAAGATGTATTCGTACACTTCTCTGCAATTCAAACTGACGGATTCAAAACTTTAGATGAAGGTCAAAAAGTTAGCTTTGAAATTACTCAAGGTGACCGTGGACCTCAAGCTGCAAACGTTTCAAAAGAAGGCTAATAACCGATTAAAACAGACTCTTTGAGTCTGTTTTTTTTATTGGTTGATAGGGAGTAAAGTAGATGACGTTACGTCAAAGTCACAATAAACAGTTGCTTGAACAACTCGTACGATTAGCACAACAGCTAAATGAAAACAAAATTACTTGGGCGATTGGAGGATCATTGCTCCTTTCGCAATACGGGATCGTAAAGAAAGTAAATGACATCGATGTGTTAGTATCTGAGAAAGATGTAGGCTACACTAAGACAATCATTGATACGATTGGCAATGAAAAGGAAGCTCAAAAGTATTCACCTTTTCGGACCAGTTATTTCTATAAATATACGATGAACGATGTCGAAGTCGATCTTATGAGTGGATTAGCCTTGGAACATGAAAATGGCGTATACATACTCTCGCTAACCCCAGATTCAAATGTTACGTGTACGCAAATTAGCGATGTAAGCATACCGCTCTGTACGTTAGAAGATTGGTACATCTTATACAGTTTGATGCCCAATAAAGAAGAGAAAGAATTGCTTTTATTTCGTTATTTGCAGGAACATGGCATCTCTAATAAGCAATTGTTGATCGAAGCGTGCAGAAAGCCTTTGCCGGATAGAGTTAGGGGCAATGTTGAACAGCTTCTTAAAAGCGGATGAACCCATAGAATGGTATGTTTGTTGTGACATTAAAGCGATAAGGAGGTCATGTTATGCCTACGTGCTCAAACTGTAAGCAAGGATGGGGATGGAGGTTATCCATCAAAAAGTCATTCTCGATTTATGGGATGAGTTGCCCTCATTGTGATCAGGTGCAGTATTTATCTAGAAAAGCGAAAAGAAACACGTCGTTTTTAGTATTTTTACCGTTGCTCGTTCCATTATTAAGTTTGTTAACAAATTTAGGCTTCTTAGCAATTATCATGATCTTCTTTTCTGTTTCTTTGCTTTTCATGTCATTGTATCCATTTTTGATGGAGTTATCTAATGAAGATCAATTGAGATTTTGAGTGCTTATTTTATTCGGAAGGGCTTGCCTTGAAGTACTAAGGGCGAGACCTTTCTTTTTTTGAGGGAAATTTATTCAATTGTCATAGTGCTACTTCCTATATTATTATGGAGTAGTTGCTATAAATCGTGTCGTGAATATGTGTGATAAGAAAGAGTGAGAGACGAAAAGGTAGGGAAGTACGATGACTGAAAATTTCTGGCGTGATTTACCACGTCCATTCTTTATATTAGCTCCGATGGAAGACGTTACGGACGTTGTGTTTCGTCACGTCGTAAGTGAAGCCGCGAGACCAGATGTGTTTTTTACGGAGTTTACGAATTCTGAAAGCTATTGCCATCCAGATGGCAAGCAAAGTGTTCGTGGTCGTTTGACGTTTACTGAAGACGAACAGCCGATGGTTGCTCATATTTGGGGAGACAAGCCTGAATTCTTCGAGGAAATTAGTATCGGCATGGCAAAAGAAGGATTTAAAGGAATCGACCTTAATATGGGCTGCCCGGTTCAAAATGTGGCAGGGAACGGAAAAGGAAGCGGATTAATTCGACGTCCAGACGTCGTTGCTGAACTCATTCAAGCAGCCAAAGCTGGCGGACTGCCTGTAAGCGTGAAGACGAGACTTGGCTATACGTATGTGGATGAATGGCGTGAGTGGTTAACACATGTACTAAAGCAGGACATTGCGAACTTGTCTATTCATTTACGTACGAAGAAGGAAATGAGCAAAGTCGAAGCACACTGGGAGCTCATTCCGGAGATCAAAAAGCTCCGAGATGAGATTGCACCTGATACACTATTGACGATCAATGGTGATATTCCTAACCGCCAAGTCGGCTTAGAACTCGTTGAGAAGTACGGAGTCGACGGTGTCATGATTGGACGAGGCATCTTTACGAACCCATTTGCATTTGAAAAAGAGCCTAGAGAGCATAGCAGTGAAGAGTTACTCGATCTGCTCAGGTTGCAACTTGACCTCCACGACAAATACCACGAGATTGAATCCCGTGCCTTTAAACCGCTTCACCGCTTCTTCAAAATCTATGTACGCGATTTCCGCGGAGCAAGTGAGTTAAGAAATCAACTGATGAACTCAAGTTCAACAGATGAAGTACGGTCACTCCTCGATACGTTCCAAGCTGAAAAACAAGAGACATTATAATTCGGAAACGCCCTTCAAAGTGAACTTTGAAGGCGTTTTGTTGGTCATGAGGACTAAAACATTGACGTGGTCCTGTTGTCTTGCACCGCGGTCCCGGTGTCTTGCACCGCGGTCCGGTGTC